>JBDRFE010000015.1:0-6482 GCA_043819075.1 archaeon
TTATGCCAAAGCTTTTAGGTAAACTCAGAAGAGGAAAATTTAATCCTTTAAACAGGAGAAAAAACAGCAGGCTTTTCACTGAAAGGAAGAGAAATCCTGCAACCAATGATTTTGACAGGAGAGCAAACCCTTTTGTTGCATGGGAAAGAGAAGAAGATGTTGTTAAACAAGGAAAAGTAGTCGGTCAGAATATTCAGATGAAAGATGCTGGAGAATTTGCTGCAAGGGATTATAATTCTGATGGAAAAGACGTATTTAATCTTGTTCATGAACTAGGCGGAAGGCAGAAAAGAGAATTTCATGATCCAAAAACAGGAAAACCAAAACCAATAACTCTTAGAAGCACAATCTTAGAAGAATCAGCGTCAAGGCCTGTGGGCAAGCCAGTTAAATTTGCAGGAATGCATTTGCAGGCATGGGAAAGAAATCCAGTAAGAACACACACTGTTGCAGTCAAAACAGACAGAAGAAGAACTGATGTTAGAACTGACAGGAGAAAGCCTGCAAAAAAGAAAAAATAAACACGTTTTCTTATACATAATTAATTCTTTTTTTTCTGAAAACCCCTTTAATTCACTGTTTTTTGGCTGTTTTAAGCCTTTTTTGACTGTTTCCTTTAAATAACTTTTTTTTTTATTTAATTTGGAAAGCATTTAATTTTGCTTTTTTATTTATTTTTCAGGGGGTAATAATTTATGGCAGATTCACTGATTGTGAGAAGCAAAGTAGGGGATTACGTTAAAAGCAAGAACATGCAGATGGGTTCTGACACCTATGATGCTTTAAGCGCTAGAGTCCAGGCTTCAATTGACGATGCAGTAAAGAGATGCACTGACAATGGAAGAAAAACCTTGAAGCCATATGATTTGTGAAGAATTCTTTTCTTCACTTCCTATTTTTTTTGAATACATTTATTAATTCCTGTTTCTGATAGTATATTTATGCCTTTAAAGAAATTTGTGCCTTTTAAGAAACCTGTCTTTAAAAAACCAATTGCAGAACTTGTCAAAGAAATTCATGTTCCTATTGCTTTAAGAAAAACAAAGTTTTTTGACAGAAGAAAAGGAACCGAAAGAAGGCTTGTAGAAAAAGACAGGAGAAAAGCCTCTTTTCAGGTAACAAAAACAGAAATTTTTAAGGAAAGCCCTAAAGGCAAAGACATAATGCTTGGCTTGGATTACCGCGATAATCCGGAAAATGCTGCAAAAAGAAGTAATCTAAACCCAGAAGATAAATTAATAAGAGAAGTTGATTCTTTTAACAGAATTTCTGAAAAACCATTAACTGTTCCTGCAAAGCATCCTGCCAAAAAAGGGCATTATTCTGTTTCAACTCAGGTTGAAGTTTCAACCGACAGGCGTTCAAGGAAAACCGACAGGAGAAAACAAGCAAAGAAAAAGTGATTTTATGCCCAAAAAGACAAGAAACAAACTTGCAGCGAAACGCAGTAAAATGCGGGGAAGGGTAAAAAAATCAGTTTTAGCCACAAAAAATTTACGTATTAGTTTTAGGGAAGCAAGAGATTACATTACAGCAGGAATTGCAGTTGACCCAAGACTATTGCCTTTTGGTTTAAGCGCTGAACTTACGGCAAAAAACAATGATTTAATTAGAGCACTAAAAAAATAAAAATAATGCAGTGCATTAAAGCACTGCAAGAATTGAAGCAAAAATTAATGCCACAATGCTCATTAATTTTATCAGGATATTCAATGACGGTCCAGCTGTGTCCTTGAACGGGTCGCCTACAGTATCGCCTGTAACCGCTGCCTTGTGTGCATTGCTTCCTTTTCCGCCGAAGTTTCCTAGTTCAATATATTTTTTTGCATTATCCCATGCTCCGCCGGCGTTAGCCATCATTATTGCCATCATTACTCCAGACACTAGTGCGCCTGCAAGCATTCCGCCTAATCCTTCCGGTCCAAGCAATAATCCGATTGCTATTGGAGACAATAATGCAAGCAGTCCAGGAACCAACATTTTTTTCATTGCAGCTTCAGTTGAAATTTCTACACAAGTCTTGTAATCCGGTTTTGCTTTTCCCTGCATTAATCCTTTTATTTCTTTGAACTGCCTTCTCACTTCTTCTACCATAGCTTGTGCGGCTTCTCCTACTGCAGTCATTGCAAAAGAACTGAATAAGAATGGCAGCATTGCCCCTAATAATAATCCAACCATTACTTTTGTGTCAAGAATGTTGATTGAACTTACATGAATTGTCTGGCCGAATGTAGCAAAAAAAGCTAGTGCAGTTAATGCAGCTGAGCCGATTGCAAAACCTTTTCCCATTGCAGCAGTAGTGTTTCCTGCTGCATCCAAAGAATCTGTTACGTCTCTTACTTTTTTTCCTAAGCCAGCCATTTCTGCAATGCCTCCGGCGTTGTCTGCTACTGGTCCGTATGCGTCTACAGCTAAAGTGATTCCCAGAGTTGAAAGCATTCCGATTGCAGCAATCCCGATTCCATATAATCCTGCAAAACTAAAAGAAAGATATGTTCCGATTGCCAAAACAATTACCGGCAAAGCAGTTGACTGGTATCCTAAAGCCAATCCTGCAATAACATTTGTTCCTGCGCCTGTTTCTGCGGCTTTGCTGACTTTTCTTGTTGGATTGTATTCGTGTGCAGTGTAATACTCTGTTAAGAATCCGATTAAAATTCCTGTAATTAATCCTGTTACCATTGCATAAAATACTTCAATTGGAATTGCCTTGAAAACTGAAACATAGTTCACTAAAATAAAGGCAATTACTGTCATTATTCCTGCTGCAACTAATGTTCCGTTCCTTAAAGCAGATCTTACTCCTGTTCCGGAACTCATTGCATTAACATAAATTATTCCGATAATTGAAGCAAAAATTCCTGCTGCGGCTAACACTAAAGGAAACTCCATTCCTAATGTACTGAATGCAATTAATCCTAAAGCCATTGAAGCAATAATGCTTCCAACATAGCTTTCAAATAAGTCTGCTCCCATTCCTGCTACGTCTCCTACATTGTCTCCGACATTGTCTGCTATTACTGCTGGATTTCTTGGATCGTCTTCTGGAATGCCTGCTTCAATTTTTCCGACTAAGTCTGCGCCGACGTCTGCGGCTTTAGTGTAAATTCCTCCGCCGACTCTTGCAAACAATGCAATGCTTGATGCCCCGAAACTGAATCCAAATAATAATATTGTTGGGTCAGCGACATTCATCATTCCTTTAAAAACGTAATATAATGCGCTGATTCCTAAAATACCTAATCCAACAACACTTAAACCCATTACTGCGCCGGAAGAAAAAGCAATTTTTAGTGCTTCGCTCATTGAAGTTGTTGCTGCTTGTGTTGTCCTTACATTTGCTTTTGTTGCTGTATTCATTCCAAGCCAGCCTGCTATGGCAGAACAAAGAGCTCCAACAATAAATGATACTCCGACAAAAAAGCTCATTGCTTTTGGATAAAACTGGCTTAAAGCAGTTAAAACAAGAAATACTATTACAACATATATTGCAAGCATTTTGTATTCTTTTTTCAGGAAAGCCATGGCTCCTTCTCTTATGGCTAAATTAATTTCCTTCATTTTTTCGTTGCCAACAGGCTTTGAATTAATTTTATTGTTTAATATAATAGTGTAAAGCAATGCAATAATTCCTGCAATAACAGCGTACAGAACAAGTTCCATTATTTCAACTCCTTTTTTTTGGATTCACAGTTTTTTTTGGCATCAGGATTACTATTTGTTTGCAAAAAAAGTTTTTAAAGGAATTGCAGAACAGCTTCAGGAACTATTTTAAACAAAGAAAATCAATTTGATATTTATGCCCGGAGTTGTAAAAAAAATAACTGTGACAAAAAGAGCAACGGGAAAGAAAAGCTCAGTTGCCAAAAAAACCACTGCCAGAAAACCATTCTCTGTTTTAGCCCCTGCAAAAAAGCTTTCTAAATTCGCAAGGCTTAGAAAAAAGGTCGTATTTTGCAATGCCTTAGAAAAAGAAGTTTCAGCTGAAGTCAAAAAACTAATTGAAATGGATAAAGACAAGCAAAGAGCTGAACTTTCAGGTGAAATTCATTCTGTTGTAAGAAGAAAGATTATTGCTCATTTAGGTTTAGCTAAATACATTGCTTTTGCAGATGCATTCAATGCAGGCAGAATTAAAGTGGATGCAAAAAACAAGCCAAGACTGTTTAACTAAATAGAAGCAAAACTGCAAGAAGCAGAAGGCTATGGAACATTTTATTATGAAAAAGCAGCTGTTTTGTGGAGAAAATCAGCCAAACCCGGCAGCAGGGTTAAATTTTCTGAAGATTATCAAAAAATATTAGAGGAACTGAGCCATATTCTTTCAGGGGAGCTGACTGGAATTAACGGCAAGCTTGTGCGCGCTCAATCTAAATTAAAAGGAGAAATCTGATTTCACCGGCACTCAGCTGTCTCCAAAGATTTAAATCAGTCAGTGAACTAATCTAACCGGTGCTTGAATGAAAAACTCGGATTTTTCTTTTCATTTTTTCAGGAAGCAGGTTAAAGCTTTTGAACTTGAAATGATGATTGCAGTCAATGAATTAACTGCTTCCTGATTCCACCCCTTACAAAAAGCTTTTTTAAGTTAAACAAACCCAATTCTTTTATGCCTTTAAAGCCAAAGCCTTTTGTAAAGCCTCTTCCAGCTGAATTAATTTCAAGGCTGAAAAAAGCTTATGCAAGAGAACTGCAGAGAAAACCAAAAGGAAAAGGTGCTTTACGTGCTTTAGGCAGAATGAAAAACATTGACCACAGAAAAGACTGGATTGCGAGAAGGATTTTCCAGCTTAGAACTAAAATTAATCCAAGAGAAACAAAGAACTGGGGCGGAAGAGTAAGAGAAATGAATGTTTCAGGAAATTATTCAGGAACAAAGCTTGTGTTAAAAAGAGTTCATGTTTCAACTGCAGAAAAAGTCATTGCTTCAGTTAAAAAAAGAGTTGAAAAGCACAACCAAAAACATCCAAATGAAAAATATCTTGTTTTAATGCCTGACGTGCACGCAATAGGAAAAAAAATTATTGCAATGCAGAAAATTGAAGGAGTTGATGTACTTCACTCTGCTTTCGGCAGAAACCCTAAAAGAAAAAAATTCATTAATTTGTTGCATGAAAATAGAATCAGTTTCATGGACTACGCTGTGCAGAAAGCAAAAGCCTGCAGAAGGCTTGAAATGAGGCCAGAAGAACTAATGCTTGTAGGCTTGCAGGAAGGAAAACTTGTTTTCATGCCGTTGCTTGACTTGCTTTAATGAAATCTTTTTAAACTAATAAAAACTATTTCTTTTATGCCTGTAAAACTTTTGCCAAAAAAATTAGTTAATCGTTTGAAGAAAGTTTCCAATGTTATTGATAGGCATTTAGGGCGAATGAAAAACGTGGATTACAGAGCAAAAGAACCTTTGGTTAAAAAATACCTTAAAGACCATCCAGCAGAAACAAGGTATGCAGGAACAAGAGTAAGGCAATTGAATGTTTCAAGAAATTTTCCCGGAACTGAATTAGTTGTGAAGAGATGTGATTCCGGCGACGCACAATCAACAGTAAATGCAGTGAAAAATCTTGTAAGACAGCATAATTTACATTTCAGGAACACTTCTTATAAAATTATTATGCCAAAAGCTTATGCAATTAATTCGAATCTTATTGCAATGGCTAAAACAAACAATCCTACTGTGGATGAAATTTGTGATTTTGACAAAAAATACAGGACAAAAAGAGGCAAATCTTTTTTTAAAAAAATCCAGCAAGAACAGGCAAAAAGAGGAATTAAACTAACAGAAGAACAGTTGTTTGATTCAGCAGAAAAGGCTTCTGCTAACAGTGGGCTTTATTTATCTCATTTAGTTTTTTTAGGGTATATAAAAGGAAAATTCATTTTTGTTCCATTAATGGATATATCTTAGTTAGTTTAATGAAATTCGTTTCCAAACTCATTTTCTGAAGGCAAACTCGTTAAGTCTTCAAATGGAATCTTGATTTTCTTTTTCTTTTTTTTGAACGGAAACCCTTTTTCCTCTTTTTTTTTCTTTAATGGAATTTTTTCATTCATTTTTTTCCCTTTTTCACGGAGTAACGCGGACGCATTCATAATAATTTATGTCGTTTTCCGAGTCAACTACTGCAAACAATAATTTTGTCTTAATGTTTCCGCTCAAGCGGACTTTCCTGCTTAATTCAATGAAATTAATCCTGTCATTTTGTCCTTTAACTGCTACAACCCATTGAGTGTGTTCTTCTCCGGGTTTTTTTCCTTTTGGATAAACCCTTAAATCAAAGCCAAACTTAAAGCCTGTTTTAATCACATAACCTCTTTCCCTGAAATCAGCGTAAACCAAAAACTTTTTGTAAAAGTCTTTTATTTTTTTTTCCCCGATTAAAAGCAGTTCCTGGCTTTCAATTTTTTTCCCTGTTTTGTCTTCTAATTCAAGTTTCCCGTTTTCCATTAAATAATATGCTTCAATTAAATCCAATACAAAA
>JBDRFE010000016.1:0-13895 GCA_043819075.1 archaeon
ACGAATTTTTGTTTCACTAAGAAACCAAAAAAACAGTAATTGTAATGTTTCAGGAGTAAATAATTGTTCAACGCCTATTCAAACAATAGATGACTTAAATAATGTTATTTCAACTCCTCTGTATTTAAGCTATTCAGTAAAAGATTGGCAGAACCTTGACTATAATTTTGAGGTAGGCGAAACTCCTGTTAGATTAAGGTTTAAAGCTTTAGCTGATGGGTGGTCTAGTTCAACTGCAATAAATGATATTTGGGTTGACAATATTCGGGTAACTGAGTTAGATGGTTCCCCTGTAAAAGGCTATTTGATGATTGTTTCTCCTTTAACAAACCAGTCATTCAAACAAAGAGATTCAATGATTGTTGTATTAAAATTGTTGGATGCAAATGCAAACCAGTTTGAGGGGCCAACTCAAGCAGAATACAAGCTAAAGGATTCTGATTCATGGCAACAAATTCAATTAACTAAAAACTATCAAAAAGAATACTACTTTTTTGTAACTGCACCAAACGAAATAGGAGACCATAACTTGAGTGTAAGAGTCTTTATGAACGGAGGATGGGTAGAAGAACAAACAACCTACAAAGTTTATGCAATAGACCTTGACTTGAAAATCAACTTCATCAAAGCAATTCAGGTAATTGAAGATGTTGATTTGGTTGCAGGAAAAGCTACTGCAGTGAAAGTTGGAGTGAACAACACAAATGATTTAAATGAAAAAAAGTGGGTTAAGCTTACTTTAAGTTTCAATGGAATAGATAAAAATCAGACTAAAAAATTTGTTGGTGACTACAACTTCATTTTCTATGTTGATAATCCTTACGAAGAAGCAGGAGATTATACAATAACAGCAGAAATAGATCCTAACAAAATATTTGATGAAAGTGATGAAAATAATAATTATGAAAACACAGATGTTGCAGTAAAAAATGTTAAAACTTTGGTTTTAATTTTCACTCCTGTTGAAAAAGATGTATATGGACATTACACATATAACAAAGATTTGTTTCTTGGCAATTATTACATAAATAACTTTGATACTTACTATGAAGATATAATAAATCTAAAAGATTTTTTGTATTCAACATATCCTTTAGATGAAGTTATAGTAATTCCAAAGTTTAGTGTGTACTGTTTAGAAGCATCTTGCCCAATACATGATGATTACAATGCCGATCACTTACACCTATATCTAGAAGGGATCAGGAAAGAGCAAGAACTTGCTGGAGGTATTTTGGAATTTTTGAATTTTGAATACAGAGTAGTAGGCATACTGCCAGAAAACTGGTTTAGTGATAGAGTGCCCCCCTTTAGTAAAAGTGGCGGAGTAACAGATCGGGGAAAATCCGTATTGGGAGAGTATCCGCACACTGTAGTTTTAGCACATGAAGTAGGACACACAGTAAAATATAATGGGCTACATTTGTGTGAAGAATATTGGGACAACAACATTCACGAAAAAAACTGTGCTAATCCGACTCCAATAGATTCTAACAGCACATATTGTGTTGACTTAAATTATGCTCCCGGGACATTTTTAGGAAATGTTGTTAAAAATGGAATATGGGTGGAAAAAGGTCCTGAAGAAGAAGAGTTTTATAGTGTTGACGAAGGCCTTTGTAACCTTAATAACACTTTTTCTTTTATGGGACGAGCAAAATATTTGCCGCCTAGGAGATGGGCAACTTACGATGAATATCAACATATATTTTCTGCTTTTGAAACAACTGGTCAAACATACTCATATAGTTCTGGTGAAGACATTTTGTTGTTAAGCGGTTTAATTGAAGTGAATTTAAATGTAGCTTTAGATGAGGCTTATGTTATTAAGGGGCAGGAATTTGGTTATTCAGATGGAAATTGTGCAATAAGGACAATTGATGTAAACGGTCAAAACATAGGAGACTATAATTTTGCTGTTTCGTTTATTATTCAGACAAACCCTCCGACAGAATCAAATTACTCTTCATTCCTTTTAGGTGTTCCTTTCTCTGAAGACATTAATTCTGTTCAGGTTATTTGTAACGGTGAATTAAAGGCTGAGAGGTTTGTTTCAGCTAATGCTCCGAGCGTGTCTTTTGTTTCTCCTTCAGGCGGAGAACAGTGGACTGGAGATAATTTGATTGAATGGACTGCAAGCGATTTAGATGGAGATGACTTGGAATACGTATTACAATATTCAGATGACAATGGTTCAACATGGAATCCATTAGGAATGCATGTTACCGACACAAATTTTACTTTTGATGTAGGCATGGTTGACGGAAACACTTCATACAAAATCAAAGTAATTGCAACAGACGGAGTATTAACAGGAGAAGCTATATCAAACACTTTCACAATATTGAATCCAAACATAGAAATTGAACCGTCAAGAGAAATAGATTTAGAAACAATAAATAATTTGCAGAATGTTGTAAAAGACTTTAATATAGTGAACACAGGCAACGCAGACTTAAACGTATTTGACATGAATTACTCAGACAACCTGAATGTAACAGGATTAACTCTGCCAATTATATTACAGCCAGGAGAAAGTCATTCTTTTAGCGTTACCTTGAATGTTTTGGGCATGAACTTGGGTTCTTTTGAAGAAGACATTAACTTGGCTTCAAACGACCCAAACCAGATAATAAAGAGAGTAAAGATTTATGGGGAAATAGAGCAAGCAAAACCAGATTTCAGGGTAACAGCAGAAAACATTTCTTTTAATCCAGTTTACCCTGATGAGAATGGGAATGTCACAGTAAGTGCTTTGATTGAAAATTTAGGGGACTTGAATGCAAGCAATGTTAGTGTAAGTTTTTATGCACTTGACAAAAATACTGTTGCTTTGTATAAAGCTGATTCAAATTCTGGAACAATTTTAATTGATGAAACCGGAAACCATAATGGCTCTTTTAAGGCATTAGGAGAGCCTGCCTGGACTGAAAACTCAAGATTTGGTGTTTCTGCTTTAAGATTTGATGGAACAAATGATTATATTAGTGTTCCTGATAACAGCGAATTAGATTTAGTGAATGAATTGAGTGTTGAGTTATGGTTTTATTTTGATGATTCTACAGCTTGGCAGGGATTGATTGCTAAGAGAAACCAGGAAACTGATAGTACAACTAATTTTGGATTGAATACTAATGGAACAGCAATGCAGTGGTATTTTAGGGAAACTGGGGCTGGAGCTTGGGATATTTTATCTTTTAGCGCTCCATCAAGGTATGCTTGGCATCATTTTATGGGAACCTTCAGACAAGTTAATCCTACAACTGTTGAAGCGAAAGTTTATGTTGATGGAAACCTGCAGGCTAACACAAATTTAACTGGAAATTTAAGTAATACGGTTAATTCTCATGATTTAATTATTGGTTCAAGTGCTATTAACGTAGAACCCTTTGATGGCTTGATTGATGAAATTAGAATCAGCAATAAAATAGGAGAACCCTTTGAGTTTACTGCTGAAAAAATTATTCCATTCATTGACGCTAATTCAAGTGCATTGGTCTCAGCTGATTGGAATTCTATTCCAGTTGGAACCCAAAAAGTGTATGTTTCAGTTGATCAAGACAATTTAATTGACGAAAGAAATGAAACAAACAATTACGATTATAATTCTATTACAGTTTATTCAGAGCCAATGCTTTCAGGAGAATTTGGCTTTAATCCAGTGAATGATTTTGAAGAACAATTTGACTTGAATATTACCATAGAAAATCTTGGAGCAAAATTACTGAACGCAAATGCAGAATTAATTTTACCAGAAGGATTAACTATAACAGATTCTTTGACTAAAAGCATTGGAACCCTAAACTCACATGAAACAGTTACAGTGAACTGGAATGACATTAACGCAGGAGAACAAGGACTAAAAGAAATAATAGTTAATATAAAGGGAACAAATGCTGATGAAAACTTTTCAGCAATAACTTTGGTTAGAAGAATTGAAGTGCAAGACTTAAACGTAGTTCAAACGCTTTACCCTGATGACACAAATTTAGCTGAGTTTGAAGTAAAAAACTTTAATTCAGATATAACTTATGACGGACTATATTACAGGATAAGCATTTCTGGCCCGGAAAACTATTCAACAGACCAGAATACAGGAGTGTTATATGCAGGGCAGACAAAATCTTTTTCTTTTGACTGGAATGCATGGAAACAAACAGGAAATTACACTCTAACAGTTTCATTATACGATTATTTTGATGAATTAGTTGACCAGAAACAAGATGTATTTGAAGTTATTCCGTACAAAGCTACAATGCTTTTATATTATTCAACTGATGGATTAGACTTTAATTCAGAGTTCAGTTCTTATGCAGACTATTTTTCTAGTGCAGTAAATGAAAGCAATGAATTAATGACAGTTTATTCTTATGACGGAGACTTAAATTATGCTATAAGGAATCCGGAGACAATGCAGTGGACAACACAATACCTTGGAATAGGAAACTATCCTTATTTGGTTGCAGACGGAAGTGATTTCCAATTGGTTTACGTTGATTCAGGAGTAAAATACAGGAAGTATTCTGGTTCTTGGAGTTCAGCTGAACTGGTTTCAAATAAAACTTCAGTTGACCCTGTCTTGACAGCTGACGGAAGCAGGTTAATTGTCTTGTTTTCCTCTGACACAAACTCAAACAAAAATATTTTCTTAACAGGCTTTAATGGAACAACATGGGAAAACGAAATGGAGTTAACACACTGCAGGACAGCAAACTGTGTTAATCCAGTTGTATTAGATGAAGGTTTGGTTGAAGGAAAAATAGCTTATGCTTACAGAAAGTTTACAGGAGAAGAGTATGAGTCATTGGATTCAAATTTAATGAGTTCTTTGTTTGACGTGAATTACTTTTATTGGAGTGAAGTGCAATGAAAAAATTGTTAATGGTTTTATTGATTGTGTTGCTTTTGGGGTTGAGTTTTGGTGACCAGCCGCCTCCAGAAGAAACAATCAAAGACCAGGGTACTGGTTATGAAGACCCTTATTTAAGCGTTTTTTTTGATGACCAGAAAGCAGACGGTTATTTTTTTGGATTAGATGAAAATATTATTGTTAATGGGAGAACTAAATGCAATGAATCTAGTTGTGGTGCTGCAAGCTCTTTTATTCAGTGGTGTGAAGGAATTTCCTGCAACAACTGGCAGAATGCTGGAACAACAGGAAAAATTAGTTTAGTTGCAGGAACAAACCCTGATGTAAACTCAAACTTGCTGGTAGGAAAATCTTATGACTTGAACTGGACAATAAAAATAACAGAACAAGGCATTTATGAAATAAGAATATTAGCTGATGCAGCTTATACTGCCCCAACAGCCACATATCCAACTGCAAGAACCATTTACAATGGTTATTCAACAAAAACAACCCTAATAGACAATAATGTTTTCTGGCAAGACTTTGACGCAAACCTGCATTTAACCTGCATTGATGTTAATGCAACAGACTGCAATGCCAGTTATTATAAAATAGATGTTAATCCAAAAAAAGACGTGAATTTTGGAGACCTGAATCTATATAATGAAAGCATTTTAGTTTCACAAGACGGAAACATTGGAGTGAAGTATTATTCGGTTGATGCAAACAATAATGCAGAACCAGCAAAAACAGCTTTTGTTTTAATAGACAAAACAACTCATTCTTTGTTGACACAAAACTTTTTGCCAAACCCATCCAATGCAGCAAAAAATTTTATTCGATTATTTGATGGAAATTATGGTTTAAGCTATTGCTATAATTCTGGTTCAAATTTAGGTGACGCTTATTTTAGGAAGTCTTCTGATGCATTAAACTGGAATTCTCCTGTGCAGATTAATTCTGATGCAGGTTCTTGCAGTGGAAATTATAGTGAAACAGGACAAACTCCTTTCAGGACAGGCGAAGGAGGCATTACCTTAACCTCAAACTCATTAAACGACTTAATCTTTTTATTCACCGAATGGAACTCAACTAAAGCCTGGACAAAAATCCTGCACTCAAGCGGAGCATGGGAAAACACTACTTTAATCAGCGATTCAACCGGAAACAACCCAAACAAAGACACAGTAAATGTTGTAACTGATTCAAACAACGCAATCCATTATATTTTAACCAGCAAAAGCAAATGAATTAAAAAACAAAACAACTAATTAAATAAAGAAACAACAAAAATCCGTTAAACAGGAAAAAACAAACAAATTAAAAAAACTCTAAAACAAAAATTAATTTGATTTTTATGGACTTAAAAGAAAAAATCAGAAGCATTCCAGATTTTCCAAAAAAAGGAATAATGTTCAGGGACATTACAACACTGCTTCAGGACCCGCAGGCAACAAAAAAAGCAATTAAAGGAATGCTTAAGCCGTTTGAAAAAGAAAAAATTGACGTAGTTGTAGGAACAGAATCAAGAGGCTTTATTTTTGGGGCAATCATGGCATGGGAATTAAATGCGGCTTTTGTTCCGGTAAGAAAACCCGGAAAACTTCCATTCAAAACAAAAAAAGCTTCATACACAAAAGAATACGGTTCAGATGAACTGGAAATTCATTCAGATGCAATAAAAAAAGGCGACAAAGTATTAATTGCAGACGATTTATTGGCTACATCGGGGACTGCTGTTGCAGTAAAAGAATTAGTTGAAGGATTAGGCGGAAAAATAATCGGCTTCTGTTTTTTAATTGAATTAAGCTTCTTAAAAGGAAGAGAAAAACTGAAACCATACAAAATTTTTTCATTAATAGATTATGCTTCGGAGTGAAAAAAAATGATTGGATTAATCGGCGGCTCAGGATTTGAAAACCCTTCTTTATTCAAATTAGAAGAAGAAAAAGAAATTAAAACAGAATTCGGAAAGCCTTCAGGAAAAATAAAAATCGGAACAATTGCAGGAAAAAAAGTTGCATTCATTTCAAGGCACGGAGAAAAACACACAATAAACCCTACTAACGTAAACTACAGAGCAAACATAATGGCTTTAAAAAAACTTGGGGTAAAAAAAATTATTGCTTCTTCTGCGGTTGGCTCACTAAAAGAAGAATTCAAGCCAGGAGAATTTGCTTTTGTAAACCAGTTCATTGACAGGACAACAAAAAGAACACAGACTTTTTACGACAAAAAACAGGTCTGCCATATTTCTGTTGCAGAACCATTCTGCAGTGATTTAAGGGAAAAGCTTATCCAGTCTGCAAAAGAACTGAATTTAGAATTCCACGAAAAAGCAACCTGTGTTGTAATTGAAGGCCCAAGGTTTTCAACTAAAGCAGAAAGCAATTTATTCAGGTCATGGAACGCTGATTTAATCGGAATGACTTTAGTGCCAGAAGCAGTTTTAGCAAGAGAAGCAGAAATCTGTTATGCAACAATTGCAATGATAACAGACTATGATGTCTGGAAAGAAAAGCCAGTTGACGTTGAAACTGTTTTAAAAAGAATGAAAGAAAATTCCAAGAAACTGCAAGACTTAATAAAAAAAACAATTCCATTAATAGATGAAAAAGATTGTGAATGCAATTCAGCTTTAAAGAATGCATTAATTTAAGGCTTTCTTCTTGGCACGAGCGCTTTTCTTGGTTTAGCGTTTGGTTTAGGTCTTCTTTTATTTTTTCCTGCCTCAGCTAATCTTTGCAAAAATTCTACTCTTTCAGCAGTTGATTGCCTTCTTAATCTGTTTCCTTCACCATAAAATCCTGGGCAGGCTTGCACTAAAGTTTCAAAAGCAGAAACAGCTTTTGAAGTAAAAGCCTTGTTAATTAACTTTTCTGGAGTCAAAGGAATCAGCCCTTTTTTGTACATCAGGGAAGTAATGTGTTCAGGTTGTCATAGAATCCCTGTTTTTCTGCTTAACCTTATTGCATGAGCTGCACCCAAAACACTGATTTTGCATCCAGGGATTTTCTGCAAAAAAACTTCTTCTCTTGCAAACACTTTTTTTGCATCAGCTAAAGTTAAGGCTCTTTTATGGTGCGCTACATTTATTTCATTTCTTAATTCAGGGGAATCCAAAAAAACTACATTGCATTTTTTTTCTTTTAAAAAATCAATTATCTGTCTCCAAAAATTGTCTTGAGGAGGTATGTTATTTCTGTTGAACAAGGCAGCATAATGTTCTGCAGTGTATTCAACTCCAATGTTCATTCCAGGTTTTACTTTTTCTCTGAGAAAGCTTAAAACATTAGGAAGAAGCTTTAGGTCAACAGCAACTCCATACAAAGTTTTCTCCATAAAACAAATAACGAATTAGAAGTTAATTAACTTTTGTTTTTCGTGATTAGGCACAGATGTCAACTGGCTGGGCAGTTGTTTTACATTGCATCCAATGCCTTGATTCTGTCATCTATTGGAGGATGAGTGTTAAACATTCCCTTAAACCAGCTTTTATGTTTTTCTTTGAATGGATTAGAAATATACAAATTTTCTGTTGCCTCATTCGCAACCTCTAATGGCTCAACATCAGCTTTAATTTTTCTTAAAGCATCTGCCAGGCCTTTAGGGTAACGGGTAAGCAATGCGCCGTCTGCGTCAGCCAAAAACTCTCTTTTCCTTGAAATAGCAAACTGGATTAACTGGGCAATAATTGGCGTCAGGATTGCAAGAATTAAGCCAAAAACAATGAAAGCAACCTGAATTCCTCCGGAACCTCTTCTGTTTCCTGTTCCTCCCCACAAAAAGCTTCTCAAAATAATATTGCTTAACAACGCGGTTGTTCCCACTAAAACTGTTACTAACATCATAAACCTTATGTCAAAGTTTTTTATATGAGACATTTCGTGTGCAATAACTCCCTCTAATTCTAATCTGTTCAGCCTTTGAACTGCTCCTTTGGTTACAACAATCACTGCATGCTGGGGGTCTCTTCCAGTGGCAAAAGCATTAATTGCTGTATCGTCAATCAAAAACAGTTTTGGCTTTGGAATTCCAGCCGCAATAGCCAATCCTTCAACTGAATTATACAAATGAGGAAACTCTTTTTCGTTTACAGGTTTTGCTTTTGATACTGCCAAAACAAATGAATCACTTTTATAATAAGATAAAAGCATTAAAGCCATGGCAATAAAAAATGCCATAAAAATTCCAAAATAGCCTAACCCCATTATTTCAGAAAAAACCCAGCCAAGAAATAAGTTAAATAAAAAAAAGCCTGCAAACAATAGAATTGAATTCCTTTTGTTTGCGGCAATCCTGTCATAAATCATTGCATCACTTTAAAGTCAGAAGCTGACTTTTGGCGCGGTTCTGGCAGCTTCCTCTACTTCAAAGAATTCTTTTGCAGTAAAACCAAACATTCCTGCAATTAAATTATTGGGGAAAGTCTGCATTGAATTATTGAATTCCAAAACAGAGTCGTTGTAAAACTGTCTTGCATAAGCAATCTTTGACTCAATTCCATCCAATTGTTCCTGCAATAACTTAAAGTTTTCGTTTGCTTTAAGCTGAGGATAAGCTTCTGCCACAGCAAACAAAGATTTTAATGCTCCTGTCAGCATGTTTTCTGCCTGGGCTTTTGCATTCAAATTGCTTCCTGCACCCATTGCAGCACTCCTGGCTTTTGTAACGTTTTCAAACACTTCTCTTTCGTGTTTTGCATAGCCTTTAACTGTTTCCACTAAATTAGGCACTAAATCAATTCTTTTTTTGAGCTGGACGTCAATCTGGCTCCAAGAATTGTTTACCCTGTTCCTTTTGACAATCAAGCCATTGTAGACTATGATAAAGAAAAAAATTATCAACACTAATACTATTGGTATAATCCATTCAATCATAAAAAAAGACCTCCGATAGAAAAAATGGAATGAAATAAAATAAAAAGGGAATTGTTGAAAAAAAACTGCAAAAAAGAAAAAATCGGCTTTAAGCAAAAAAAAACATTCAAATAAAAGCTTTTTTTTTGATAATTGAATGAAATGGAAAAAGAGCTGACTTTAAGAGCAATACTAATTGGCTCAGTTTTAGCAGTAATAATTACAATGTATTCTGCTTTTGCTGGATTAAAAATCGGCGGAGTTTACTGGCCGATAACAACAGCCTCAATAATGGCTTTAGGAATTCTCACAATTTTAGGCAACACAAACAAAAACGAAGTAAATGTAACACAAACCATTGCTTCTGCAGGAGGATTGCTTGCAGCAGGAATAATTTTTACTGTCCCAGCGCTGTATATTGCGGGCTTTGAAATTTCTTTAACCGAAATAACAATTATTTCTTTGGTTGGAGGAATAACCGGAGTGATTTTTTCTGTTCCGTTAAGAAAGCAGATGATTGAAAAAGAAAAATTAGAGTTTGCAGACGGAAAAGCCGCTGCAGCAATAATTGAAGCAGGAGACGAGAAAGGAACAAAAATTAAAACCCTGACAGCAATGTTTGGAATTGGAGTATTATTTTCTTTTTTAAGAGACTACCTGAAATTAATTCCTTCTTTCTGGAACATTGACTTAATTAAAACAGAGTTATCAAAACTGTTTTCTTTTGGCTCAAGCATTTCCTTGATTCCTTTTTCAGGAGGCTATTTAATTGGCCCAAAGTTTACTGGAATATGGTTTTTGGGGGCAGTGATTTCATATCTTGTGTTGATTCCATTTGTTGTGGCAAACAATTTTTTTTCAGACAAGTTTACTGCAGGAATTGAATTAACAAAGCCCTTAGGAATTGGAATAGTAATTGGTGCAGCAGTAATGTATTTTTTGCTGAAAGGAATTCCTGCATTAAAAAACATTTTATCCGACTGGAAAGAATCATTCAAAGAAAACCAGAAAATAATCGGGTTAATGCTGATTGTTTTGGTTGCTACACTTACAATAATAACTGAAATGAATTTAGTGCTGGCAATTACAGCAATTTTTGGAGCATTTGCAATGGCTTACATTGGAGGAAGAGTTACAGGAGAAATAAATGTTGACCCAATGGAATTGTTTGCATTAATTGTATTGATTGCGGCAAAAATTTTGTTCGGATTCAACGCAGTTTTTTTGGTTATCATTGCAGCAGTTGTATGCATTTCAGCTGGAATAGCAGGAGACACTTTACAGGACTTAAAAACAGGTTTTTTGCTTGGAACAAAACCAAAAAACCAGTTTATTGCACAATTAATCGGAGTTGTTGTTGGAGCATTAGTCATTGGTTTTGTGTTAATTGCATTGCAAAACTCTTATGGTTTTGGAGGAACAGAGCTTCCCGCGCCCCAGGCAATGGCTTTAAGCGAAATAATCAAATCAGATTCTCTTTCAGGAAACTTGTTGCTTGGAATTTTAATCGGAGGAATTCTGGCTTTACTTGTTTCTTTTTTTGAGTCAGCAATAATTGTTGTGGCTTTTGGAATAGGAGTTTATGTGCCAATTGAATTAAGCTTTCCTTTATTCGTTGGAGGAATGATAAGGTTTTATGCTGACAGAAAAAAGTGGACAGAAAAAGGAAGATTAATTGCAGCAGGATTAATTGCAGGTGAAGGCTTTACAGGAGTAGTTTTGGCACTGCTTGGATTAGGAAAACTGGTATAAAAAAAACCAGTTTTAAAAAAAAATTAATATTCTTTAGTAATTTTTTTCTCTATCAGCCTTCCTTTGTGATCGTATTCTTTTCTTAGTTTTTTAACCGGATGGCGAAGCGTTGGAGTAACGGTTTTTTCGGCGGTCGCCCTTAACCCTGTACCTGACCAAACTTTTCTTGTTTGAACATCCCCTGCGGGAATCCCGCCCCTGCCAGTGCGCTTAACAAATACTCCCGGACCAGGTATAAAATCTATTTCATTATGCTTTCCTGCCCTTGCTTTATCCATTGTTTTTTGCCTTAACCTTTTTTTCATGAACATTGGCATTAAATCACCAAAAGAATTACTCAACCAGAATTAATAAAGATTTCCTTTCCAAGGCTTTGCAGATTTATTTAAAGTAGTTTTATTAATTCAACTTAGTATTTCTATCTCAATTCTTTTTTTTGTTATTGGAATAAGCCTTAAAATGCCCTGATAGTGAAGTTCACTGAATTTTGCTATTTCAGGGGGGATTCTAACTACCAAAGAATTCCCTGACTTTGTAACTGTTATTTTTCTATCCAAAGCGAACAGTTTTTTCTCTTTAACTTCTTTTTCCACTTCAGCCATTACCTCATCATCCAAATACTCTGCATTACATTTAGTGCAGACTTCACATTCTCTTACGCCAAAATCTATTCCAAAAAACTCCACTTCACAGTGGCTTTTCTTTAATCTCCCACCGCATCTGCACTTATAAGACAATATTTTATCCATTCAAGTCACCATGTTTTAACCGTAACAGGAAAAATCTTCCTAATTTTTTGCTTTGAATAAACATATTCATCATAAACAACAGAATAAAAACCAAACAAAGATTCCATTAATCTCGTTTTCTTTTGCTTTCTTTTCTGCCCTTTCAAAATAGCCTCTTTTACCTCTTCTCTGGAAATTCCCCTTAACCACATTCTCTCAATCATATGTTTTGTTCT
Source organism: archaeon (assembly GCA_043819075.1). Taxonomy (GTDB): domain Archaea; phylum Iainarchaeota; class Iainarchaeia; order Iainarchaeales; family 1-14-0-10-31-34; genus 1-14-0-10-31-34. The sequence continues at coordinate 12,428 of JBDRFE010000016.1, forward strand.
TTTATGTTCCCAGTTAATCTTCAGTTCCATCAGCTCACATAATACATGTATTCTTAATAGTATTTAAAGGTTTTTGTTCGTTGATTCACGAAAAAAAGCATCTGCAAAAACTTAGTCATTATCTGCATATTTTCATGATCAGTGCAAGAAAAAGCTTTTGCACAAAGCTTGCAATCACTGTTTAAAGAAAAATTACTTTGATAATCCAAGCGAGGCAAACCCAACTGAAAGTATTCCGACTGAAAGCAATGTAATCATAATTCCTGCAAGAATTACTCCTAAAGCAACTGAAAGAAAAGCCTCTTTTTTTGGTATTCCCAAAAGCTTTGAAGCCAGGGTTCCAGAGTAAGCTCCTGTTAAAGGAAGAGGAATTGCAACAAAAACCATTAACCCAAAAAAACCGTATTTTTGCACAAAAGGATTGGTTCTTGAATGCAGTGAATCCAACTGCTTTCTTATAAAAGGGAATTTTTCAAAAAAAGAAAAAACTAAATCCAAAAAAACAAAAACAAACGGAATTAACAGAATGTTTGTAAGAACACAGACAAAAAAAACAAGAAAAGGATTTAACCCAGAATAAATTCCCCAAGGAATTGCCCCTCTTAACTCAATATAAGGCAGTAAAGTAATCAGAATTAACTGAAAAATTTTGTCAGAAAAAAATGCAGTAAAAGTCATGTTCAAGCCTTGAATGATTTAAAAAGGAATAAAAGCATTAAAAAACATTTTCTCTCAGGATATAATACTAATTCTGGCTGTTCAAAACGAGTAATAGCCATTTATCCGGGGGGGGAATTAAATTGAACAAAAAAATTGTTTTGCCTTTGCTATTAATAATGATAATTTCAGCTGCTTCAGCTGCAATAACAGTTAATGTTACAGCACCAAATTCTTCAACAAAAATAAATTCAACAACAACTTCTTTTAACACAAATTTTACCGTCAGCTATGACGGAAACCTGTCTTTAGCTTCAAACATTTATCTTGACAATGATACAAACAATTCATCTTTCCTTCAGACACTTGCAACAGGAACAGCCACATTAAACGGAGCAAACACTTTTTCATGGAATACTTCTACTCTAACAGACGGAACATATTATATTTTTGTTAGGACAACAGACTCAAACCAGACAGCAGGCAATTACTCTGCAGGATTTCTGGTTGACAAAACAATTCCTTCTGCAGTAACAGACCTAAATGCAACAGCAGGAAACATGCAGATAAATTTAATCTGGACTGCTTCAGCAAGCACTGATGTAAACCAACACAATATTTACAGGAGCACAACAAATGGATTCACCCCTTCAGCAGCAAACTTTTTAAGGGCAGTTACAGCAACAAATTTCACTGACTCAAATGTTGTTTTTGGGACAACATATTATTACATTTTAAAGGCAATGGATTCTGCCGGAAATTTATCAAATAATTCAAGTCAGGTTTATTCCAGTGCACTGGATTCAACTGC
>JBDRFE010000017.1:0-3008 GCA_043819075.1 archaeon
TTATTTTTTATTATTTTGTTGAATGCCATGCTTGCAATAAATAATGCAAAAGCCACTCCAATAATTGCAATCCATTCATTTAAGCCTAATGGAACTGTTTTAAAGAAAACATTTAATGGAGTGTAAATTACCGCCAGCTGTAATGCGAAAGAAGTTATTACTGCGCCAATCAGCCATTTGTTTGAAAACACTCCAATGCTGAAATTAGAGCGGATTGCTTGTAAACGAAAAATCTCAAACACAACCAAAGAAGTAAAAGCAACTGTTTGTGCTAAAGCCAAATCAGGCAAATGAATTGCAAACAAGTAAAGTGTTGCAGCAGCAATAATTACTCCGACAAAAACAATGCTGTAAAGCATTTCTTTGTTGATTATTTGTTCTGCAGAATTTCTTGGCTTTCTTTTCATTATTCCTTTTTCAGCCGGGTCCAGGCCTAAAGCTAAAGCAGGCAGGCCGTCGGTAACAATATTCAGCCAAAGCAACTGAATTGGAATCAACGGAATGATTTGTTCAGGTGATTCCCACCAGATTAAAATAGCAGAAAAAATCAGCAAGACTTCGCCTAAATTGCATGAAAGCAGGTAGTTCACAAACTTTTTTATGTTATCATAAATGCCTCTTCCTTCTTCTACTGCAGCAACAATAGAAGAAAAATTGTCGTCCAATAAAATCATTTCACTTGATTCTTTTGCAATATCAGTTCCTTTTATTCCCATTGCAATTCCAATGTCAGCTTTTTTTAGTGCAGGTGCATCGTTTACTCCGTCGCCAGTCATTGCAACAACATGGTTTTTTGCCTTTAATGCATTAATTATTTTCATTTTATGCGAGGGATTAACTCTTGCAAAAATATCTATTCCGTCAATTTTTTCCTCTAATTCTTTTTCAGAAATTTCTTCCAGCTCCTGCCCTGTCATTGAATTATTTCCCAGGCCTAATTCTTTTGCAATTGCTTTGGCTGTTCCAAGATAGTCTCCTGTAATCATTATTACTTTTATTCCAGCCTGCCTGCATAACTCCAAAGAATACTTTACTTCTTTTCTTGGAGGGTCATTCATTGCCTGCAGTCCAATAAAAATCATTCTGTCTTCTTTTTCAGTGTCTTGGTCTTTGAATGCAAAGCCTAAAACACGCATTGTTTTTTCAGCCATTTCTTCATTAATGGCTTTAATTTTTTCTTTGTCAGCAAAAGTTATTGCCCTTATACTTCCATTCTCAAAAATTTTAGTGCATAATTCTAATACAATATCCGGCGCTCCCTTTGAAAAAGAAATTTTTTTTCCTTTAAATGAATGGATTGAAGTCATTAATTTTCTTTCAGAAGAAAAAGGGATTTCCCCGATTCTTGGATAAATTTCCTCTAATTTTTCTTTTATGATTCCTGCTTTTGCCCCTGCAACCAACAAGCTTGTTTCTGTGGGGTCGCCGATTAAGTTTTTTCCTTCTAAAACAGAGTTATTGCATAAAACCCCTGCATTCAGTATCAAGCTTAAATCGGTTTCAGAATCATTTTCTGCAGTGAATTTTCCTTTAAATCCTTCTCCTGTTACAAGAATTTTTTTTCCTGAAAAATAGATTTCTCTTACAGTCATTTCATTTCTTGTAAGCGTTCCTGTCTTGTCAGAGCATATGACGTCAACGCTTCCAAGTGTTTCAACTGCAGGCAGCCTTCTCACTAAAGCTTTTTTTTTCACCATTCTCTGGATTCCTAAAGCCAAAGAAATAGTTACTATTGCCGGCAACCCTTCAGGTATTGCTGCTACAGCCAAGCTGACTGCAACCATAAAAGCATCAGCAATGCTTTTGGCACCGGTTGCATGAAATGAAACAATTAAGCTGAAAAAAACCATTGCACAGATAATTATTGTTGCTATTCCAAGCCATTTGCCTAATACAGCAAGTTTTTTCTGAAGCAAGGTTGGCTCTTCTTCTTGTTCCTGCAATAGATTGGCGATTTTTCCTATTTCAGTGTTCATTCCGGTTGAAACAACTATCCCTTTTCCTTTTCCTTTGGAAATAATTGTTCCGGAAAAAAGCATGTTTTTCCTGTCAGCCAAAACAGCTTCAGCTATTTTTTCTGTCTGCTTTCTCACTGGCATGCTTTCGCCTGTAAGGGATGCTTCCATTGAATGCAGTTCAATTGCTTCAATTAACCTGATGTCTGCAGGAACTTTCATTCCTTCTTCCAGTAAAATCAGGTCTCCTGGAACTAATTGCTGGGAATCAATTTCAATTGTTTTTCCGTTTCTTTTTATTACGGCTTTTAAGTTCATTAATTTTTTGAGTTCTTGAATGGATTTGTCTGCATTGAATTCCTGAATAAAGCCAATCAATGAATTGACTGCAACCAGAATCAGAATGATTATTGCATCAACTGTTTCTCCGATAAAAAAAGAAATTACTGCTGCTGCAATTAAAATCCAGATTATCAGGCTCTTGAACTGGTTCAAAAAAATTTCGGTTTTTGTTACCCCTTTTTTTTCGTGGATTTTGTTTAACCCATACTTTGTTTTTTTTTCAAGTGCTTGGGCGTCAGTTAAGCCGTTCAATGAAGTTCCTAATTCTTTGAGTGTTTCTTCTACTGTAAAAGAATAAAATTCTGCCATCCTTTACAATTAGATTAAAGTAATTAAAAAAGCTATTCCCACAGGCTAACGAAAAAAGAATTTTTTTGTGTTTTGCCTTTAAGCCTTAAATTAGGTTAAGGTTTTTTACAAGCAATACAACTATTATTAATACAACGCAGACTCCTATAACAAATTCAGGCGAAAGTTTTGGCCCTCCAGTGTCTACGTCAAAAAACCTCATTATTCCAAGCGAAGAGCTTGGGCTTGAAGTTGCAGGCCCTCTAGTCAGTTTAACCATAAAATCACTTATTCAATAATATATACTGTTTCATGCAAAATGTTTTTAAATCAGGAATCAGTTGTAATATTATAGGGTGAAAAAGATGAAGCCAAGAAAAAGAATAAAGATTCCTTTAAGCAAGTTAACTCCAAGGCAGAGAA
>JBDRFE010000018.1:0-11183 GCA_043819075.1 archaeon
GCAGTAAGGAAAAGCAAATCAAATCCTGTTATAATTTATTCTTCCACCAACAAAGTTTATGGTGGAATGGAAGACATTAAAATAACTGAAAGAAACTCAAGGCATGAATACCAAGACATTCCTGACGGAATAAAAGAAGACAGGCTGTTGGATTTTCATTCACCTTATGGCTGCAGTAAAGGAACCGGAGACCAGTATGCAAGAGATTACAGCAGAATTTACGGATTGAATTCAGTTGTTTTCAGGCAGAGCTGCATTTACGGAAAAAGGCAGTTCGGAATAGAAGACCAGGGATGGGTTGCATGGTTTACTATTGCATCGGTTTTAGGAAGAAAAATAACTATTTACGGCGATGGAAAACAGATTAGAGATGTATTGTATGCAGATGATTTGGTTAAGGCATTTGATTTGGCAACACAAAAAATAAAGCAGGCAAAAGGAAAAATATTTAATATCGGCGGGGGCCCGAAAAACATTATGTCTTTGCTTGAATTAATTTCTTTTTTAGGAGAATTTACAGGCAAAAAAATTGAGTACTCTTTTGATGACTGGCGCCCCGGAGACCAGCCGGTTTATGTTTCAAACATAGAGAAAGCAGAAAAAGAATTCGGCTGGAAACCGGAAATTTCTGCAAAACAAGGCGTTAAACTACTTGCAGAATGGGTTAAAGAAAACAAAAAAGAAATAGAGTCATTAAAGCTGTTATGACGTTCTTCCAGCAACAAGAGCGTGCACTTAAAAAAGAATGTCATTTTACGCAAACAAAAATTCAAATAACTTTTTTGATTGTTGATTTGGGGATTGTACCAAAAACTGCTTTATAAAAAAGGAACCAATTATATTAATAAAAACAATTCTTGACAATTTTTTAGCTGATTTTAATGAAAAAAAAAGTTCTGGTTACAGGCGGGGCAGGATTCATTGGCTCTTATATAGTTGACAAATTAATTGAAGAAGGTCATGAAGTAAGGATTTTAGATAATTTAGATGAACAGGTTCACAAAGGAATAAAGCCAGATTATCTGAACAAAAAAGCTGAATTTATTAAAGGAGATATAAGAGACAGAAAAACAGTTAAGAAAGCACTTGAAGACATTGAAATGGTTTTTCATAAAGCTGCGGCAGTTGGAATTGGGCAGTCAATGTATGAAATAGAAAGATATGTTGATGTTAATTCAAGAGGAACTGCATTGTTAATGGATGTTATTGTAAATGAAAGAAACGATGTAAAAAAAATAATTCTGGCTTCTTCAATGACTTCTTATGGGGAAGGATTATATGAATGCAGTTTCTGCGGGCAGGTAGAACCAGAATTAAGAACACAAGAAAATATTAAAATAGGAAAATGGGAGCCAGACTGCCCAAAATGCGGAAAAGAAATTAGGGCAATTCCTACTGGAGAAGAAAAAACTCAAAAACCTAATTCAATTTATGGAATAACAAAAAAAAATCAAGAAGATATTGTGCTGAAAACAGGAAAAACTTACGGAATTCCTGCAGTTTCTTTAAGGTATTTCACAGTCTTTGGCCCAAGACAAGCACTGCACAATCCTTACGCAGGAGTTATAGCAGTATTTATGAGCAGAATAAAAAACAACAATCCGCCAACAGTTTATGAAAATGGACTGCAAACAAGAGATTTTATTTCAGTGCATGATGCAGTTGAAGCAAATTTGCTTGCAATCAAATCTAATTCAGCAAATTATGAAGCATTTAACATAGGTTCAGGAAAAGCAATTTCAATAAAAGAAGCAGCAGAAACAATCGCTGAACTTTATAATTCAAAAATAAAGCCAGAAATAAAAAATAAATTCAGGAAAGGAGATGTGAGGCATTGCTTTGCAGACATAAGCAAAGCAAAAAATAAACTGAACTGGCAACCAAAAGTTTCCTTTAAGCAAGGAATTCGAGAAATAATTCAATGGAGCAAAACAATTGAGGCGAAAGATTTATTTGAAAAAGCTTCAAGAGAACTAGAAGAAAAGGGAATTGTTTGATGCTTATGCAAGAAAAAATAAAAACAAAAGAAAACGGAGAAATAAATGTTAGAGAGAATTTATTTAAAGAAATAAAAGAAGAAAAGAAACCAATTCATGTTGTTTTGATTGCAACAAAACCCGACATAATAAAGCAGGCGCCCCTGATACTTGAATTAAAAAAAGAAAACGAGTTTGTTGTTGTAGTGCATTCAGGCCAGCATTATTCATGGAATTTATCTAAAGGAATGGAACAGGAATTCGGAATAATTCCTGACATTAACTTAAATGTTAAAGGAAAACTGTTTGAACAGCAAAGCCAGATAATAAACAGATTAGGAATAGTGCTTGAAAAAATCGGGAAAAAAGTTATTCCATACACTTATGGCGACACAACAACTGCTTTAGCAGGAGGAATCGCATGCTTTGCATTAAAAAACGGAGTAGCGCACGTTGAAGCAGGCTTAAGGACAATGACTCCGCCAAAAGAAATGTTTGATTATTTAATGAAAGGATTTGAAACAGAAGAATACTATGAAAAATTAATGAAAAAAGATGGCTGGACTAAAGGCTCTTATGAACCATACCCTGAACAGTTTGATACAAGAGGTGCTGCACCAAGCGCCGGAATCCATTTTGCGCCAACAGAACTGAATGCAGTTCATCTTGAAAATGAAGGATACGAAAAAAAAAGGATTTTCATTGTAGGCAATCCAGTTGTAGATGCATTAGAGTTTGCGGAAAAAAGAATAAAAGAAAGTTCAATCTTTGAAAAATACCCTGTGTTAGATGAAGGGAATTTTATAAGGTTCTGCATTCACAGAAGGGAAAACATTTCTTCAGAGCACAGGTTTAAAGTATTATATGATTCAATGGTTGAATTAATTAAAGAAGAAAAAAACATTTTATTGATTTCCCTTGGCGCAACAGAAAAAGCCCTGCAGGAATACAATTTAAAGAAAAAAACAGAAGAGCTTGCAGAAAAACACAAAAATTTTGTTTACAGCCCTGTATGGCCTGAATACACTGATGTGATTGCTGCAATGAAAAAATGCAGTGCAATTGCAACTGATTCAGGTTCAATTCAAGAAGAAACAAATTCCCTTGGAATACCTGGAATTGTCTTAAGGTTTAACTCTGACAGGCCAGAGGCAGTGTTTGAAGGCAGCAATATTATTGCTCCTCCGATAAAAAAAGAGATTGTGCTGAAAATAATAAAGGATGTAACAGAAAACAATGAATTAAACAAAAAAATGAGGCACAGGAAAAAACTGTACGGAAAAGATGTTTCAAAAAAAATGGTTGCAATAACAAAAAAAATAACTGAAAAAGAAGAATTATTTGAGTTATTTGAGCATGAAAGGCTTGGATTAAGCAAAAAAGATTTCTGGAAAAAAGGCGGGATTGACTGGTGAAAAGCGCAAGCATTGTGATTCTTACATTTAACAGGGAAAAAGTAATAGGCAGGACACTAAAAGCAATGCTTGAACAGAATTACCCTGAATACGAAATAATAATAATAAATGATGCAAGCAAAGACAACACAAAAAAAGTTCTTGAAAAATTCAGTAACATGAAAAAAATAACTGTAATCAATAACGAAAAAGAAAAAGGCCCTTGTGCTGCAAGAAATCAGGGAATAAAGTTTGCAAAAAATGATTTAATAATAGTAATGGACGACGACTGTATTCCGGAAAAAAACTGGCTGAAAACAATGATTAAAGGATTTGATTCAGATAAAGTCGGAATGGTTTCAGGTTATTCAATTCACGGAGGCACTTCAACTGCTTTCAGCAGGAAAGCGCTTGACAAAACAGGATTGTATGACGAAAAATATTTTTATTACAGGGAAGACACAGACCTTGTTTTCAGGATAATGGATGCAGGATTTGAAATAAAACAGGTTAATGCAAAATACTTTCATGACCACAAAATAGAAAAACCTGAAAGCTTAACTGCTTTTTTAAGCCACGCGTGGAAAAGGCTGAAAAACCACAAAAACGATGTGCTGTTATACAAAAAAAATCCTTCAAGAACAAAAAAATTCCTTGATATAAAGCTGGGGTTTATTGTTAACCCAGTAAATGATTTTAAGGCAGCAACAGGGTTATGGCATAAAGGAGGAAAAATAAATTTAAGTTCTCCAAGAGGCATAATTTTCCTTGAAAACCGAAGTTTGTTCCATTACCTTATTATAGTATTAGGGGGAATTTTTTATGTGATTGCAGTTAAGGCTGCAAGGTTTTATGGAAGCATTAAATTCGGAAAACTCCTGGTTTAGAGGCCAAAAACAATCAATGAGTTTTCATTAATTTAATAAAAAAACTAGAGTGAAAAAAATGAAAGACCTTAAGATTTTAATGTTAAACCCTCCTTTCAAAAAATATTATTCAAGGCAGAGCCGTTCCCCTTGCGTCACAAAAAGCAGGACATTATATTTTCCTTATTATCTGGCTTATGCAACAGGAGCATTAGAAAAAGCAGGGTTTAAACCAGAATTAGTTGATGCAATTGCAAGGAAATGGGATACAAAAGAAACAATCGAATATGCAAAAAAAGGAAAGTTTGATTTCATTGTAATGGATACAAGCACTCCAAGCATTTTCAATGACATAAAAGTGGCAGGAGAAATAAAAAAGGTTTTGCCGGAAAGCCACATAACAATGATTAATACTCATGTAACTAATTTGCCTGAATGGACTTTAAATCAAAGCAATGCTATTGACTCAGTCTGCATAGGGGAATTTGACAACACTTTAGTTGATTTGGCCCAAACATTAAGCCAGGGAAAAGAATTAAACAAAGTGAAAGGAATTGCATTCAAAGAAAAAAAACAGTTTATGCAAAATGGTTCCGGCAGGTTAGTTGAAAACTTGGATGAACTGCCTTTTGTCTCGGAGATTTATTTAAGGCATTTTGGCGAAAAACTGATAAAAGAATATTTTTATGCTTCAATTAAATGGCCTGAAATTCAAATCCTTACGGCAAGGGGTTGCCCTAACGGATGCAGTTTCTGCAATATTCCAATGAAGCATTCTTATAGGGCAAGAAGCATTCCAAATGTGATTGACGAGCTTAAATTCATCCAGAAAAACATGCCTTTCCTTAATGAAATAATGATTGAAGACGATACTTTTCCTGCTGACAAGAAAAGGACAATTGAATTATGCAATGCAATGGTTGACAACGGAATAAAATTGACTTGGAGCACTAATGCAAGAGTCAACACTGATTTTGAAACCCTGGAAAAAATGAAACAGGCAGGATGCAGGCTGGTTTGTGTTGGATTTGAAACTCCGAACCAAAAAGTATTGAACGACATTTTTAAAGGGCAAACAAAAAACATGCAGGTTGAATTCAAAAAAAGGGCTGACAAAACAGGGATTTTAGTTAACGGGTGCTTTATTTTGGGTTTGCCTGGCGACACCCCTGAAACAATGCAGGCAACAATTGATTTTGCAAAATACCTGAATTCAAATACCTCGCAATTTTATCCTTTAATGGTTTACCCCGGAACCCCGGCATTTAACTGGGCAAAAGAAACAGGGTATTTGTCAACAGAAGATTTTTCTAAATGGATTACAGAAGAAGGGCTGCATAACACTGTTATCAGCAGACCTGAATTAAGCGCAGAAGAATTAGTTAAATGGTGCAATAAAGCAAGGCTTGAATTTTATGCAAAAAATCCAAAATACTGGGCAAAAATGCTAAAACAGATTGCAAAAGACCCGAAAGAAGGAATAAGAATTTTAAAAGGCGGAAAAATTTTGGTTAAGCATCTGGCAAAATCTGTTTTTTCAGATGACGCAAAAGTGAAAAAATGATTTCAGTTATTGTCCCTGCCTTTAATTCAGGAAAAACTATTGCAGAAACAATTTCTTCCATTCTTTCGCAGAAAACAAAAAAAGAATTTGAATTAATTGTAGTAGATGATGCAAGCACTGACAGCACACTAAAAAAAATAAGTGAATTCGATAAAGTAAAATTAATTAAGCTTGAAAAAAATTCCGGCCCAGCTGTTGCAAGGAATGCGGGGGCAAAAAAAGCCAGAGGCGAAATAATTGTTTTCACCGACTCTGATTGTGTTGCAGAAAAAAACTGGCTTGAAGAAATGATTAAGCCGTTTGAAGACACAAAAGTTGCTGGAGTTCAAGGAGCATACAAAACAAAACAAAATTCTCTTACAGCAAGGTTTGTCCAGGCAGAAATAGAGGACAGGTATGATTTAATGAAAAAATCAATGCAAAAAAACGGTTCAATTGATTTTATCGGAAGCTATTCTGCGGCTTACAGGAAAAAAACTTTTTTAGAGTTTAATGGATTCAATGAAAGCTTTCCGATTGCTTCAGGCGAAGACCCTGAACTAAGCTATAGAATGGAAAAAAAAGGGTTAAAGCTTGAATTCAATCCAAAAGCAGTTGTATGGCATGTTCATCCAGAAAGTTTCCTTAAATACATTAAAGTAAAATTCTTCAGAGGCTACTGGAGGGTTTTAATGTACAAAGAGCATAAAGACAAAATGCTAAAAGACTCTTATACCCCGCAGGCATTAAAATTCCAGATAATCTTATTGTATGCAATAATAACAGGATTAATTTTGACTGCACTCAATAAATTAATCCAGTTTAATCCATTAATAAGCAATTCAGTTAATTCTGCTTTAAGCCTGTTCATAATAACTGCAGCAGCTTTATTCATTCTTTCAATAATTCCATTCACATTAAAGGCATTAAAAAAAGATTTTACTGCAGGAATTCTTGTTCCTGCTTTTGTTTTTTTCAGAACTCTCTCATTTTGTTCAGGGCTGATTACAGGAATATTGAAGGCGGGAAAATGAAAGTACTGCATGTATCACACCATTTTTTTCCATGCATTGGCGGAACAGAAAAATTTATTTTAGATTTATGCATTGAACTCAAAAAAAACAAAATTGAGCCAAAAGTAGTGTGCTTAAACAAATGCCCTGCCAGTGAAAAAAAATTAAGGGAAAAAGAAACAGTTAAAGGAATAAAGGTAACAAGGATTCCTTTCACTGACCTGAAATTATACAAGATAGCGCCAAAAGTAAATGAATACTTAAAGGATTCAGATTTAATTCACGTGCACGGGATAGGGTTTTTCTCTGACTTTATTCTTGCAAAACAAACAGAACACAAAAAGCCTGTAATAATTTCAACTCACGGAGGAATATTCCATACAAACAAGAAAAGCCTGCTTAAAAAATTTTACCATAACTTCTGGCTGAAACACCAGCTGAAAAAAGCCTGCAGGATAATCGCTGACAGTTCAAACGATTTTGAGCAGTTCAAAAAAATTTCTGAAAAAACTGTTTTTGTCCAGAATGCAGTGGATACAAAAAAGTTTTCATTCAAAGGAAAAAAAGATTTCAGTAAATGCGTTTTTGTGGGAAGACTGTCAAAAAACAAGAGAATAGACTTATTGATTGAAAGGTTTGCTGAAATACACAAAGAATTTCCTGAAAAAACTCTTGAAATAATCGGCGGAGATTTTGATAACATAGAAAAAAAATTAAAGGAAAAGGTAGAAGAACTCGGATTGGAAAAAAAAGTGTTTTTCAGGGGAAAATTAAATGAAAAAGAACTTATAAAAAAAGTAAAACAAGCAGGATTTTATTTTTCTGCATCAGAATACGAGGGATTCGGCATTGCAGTAATTGAAGCAATGGCAGCAGGAACAATTCCTGTGTTAAATGACATTCAGGCTTTCAGGGAATTAGTGAAAAACGGGAAAACCGGTTATTTGATTGACTTTAAGGAAAAAAACTCGCTGAAAAAAATACTGGAAAAAAACAGAAAAGAATTGAACAGGGTTTCAAAAAACTGCGTTAAAAAAGCAAAAAAATTTGAATGGAAAGAAAAGGTGAAAGAAATTGAAAAAATTTACACTGAATGCTTGAACTGATTCAGAACCTTAATTCAAGGATTATTTCAGTTCCTTTTCTCTCTTTTTCCTTAAAACCCATTTTTTTGTAAAAGCTTTTAGCCAAATCGTTTGATGACTGGACCCCGACTCTGGCTGAAACAAGCTTTTTTTCTTTTTTCAGGAAATCAATTGAATAACCTAATAATTTTTTTCCAAAGCCTTTTCCCCTGAATTCCCTGTTAATGAAAAAGCCTTCAATCAGGTTTCCTGAAATAATTGAAACCCCTGCTAAAACAGAGTTCACTTCAAGGAACAAAACCTGTTTTTGCGGATGAATTAAATGCACTAAAAGCTTGAAAAAAGGCTTTAAGCCAAGCCAGGTTGAATAAACAGGTTTCTGGCCTTTGGCAAACAAAGGGTTGTCAAATTTTTTCCTGTCATCAACAACAATTTTTTCAAGGGAAAAAAAATCAAATAAATTTGCTTTCCTGAAAGAAATTTTTTCAGAAGACTCATGCTGCAAAGACAGGTAAAACTGCTCTAGATTGCTTATTATTTTCTGCCAGTCAAATTTTTTAGAAGAAACATCATTGTTTTCCGACATCTGCTTCATTAACAAAGGGTTTTCCAGGAGCAGAATTGTTTTTTCAGCTAAATCTTTTTTGCTTTCAATAAAAAAACCGTTTTTTATTTCCTCTAATGCTTCTTCTGCCACTCCAGCTTTGGTTGTCAGGATAGGCAACCCAGAAGCCATTGCCTCAACAATCGGAATGCAATAGCTTTCATTAAAGCCGGAGTTAACAAAAACATCCCCGACAGAATAAAATTCAGTTAACTCGCTTAAAGTCTTGTTTCCCAAAAACAAAACCCTTTGCCTAAGGTTAAGGCGCAAAATCAATTCATCTAACTCTTTTTTGTATTCTTTGTCCGGCTGGCCGCCGATATGGACCAGAACAGCCTGTTCAGGCAGTTCCTTTAATGAATTAATTATCATTTCAATGTTTTTTTTCCTTGAAAGATAGCAGACACTCAACAAAACAAACTTTTTTTGAACGCCAAGCTTTTTTCTGAGAACAGTATTTTTTTCTTTCCTGAACTTATTCCATTCAATGCCAATCGGAAGGACTTTAATTTTTTTTTCAGCAAAGCCAAACCTTTCAATCAACGCATTTTTTTCTTTTTCAGTGAAAGCCAGCAATAAATCAGCTTTTTTTGCAGGAACAACAACAAAAAAGTAATTGAACAGCCTCAAAAAAATGTTTTGTTTTTTTCCCATGACATCAAAATCGGGGGTAACCACAAGGCTGAACTTTTTAAAAAACTTCATATAGCCTGAAACAAAAACAGAAAAAAAGCCTAAGACATGGGCATGCATTAAATCATTTTTTTTTACATTGAAAAAAAAATAAGGGATTACTCCCGGAAAAAAACATTTTGCCCCGAAAATCTTTCCCTTAAAGCGGTGGATTTTAAGTGAAGATTTGCTGTCATCAAAAGGCACTTTAGTAGGAATCTTGTCGGAACAAAAAACCTCTACATCAAACTTTTTTTTATCCACAAGGTTTGCATACAACTGCATCGGGTTTCCGGTAATTTCATTGTAATAGTCAGCAAACTGTATTATTTTCATTTTATCCCCAGAACTTCATTGTATACTTCAGTTGTTTTCCTTGCCTCTTCTTTTAAAGTGAATTGCTTTGACGCTGTAATTGCTTTCTGAGACATTTTTACCGCAAGGCTTTCATTCAAAAGAATTTTTTTTGCTGAATCAAAAACTTTATTGAAATCAGATACATCAGTGATTACCGCCCCTTCTTTGAATAACTCTAATTCTTCTCCTACTATTGTTGGTGTTCCGCAAGCCATTGCCTCTAACGGAGGAAAAGCAAAACCGCCTTCATATGTTGCAGGAAAAATGAATAAGTCTGCGGCAGAATAATACAATTGAAGCAATTTTTCAGGAACCTTATTTAATTCAGTTAAATTCATTCCTTTCTTCAAGGAATCATATTCAGGATTCCTGTTCCCGATGCGCAAAAGCAAAGTGTTTTTCAGTTCTATTTCAAGTTTTTTGCAGGCATTCAGCAAACAAGGAATGTTTTTTCTCGGCTCTTCAGAGCCAATGTTAAGGATAATTTTTTTGTCCAAAGGAAGATTCAGTTTTTTTCTTGCTTCAGCTTTATTCACAGGAAAAAAAATCCTTTCATCAAATCCTAAAGGGATTGAAACAACTTTTTCTTTTTCTATTCCAAGGAAATCAATTAATTCTTTTTTTGCCTTCTCTGAAATAGTAAGGATTTTATCCATTTTACTGTAAAAAGAAAGAACTTTTTTTGCCAGAAAAGAAGTAAGAAAAGGGTATTCTTTTGGAAAAAGGACTGGCGCCAAATCCATGTGGGTTATAATGCATGGTTTCCTGAATTCAGCTGTGCGTGCAAGAAACTGTGATGACAAATGATACAAAGAATAGCCTTTAGGGATTCTTGAAGGAAAAAAATAATACCATGAAAGGCTTTTGTTGAATACAGGAAAACTGAACTGCTGGGTTATTTTTTTTATTTTATTGTTTGGTTCAGTTATCCTGTTGTCTTTTGATTCAAGGTAAAGCATTTCAATTTCAACTGAATCAGAAACAGATTCAAGGAGATTAAAAGAATATTTTCCTATCCCTGTTTTTGGTGCAAAATTATTCACTAATGCAATCATTTTCAACCAGAAAAGCAATTATTTTTTTTTCAGACCTTTAATTGTATCGCAGACAAAAGAAATCTGTTCCTCTGAAAGCATTGTGCCTGAAGGCAAATACAATCCACGGTAATTCAATTCATCCGCAACAGGGTATTTTCCCTTGAAAAGCTTCATTTGAGTGTAAATCGGCTGCCTGTGCATTGGAATAAAAAATTCTCTTGTTTCAATTCCTTTTTTTTCAAGCTCAATCATTAACTTGTCCTTGTTCATGCCAAATTTTTTTTCATCAACTAAAATGCCGTACATCCAGATAACATTTTTTGCCCAAGGAGCTTCAGGGGGGGTTGTTATTCCATCAACTTCACTTAAAATTTCAGTGTACTGGCTGTTGATTTTTTCTTTTAACCCAAGCAATTCATCCACTCTCTCCAATTGGGCTAAGCCTAATGCAGCCTGCATGTTTGTCATCCTGTAATTAAAGCCAATGTGCTTGTGCCAGAAATGCTTTTCTTTTGAAAAAGCATGGTTCATTAAAGTGTGCGCCATTTCACTTAATTCTTCATTGGCTGTTACAACCATTCCGCCTTCTCCGGTAGTAATTATTTTGTTTGCATAAAAGCTGAAGCAGCCGCAGTC
>JBDRFE010000019.1:0-44285 GCA_043819075.1 archaeon
GATGGTTGGTTTAGTAAATACTCCATCCAAGTGGATTTCAGAGTAAGTTGTCCCGCCTGTCATTGAAGTATTGTTTCCTATTGCTAAATGTGCTGTGCCCAAAACTTTTTCGTCTTCTAATACTACGCCGATAATTTTTGCTGTATTGTTTGTTCCTACAGCAAATTCTGCAATATTTTTGGCGTTCTTTCCCAAAGGCTTAATCAGTTTCCGCAATTTTTCTGCTTCTTCGCCTCCGGAAATATTTGTTACAAAGCCTTTCCTTACAGTTATTTCAATTGGAGTTGAAACTTTTCCTATTGTTCCCATTGAAGCATCAACCACAAATTTTCCCTCTGTTTTTCCTTCTTCCGGCACAATATAAACTTCTCCTTGCGGAATATTCCCCCATTGGCCTGGCTTTAAATAAAAGCCTGCTTTGCTTCCGCCTGCTTTCATTCCATGCAACGGAATCTTAATGTCTGTTCCTAATTCTGTTTTAACTTCAGCCAAATCAGTTTTTGAAAGCAAATTTTTTACTTTTAAGCTTAAAGCTTTTATCTGAAGATAATCTGCTTTTAAGTCTCTTTCAATCATTTCATAATTTAATCTTGGCATTGAAGCAATTCTTGCGTTATTTTTTGATGCCTTCATTCTTGCTTTTGTGTGGCTTAAAGAACTTTTAACCGGCATTAAAATTACATTAAATTCAAGCATTTTTTCTGAGATTTTTTTTTCCGGTTCCATGCCGTTGAACGGCAATGATTTTATTTCAATTAATTTTGTTTTTTTTGAAAGATTTTTTCCTGCTGCAGCAAAAGCTTTTGCAATAAAATAAGTTGTTTCATCGCAGATTACAAGCAGTTTTTCTTTTTTTTTGATTCCAAGGTTTTCAGTTAAAATTTTTTCCCCGTATTTTTTTGTTTTTTCGAAATCAAAGTTTTTGTTGCCGTACGTCTGATAAAAAAGCTCTTTTTTTGAAGGCTTTTTAATTGCTTTTTTTTTTGAATTCATTTTTTTTCCACTTTAAATCCGGCTATTATTTTTTGAAGCCAGAAGAGTAAAAAAAGCTTGCGCTTGTTTTCCTGTTTTTTTGTTCTTGTTCGTGTTTTTGCTTTAAAAAAACTGTTTTTTTAGGGGAATTTATTTAAACAGTTTAACCTTCTTAATATGTTTAAGGTTTAATATGTTTAAGGTGTTTTTGGATGGCTGAAACAATGGGAAATTTTTTGCTGAACGAGGTTTTGTTCAGCAATGTAACTCAGGCTGTTGCAGTCATTGTTGCAGGATTAATTATTGCAAAGCTTTTGGGAAAAATCTTTGGCTTGCTGTTAAAAAAACAGAAAGTAAGCTATTATACTGTTGATTCTGCTGTTAGGTCAGTTGAATTGTTTGTTTTTGTTGTTTCTTTGATTATTGCTTTAAGCGTGTTAAAGGTTTCTGTTGCAGAAGTCCTTATTTCAAAGGTCATGGCTTTTATTCCTTCTGTGGTGATTTTTTTTCTTGTATTTGTTTTAGGGTACATTTTAGTTACGTTAATTGCTGATGCATTAAGTTTTTTGTTCATTAAATTCGGTTCTGATTCTTATTTAGAGGAATTTGGCATTTCAAAACAGGTTATTTCTGCTTTTTTCCTTATAGTAAAATTTTTTCTTTTATTGATTGTTTTAATGCTTTCTTTTTCTACTATCGGAATAGACATTGGCTTGTTTCAGGGTTTTTTTAACACTTTGATTACAGCAATAATTGTTTTAGCGCTTGCTTTATTCTTTTTTGGCTTTAAAGAAATTTTTGAAAACTTTTTTTCAGGGCTTTTTATTCAAAAAAATTTAATCAAGCCAGGCCAGCAAATCAAAATAGGCAATGAATTAGGGGAAGTAATCGGAGTTGACATTCACGGAGTAATGGTCAGGCTTGCTTCCGGATACAATCTGGTTGTGCCTAACAAGGAGTTCATTAAAAAGGAGTTTTACTTAAAGAGAGCCAGAAGCGATATTTCAAAACTTGAAAGCATTAGGGCAAAGTTTGTCCCTCAAATGAATTATTTTTGCGGCCCTGCTTCTGCTTCAATGATGCTGTCTTTTTTTGGCTATAATTTTTCGCAGCAGGAAATAGGAAAGCTTGCAGGAACAGTTTCTCCTGGCGGGACAAAGCCATTGGATTTAATTAAGGCAGTGGAAAAGCTTTCAAACAATTTAATTAAAGGCCAGTTAATTCGCTATAACCAGATTTATAATTTAAGGGATGAAGTTAAAAGCTGGATTTCAGATAGTGCAATGATTTTAATGTGGTATAAAAAGCCTGTGTTGTTTCCTTCAAAGAAGTCAAGGTCAGGGCATTTTGTTTTGTGTGCTGGAGTTGAAGGAGATGAACTGATTTTAATGGATCCTTCGCCTCAGACTGCAGGGGTTTATTTGGTTGATTACAGGTTAATGGATGAAGCAATGAGTGAAACAGACAAGAAAAGAGGTTATCTGGTGTTTGCAAAAAAGGGAACGCCTGCTTTTTGGAGAATAAATGAAGGGTTAATTTATGCTAATGTTGCTTCTTATAAAAATCTTTCAAAGTCTTTTGAAAGGTATGTGCATAAATTAATCAGGAGAAAATCTGTTGTTAATGAGCTTTTGTCGGAATTTGTTTTCAATGAAATTTCTTCTGACCCTGAAAAAAAAATAAAGAAAATCTGGATTCCAGAAAAAAGCTTAGATAAAAAGAAAAATGAATCAGATGGCTCTGATGCAGTGAACGACTAAAAAAAGGTTTTTTTGATGAAAGCATTGTTTATTTTTGAAAAAGAAAATGAAGACATTTCAAAGCTAAAAGAAGCTTTTAACAAAAAAAATATTTCTGTTTCATTGGTTGAAATAGCCAAAATAGGCCTTTTAACTGAAGGCAAAGAAACTACTTTAACAACTAATGGATTTAATTTAGAGGATTTTGACTGCTGTTTTATTGAAGCAGGAATCCAGTTCACGCGTTTCATTGAACCATTGATTGACGAGTTTTCCCAGAAAGGAGTTTACTGCCAGGTCAAGCCAGATGCTTATTCTATTCTTTCAAACAAGGCTTTTCAGCTGACTACGCTGAACTCTAATGGAATTAAGATTCCTGACACAACTGTTTTTGGCTCAAGTTTTTTTATTAATTCTTCTTTAAAAGAGTTTTCTTTTCCTTTAGTGCTTCAGGTTTTTGACGGATACAAAAAAATACAGAATGTTTTGGTTGAATCAGAGAAAGCCCTTTTATCTATTGTGAAAAGCATTAAATCAGATTTTGATGTGTTATTGCTGCAGGAATTTTTTGAAAAAGACTTGAATGAAAGCGTTGTAATCGGGGACAATGTTTTTACTGTAAGAAGAGCATGGAACAAAGAAAAATTTGAGTACTCTAAAAAAGGCTCAAGCAGGGGCTTAAATGAACAAGAAAAAGCTAATGTAATTAATGCCTGTAAGGCAATCGGAATTGATATGGCTACAGTGAAATCCATTGAAGGCTGTGTTGTCAGCTTAAAGCCTGTAATTGATTTCAGTTTTTTTCAGGAAATAATGGGAAAAAACCTTTTTGAGGAAACCGCAGAATTTTATTTTAACAAGCTGAGGAAGGAATAAAAATGAAGTTTTTGTATATTGGCGGAAGCAATGAAAGGCAGGAAGTAAAGCAGTTGATTTTAGAGGAAGCGCATAAATTATTTGACACTGTATTGTATGCTCCGCTGAAAAAAATAAAGATTGAATGCAGGAACGGAAAAACAAAACTGGTTTTCAAGGGAACTGACTTAACTTCTTTTGATGCCTGTTATGCAAGGCTTTTCTCCAAAGACTTAATGTTTGGCGAAATTGTTTTAGACATATTAAATCATTCAGATGTTTTTATTCCTTTGACTCCAGAGGCATTTCAGGCAACCAACCACAAATATTTTACTGTTAAAGTTCTTTCAAGGGAAGGAATTCCTGTTCCTGTTTCTTCTTTGGCTGTTGCCCCTCAGACTGCAATTGACATGAGCCATAAAATGGGTTATCCGATAATAATTAAGCTGCTGTCTGGTTTTGGAGGCAGAGGTGTAATGCGCGCTAACTCTGAAGAAGAATTCAGGCCTGTTTTGGACACTTTAAAGCTTTTCAGGGAATTCATTTCAACACAAGAATTTGTTAAGTCAGAAAATTATGATATACGGTGCCTTGTTTTTGGCGAAGAAGTTTACGGCATTAAAAGAACCTGCAGGGAAGGTGAATGGCGGACAAATGTTTCTGCCGGAGGAAAAGCAGAGTTAATTGAATTAAGTTCTGCAATGAAAGAAGATGCATTAAAGGTTTCAGCGATTTTAGGCTTGGGAGTCTGTGCTGTGGATTTCATGGAAGAACAGGGAAAATACAAGTTAATTGAAGTGAATTTTGCCCCTGGATTAATGATCGATTTTTTTGGCCCAAAGTTTCCGAATATTCTTGTCAAATACTTGTATAAAAAAACAAGGGAATTAAAGACAAGAAACAGGTTTTAATACATATGAAGCTTGCAATAATTTCTTCTGAAAAACAGTTTGAAACTGAAAGAATAAAAGAAGAAGCAGTTAAAAGAAAGCATGTTGTTTCTGTTTTTCATCCAGAGGCATTACAGGCAGGCATTGGCTTAGTGAAAAAAAAATTTGATTTGGTTTTATTCCGTACATTACAGGATTTTTCTTTGCAGGGAAGAGCACTTGCATTAAGCTTTTTTTCTTCTGGCACAAAAATTGTTGACGAAAAGCTTGCTTCAATGAATGGAAGAAATAAGTTCACAAACTATTATTGTTTTTTTAAAGCAGGCTTAAATATTCCAAAGACTTTTTTTTTGAATAGGAAAACTTTTTTTTCCCTTCCTTTTTCTGATTCTGATTGGATTGTATTAAAAGAGCTTGAAGGAAAAAGAGGAAAAGGAATTTACAGAATAAAGTTTTCTGAGATTCATTCTTTTCTGCCTTCAGTGAAAGAAAACTTTTTTTTGGTTCAGGAATTCATTCCATTTGAAAAAGAGTTAAGAGTTCTTGTAATAGGCGGAAAAGCAGTTGGCGCATTTGAAAAGCAGTCAAGTCATTGGCTGAAAAACATTGCACAAGATTCTGTTGCAGTTGAATTCAAATTAAATAAAATGATTTCTGATATTGCCGTTAAAGCGGCTGAAAGCGCGCAGTTAGAGATTTCTGGCGTTGACCTTGCCTTGCATGAAAAAAAATGGTTTGTTTTAGAAACAAACCGTTCCCCGCAGTTCAAGGCTTTTGAGGAATGCACTGGAATAAATGCTGCCCAAAAAATAGTTGAATTCCTTGAAGAAAAAGCTAAAACAAGAAAGTGATTTTTTTTTATGGAAAAAAAACTTGAGTTATTTGACAAAAAAGTAAAAAAAGAATCAAATAAAAAACAGGTTTCTTTCAGGTTCTGTCCTGCTTGCGGTTCAGTTAACTTAAAACCCCAGATTTATGGAATGGGAAAAGATGCTGTTGCATTGTCTCCTATGATGCGCTGCACTGACTGCGGGTTTTATGGATTTGTTTTTGATGGAACGCCTGAATTCCTGAAAGAATTCAGGGAAAAACTTAAGAAAAATTCATCTGCCTGATTATCTTGTTTTTCAGTTTGGATGACTTGAATTTTCCTGCATTTAACGCTTTAACTCTTTTTATTTCAGCTTTAATGCCTCTTTTTTTCAGTTCTTCTCTGAGTTTTTCTGTTGAAGGCTGTTGGTCGTATCCTAAAACAATTACTTCCGGCTTTAATTTTTTGAGTACTTCAAATATTGCTCCATTCTTGTTTCCTAAAACTGTTTTGTCAACTGGCTTTAATGCCTGAATAAGTTTTTTTCTTTCGTTTTCCTTTAAAATCGGTTCCCTTAACTTGATTTTTTTTACTCTTGTGTCTCTTGCAATAACTACAGTTAGCTCTTCACCAAATTTTTTTGCCTGCTCTAAGTAATGCAAGTGCCCTGGATGCAGGCCGTCAAATGTGCCGAATGCAAGAACTCTGTGTTTTTTTGCCATACAAATAAATAGTATTTCATTAAACTATTAAATAAAACAGGTTTTTTTATGGGCTTAAAGGAAAAAATGCAGTTGATTGAAGAAAATTCAGTTGAACTGGTTACAAAAGAAGAAATTGAAAAAATTCTTTCAGAAAAAAAGTCTCCGATAACTTACTGCGGTTACGAGCCATCAGGAGAAGTTCATTTAGGCCATTTTGTTACTGCAATAAAATTATCGCAGTTAGAGAAAGCAGGCTTTAAAGTTAAAATTCTTTTAGCTGACTGGCATGCGTTTCTGAACAAGAAAGGAACTGAAGAACAGATAAAAGAAAACATTAAGTTTTGGAAGAAAGCTTTTTCTTTTATCGGATTAAAAGAACCAGAGTTTGTTTTGGGTTCTTCTTTTCAGAAAAAACAGGATTACATTGAAGATTTATTGAAGCTTTCACTGCACACTACAATTAACAGGGGTTTGCGTTCAATGCAGGAAGTTGCAAGAGACATTGAGAACGCAACAGTTTCTCAGGCAATTTATCCTTTAATGCAGATTAATGATTTAAAGCACTTGAAAATTGATGTCGCGCAGTCAGGCATTGAACAAAGAAAAATCCATATGCTTGCCCGAGAGCTTATTGAAAAAATTAGTTACAAAAAGCCTTCTTTTGTGCATACTCCGTTAATTGATTCAATGTTAAAACCCGGAACAAAAATGAGTTCAAGTGATGCTTCTACTTTAATTTCTGTAAGGGATTCAGAAGAAGAAATTAAAAAGAAAATAAATAAAGCGTATTGCGTTGAAGGCGATGCAAATAATGCTTTGCTGCAGATAATGAAGTTAATTGTTTTTCCTAAAAAAAATTCAGTTGAAATTTCCCGTCCAGAAAAATTTGGAGGAAGCATTAAGTTTAATTCTTTTTTTGAGCTGGAAAAAGCTTTTTCTGAGAAAAAGCTTCATCCAATGGATTTAAAGAATTCGTTGTCAGCTGAATTAAATGATGTTTTAGAGCCTGTTAGAAAGGCTTTCAAATAAGGTTAGTTTTATAAATAAAAAAAGCCATTAAATATGAGATACTATGAATCCAATTCATTTGATTTATAAGCCTGGGGCAGTAGTAAAACATTACTTGGAGAATCCAAGCATTTCAAAGGCACTGCTTTTTGTTTTATTGCCTGCAATTCTTTCTCTTATTGGATTAATTGTTTATGGCTTTGAAGTAAGCTTTTTTTCTGAAGCATTTAATTTCCTATATGCAGTTCTTGCATGGATTGTTGCTTCAATTTTATTGTCTTTGATTATTTCCTTGTTTTCAAGGAAAAACACTAGAAACGATTTTTATGGAATTGCTTCAGCTGTTTCTTTGACAAGATTTTTGGGTGCAGCAGCAGTTTTCTTGTTTTTGTTGGTTCCTTTAATCCTGCCTGGAGAAATTTTTTCTTCTGTAAAAGATTTTCAGACAGGGAAAATCACTTTAGGCCAGTCAGCTGAAATTGTTTCAGCTTCAATTGAATCAGAGAATTTTGTTCACGCAATTCCTGCTGTAAGCGCAATCCTTTTGCTTACAATAATTTTTGCTTTGCTTTCTATTCTGGTTTATTACAAGGTTATTTCGCATAAAATTAATTCTAATGTTTTGGTTCATTTTGTTGCATTGCTTTGCTTTCTTTTCCTTGACTTGGTTTTAGTGCAGGCAATTGGCTTCTGAAAACTTTTTTAAATTCTTTTAACGTAGTTTTTATGCTGTATTGAGGTGGTTGAATGGATGAATTAGATTTATGGGATCCTTTAAAAAAAGTGAGAAAACACGAGGCAGGCATTTCAAGGTTTTTTGATTCAAGCCCTTTTCCTTCATTTGATTCTTTTATTCGAAGCCCTTTGCTTGACGTAAAAGATACAGGGAATTCTTTGAAGGTTACAGCAGAGCTTCCTGGAATAAAAAAACAGGACTTGGATATTGATGTAACAGCAAACCAGCTGACTTTAAAGGCTAAAACTGATGCAAGAAAAGAAGAAAAAAACCCAAAAAAAGGCTATTATTTCAGGGAAAGAAAATTTAATTCTTTTTTCCGTTCAATTGCTTTGCCTGAAGAAGTTGTTCCAAACAAATCCAGGGCAGAGTTCAGCAACGGAGTGTTAGAGTTAATCCTGCCAAAAAAGCATGTCAGGAAACTCAAAGGCTTTAAGGTTAAAGTAAAATAAAACAAGAAAACCAAAACAACATCTTTAATATAACTTTTTTTATTTATTCTTTAGAGTAAAATGCTTAAACTGTATAATTCTTTAACAAAAAAAAAGCAGGCTTTCAAGCCATTAAAAGCCAAAGAAGTAAAAATGTATACTTGTGGCCCGACAGTATATGATTTTGCCCACATCGGAAACTTCAGAGCCTATGTATTTGAAGACTTATTAAGGCGTTATCTGAAATTTAAAGGATTCAAAGTTGTTCAGGTAATGAATTTAACTGACGTGGACGACAAAACAATTAAAGGCGCCGGAGACGCAGGAATTTCTTTGAATGATTTCACTCAAAAATTCAAACAAGCTTTTTTTGAAGACATTAAAACCCTGAACATAGAAAAAGCAGAGTTTTATCCTGAAGCAACTAAAACCATTCCAGAAATGGTTGAATTAATCCAAAAACTATTAAAAAAAGGCTTTGCTTACAAAGGCGAGGACAACAGCATTTATTTTTCAATAAAAAAATTCAAGAACTATGGAAAGCTTTCAGGCTTTAAAATAAAAGAATTAAAATCTGGGGCAAGAGTTTCGCAAGACGAATACGAAAAAGAGAATGCAAGAGATTTTGCTTTATGGAAGGCTTTTGACGAAAAAGACAAAAATGTTTTCTGGGAAACAAGTTTAGGAAAAGGAAGGCCAGGCTGGCACATTGAATGCAGTGCAATGTCAATGAAGTATTTGGGTGAAAGCTTTGACATTCATACTGGAGGAATTGACAACAAATTCCCGCACCATGAAAACGAAATCGCGCAATCAGAGGGTGCAACAGGAAAAAAATTCGTTAATTACTGGTTGCATTGCTCTCATCTGATAGTTGACGGAAAAAAAATGTCAAAGTCTTTAGGCAATTTTTATGCTTTAAGGGACTTAATTCAAAAAGGCTTTTCTTCTCAGGCAATCCGTTTTGTTTTGCTTTCAGCGCATTACAGGAGTGAATTAAATTTTTCTGAAAACTCTTTAAAAGAAGCCCAGAATTCAGTTGACAGGTTCAATGAATTTATTTCAAAGTTAAATAAAATTAAATCAGCTGAAGGAACTGAAGTAAAAACATTTATTGAAAAAGCCAATTCTTTTTTTGAAAAAGCCTTGGATGATGATTTAAACATCAGTTTGGCTTTGACTTCCCTAAACGATTTTTTGAAAGAAATCAACAGGCTGGTTGACGAAAAAAAGCTTTCAGAAAAAAATTCAGCTGAAATCATTTCTTTTTTGAAAAAAATTGACTCTGTTTTAGGGGTAATGAATTTTGCTGAACAAGAACTTGAATCAGAGCTCAAAAAACTTATTGAAGAAAGAGAGAAAGCAAGAAAAGAAATGAATTGGAGTAAAGCAGACGAGTTAAGGGATTTGCTGAGAAAAAAGGGAATTGAGTTAAGTGATTCAAAAGACGGCGTTAGATGGAAAAAAATTTAACCCGTCATTTTTATATACTTCTAATGCCTTTTTATTGCTGGAATGATTGAAGAAATTTTTTCTTTTGCCGGAATTGAGTTCATGCAGGGCTCTGGCTTAGTGTTTGAGTTAGGCTTAATAGTGGTTTTTGCCACTTTAACTGCTTTAATTGGCAGGTTTTTGAAGCAACCGTTAATTTTGTCTTATATTGTTGCTGGCTTGATTATTGGGCCAATTGGATTGAATTTAATCGGCTTAACTGAAGGCGGAGAAAACATTCTGCTTATTTCAGAGCTTGGAATCGCTTTTTTGTTGTTCACTGTAGGAGTTGAATCAGATTTAAATAAATTAAAGAACATGGGAAAAATTGTTTTTTTTGGGGGAATAATACAGGTTTTATTGACTTTAATCATAAGCTTTTTTCTTTTCAGTGTTTTAGGATTAGATTTCATTGTATCAGTTTATCTTGGATTAATTCTTGCTTTCAGTTCAACTAGTGTTGTAATAAAGCATTTATCTGATTCACAGAAACTGAATACTTTGCATGGAAGATTAATGATTGGTTTTTTGATTGTACAGGATTTTTTGATTGTCCTTGCATTGCCTTTGGTTTCAGTTAACTCTTTTTCTTTTACTGTTGTTATTCCGATTATAGCCAAAGGAGTGCTTTTATTGTTGTTTGCTTTTTTGTTAGGCAAACACGTTTTTTCTAGGATTATATCTTATTCTTCGAGAAGCCAGGAATTATTGTTTTTAAGCGGGTTAAGCACTTGTTTTGTTTTTATTTTTATTTCTTCTTTGCTTGATTTTTCTCCTGCTATCGGAGCTTTTCTTGCAGGCTTAAGCCTTTCTTCTTTGTCCACTAACCTTGAATTAGTGGGAAAAATCAGGGGCATAAGGGATTTTTTTGTTACAGTGTTTTTTGTTTCTCTTGGAATGCAGTTAACTTTAGTGTTTTCTAATTCAATTGAATTTGTTTTGCTTGTTGCTGGTTTAATGCTTTTTGTTGTTTTGATTTTAAAGCCATTAATTTTTTCTTTGATAAGCATTTTTTCCGGCTATGGCACAAGAAACGGCTTGTTGGTTGGGTTTTCTTTGGCGCAGATTTCAGAGTTTTCTTTTATTTTAGCTGCACAAGGTTTTAATTCAAGTGTTTTGTCTTCTGACTTGTTTTCAATTACTGTTATTGTTACTGCAATTACAATGGCTTTAACTCCGTATTTCATGAATTCAAGTGAAAGCATTTATGTACTGCTTTCAAGATTTTTTCATCCTTTTTCGAATAAATTTCGTTTTGTCAGCAAATTAAATGACTTGGAAAGGCTTCCGGAAGAAAAGGAACTGGAAAAGCATATTGTTGTTGTTGGTGCTGGAGTAATGGGTTCAAGCATTGCTCAAGCCATTGGAAGGCATAATGATGTTGTTGTAATAGACCATGACCCTGATGTTATTTTTAACCAGATAAAGCTTGGAATTAATTCTGTTTGCGGGAACATTGAAAACAATGAAATCTGGGATAAAGTTAATTTGTCTAAAGCTTCCTTGCTGGTTATTGCTATTCCAGACATTGTGTATGCACTTTATTTGGTGAAAAAAGCAAAAGGATTTAATCCTGAAATATCTATTTTTGCCAGAGCTAAAACCAAAAGAGATGCATTAGAATTGTATGAAAACCAGGTTGATTTTGTAATTATTCCAGACATTATTGGCGGAAATGTTTTTATTAAAAACATCAGTGTTTTTCTTGAAACAGGAAAAGTCTTAAACATTTCTAATTTCAGGGAAGAATTTGTTAATTACTTAAAAGAAGAAACAAAAGATGAAAAAAATTATTTTAAACTGTAAATTTTTCAGAACCTGAAAAGTTTTTCTTCAAATCCTGTTATTTTTCCTTTTTTTACCTGAACGCCTTCTTTTTTTAATAACTGTATTTTCTTTTTTGTTCCTGAAGCAAACCCGCCTAAGCTTCCATTGCTTTTAACGACTCTGTGGCATGGAACTCTTGGAGAAAAAGGGTTTTTGTTGCATGCGTTTCCAACTGCACGAAAAGCTTTTGGCTTTCCAACTGCTTTAGAGATTTCTTCGTAAGTTGAAATTTTTCCTTTGGGAATTTTTTTTATTGTATTCCAGACTCTTTCATTAAAGTTCATTCAAATCTTTTTTTTTCTTTTGTTTTTTCACTGAAATTCATTCAGGCAATTTTTTTTCATTCAGCTTTTTTTTTGTTTTTATTCAAATCCATAAAGTTTGTTTTCTTTAATGTATTCAAAAACTTTTTCCGGCAAAAAAACCGAGACATCTTTTTGTTCTTTTAATCCTTTTCTGATCATTGTTGAAGAAAGGTTGCTGCTTAAGCTTGGCTGGACAAGAATCGGATGGTGTTTTTTAACTACATCAGGGATTTTAGCTGAATCAAAAACCGAGACAATAATGAATTTAACTTCTTTGAGGAGTTCCACGTGATTTTTCCATTTATGGAATTCGTTTAACCCTTTTTCTGCTATAATAAAATAAAACGTGTCTTCCGGAAACATTTTTTTTAGTTCTTTCACTGAATCAATTGAATAAGTTATTTTTTTCTTGTTTAATTCAAGTTCATTTAATTCAAAGCCTTTTTTTCCTTTAATGGCTAATTCAATCATTTTTTTCCTGTGAATTGCATCAGACAGCTTTTTTTTTAACGGGTTCTGGTAGCACGGCATAAACCAGATTTTGTCGCACAGTCCTTTTTCCAGGACTTTTTCTGCTGCAATCAAGTGCCCTGAATGCACTGGGTCAAAAGAACCGCCAAATAATCCGATTTTCATTTTTATTTCACTGTTAAATTAAGTCAGAAGCAAACTTAAATTTATTGCCTTAACTGAATGAGTTAAAAAGCCCATTGAAATAAAGTCTGCTTTCAAAGAAGAATATTTTTTGAGGTTAAAAAAATTAATGTTTCCTGACAGTTCAACTTTAATGCCTTTTTTCTTTATTTCTTTTAATGCTTTTCCCGCGTTTTTAACAGAAAAATTGTCCAGCATGATTACATCTGGTTCAGCCAAGATTGCTTCTTTTACTTCTTTAAAGTTTTTTACTTCAACTTCAACTATTTTTTTTTGCCTGTTTTTTTTGTTTTCTTTTTTTGCTTTTTCAGTTAATTCTGTAATTGAATTGAATTTCAGATGGTTTTCTTTTATCAAAAAAGCTGTGTTAAGGTTTTTCCTGTGAGGAAGTATTCCTGCTTCTATTGCGGCTTTTTTATCGAATTCATTGAAGCCAGGCAAAGTCTTTCTTGAAAGCATTATCTTTGTTTTTCCAGCAATTTTTTGGGCTTTAACTGAAAGAGTTGCTATTCCACTCATTCTGCTTAAGACATTTAATGCGGTTCTTTCAGCTGAAAGAATTTTTTTGTTGCTTCCAAAAAGCTTTAATAAAATTTTTCCTTTTTTGACTGCTTTTCCGTTTTCTGAAAAAAGTTTAACTTTTACCCCAAAATATTCAAACAAATATTTTGCTTCTTCTAAACCTGAAATAACCGCGTTTTCTTTTAATCTGATTTCTGCACTGCATTTTTTTTCTGAAATTAATTCTGTGGTTATGTCTTTTCCTGCAATATCTTCTTTAACAAAAGAAACAAGTTTTTTTTTCATTTCATTGCTCAGCATTGCATCCCCTAAACTTCAATTTTTTCTGTTTTCTCTGTTTTATGCCTGTTTTCTTTTATTCTTTTAATCAGTTTTTCGGCTTTTTCGCCGAATTTTTCAGTCAATTGTTTTTCTGTTTTTTCTTTCTCCATTTCCCTTAAAATTTCATCTATTTCCTTATAACTTAAACCTAAATCTTTTTCGTCTGTCTGGTCTTCCTCTAATTCAGCTGAAGGCTTTCTTTGAATTATTTTTTCAGGTATTCCAATTGTTTTTGATATTTCAATTACTTCTGTTTTGAATAAATTTCCTATTGGAAGGAAATCGCTTGCCCCGTCGCCGAATTTAGTGAAATAGCCTAACATTAACTCTGTTTTGTTTGAAGTTCCGACAACAATTGCATTATGCTTGTTAGCGTAATTGTATAATACTGTCATTCTAATCCTTGGCTTTAAATTTGTTTTTGACGTCCTGTTTTGCTCCCATGGAAGCAGTTTAAAGAATGGCTTGAAGAAATCGTTTATATCAACTTCAATTGCTTTTATGCCTAATTTTTCTGCTAATTCTTTTGCGTATTCAGCGCTTTCAGGGCTGTTGGTTTTTTCTGGCATGATTAATCCAAAAACATTTTCTTTTCCAATTGCTTCTGAAACAATTTTTGCTGTAAGCGAGGAATCAATGCCGCCGCTTAATCCGAGAACTGCTTTTTGGAATCTTTGTTTTTCAAAAAACTTTTTTGTTTTTTCAACCAGTTTTTTGTACTTTTCTTCTGGCTTCATTTAAACACTTGAATCACGTAAAGTTTAAATACAAATTCAAAGCCAATTGTTTAATGAAAGAAAAAACTGTAATTGTTTCTGGTTTCAGCGGTTCAGGAAAAAGCAATTTAGTTGAATGCATTGCAAAAAAATTTAACTTAAAATGCATTCACACTTCAGCCTTGTTAAGGGAAATAATTGAAAACCATTCAACCGAGCTTTCAAAAGAAAATAATGTGGGAAATAAAGGCTGGTGGGAAAGCAGTAAAGGAAAAAAAATGATTGAAGAAAGGCTTATCCAAACAGAATATGATAAGCTGTTAGATAAAAAGCTTTTAGAGTTAATTGAAGAAGGAAGCATTGCAATGGATTCTTGGACAATGGGTTATTTAAGCAATAAAGGCTTTAAAATCTGGCTTTCTGCTTCAGCTGAAACCCGTGCGAAAAGAATTTCTAAAAGAAACAATCAGCCTTTGGATAAAGTCCTTGAAGCAATTAAGTCAAAAGAAGAAAAAACAACTGAAATCTACAAAAAACTTTATGGTTTTACTTTAGGCGAAAACCTTGAAAAATTTAATCTGGTAATTGACACTGAAGGCATTTCAGAAAAACAAGTGCAAAAAATTGCTTTAAAGGAATTAAAAGAAAAGTATTTTCAAAAAGATTAAGCTATTTTTTTGTCGCCAGCCTGATGTCAGAGTCAATGATTGTTTTTCTGTTAGCGTGTTTAGCGTATTCGCCTGCCTGCCTTGAAATTTTTTCTCCTTCTAATTCCAAAAACAAGCCTAATTCTTTTGCTGCAGTTTCACTAACCCTTAAACCAGAACTTTTTCTGATAATTCTATCCAATGCAGCCAAAGGCAGTTCAGCCATAAAAAAAGCCTCCTTTTCTTCTCTAAAGAATATAATTCCTTTATTTAAAAATCTATTGCTTTTGGAAGGCTTTAATCGAATTTAAAGCAAACTAATGCCCTTAAAAAAGGAATAAATGTGCCTGAAAACTTCACTGGCAGTTTGGTTCAATTTGTTTTTTAATTGAATTCTACTAGATTTTTTTATGGCTTTTGTAAAGCATCCGTTAATCAAAGAAAACTCTATTGAATCAAGAATTTACCAGGAAGTGTTGACTGCAAGGGTTTTAGAGAAAGGCAATTCTTTGGTTGTAGCGCCGACTGCTTTAGGCAAAACAGTTGTTGCTTCAATGGTTTCAGCTTTTCTGCTGGAAAAAAAACCAGAAAAAAAAATTTTAGTTGTTTCGCCTACAAAGCCTTTGGCAGTCCAGCATTTTAATTCATTCAAAAAATTCCTGAACTTAAAAGAAAACCAGATTTCTTTAATGACTGGCTCAATTCCTTCAAAAAAAAGAATTCTTTTATGGAATGATTCCAAAATAATTTCCGCTACCCCGCAATCAATTGAAAACGATTTATTGCAGGGAAAAATTTCTTTTAAAGAAATTTCTTTAATTGTATTTGATGAAGCCCACAGGGCAGTAGGAGATTACAGTTATGTTTTTTTGGCGCAAAATTTTGTAAAACAAAACCCTGAAGGAATAATTTTAGGGTTAACTGCTTCTCCAGGAGGAAAAAAAGAAAGAATTGATGATGTCTGCAAAAATTTGTTCATCAAAAACATTGAAATCAAGTCAGAAAAAGACGCTGATGTAAAGCCTTATGTAAATGAAATTGAATCAGAGTGGATTAAAGTAAATCTTCCAGCTGAATTTCTTGAAATAAAAGCATTGTTAAGAGAATTCATGAAAGAACAATTGGTGTTCTTAAAAAAATTTGGTTTTGCGCAAAGCATTTCAGTGCAATACATTCGAAGAACTGATTTAATTGAAATGCAGTCAAAGATTAGAAGGCAGATTGCTTCTAATCCAAGCAAAAACCCTGCCTTGTTTACCGCGATTTCAAGGTTAGCTGCTTTATTGAAGGTTTCTCATGCAGAATTATTGCTTGAAACCCAAGGCATTAATTCCTTGAATGAGTATTTTTCCAGGCTGCAAAGCGATGCAGGAAAAAGCTCCACTAAAGCAGTGAAATTTCTTGTCTCAGATGAATCAATTGCAAAAGCAATGCGTTTGGCAAAAGAATTGCAGGAAAAAAAAATTGAGCACCCAAAATTATTGGAATTAATTAATGTATTAAAAAAACAGTTCTCTGAAAACCCTGAAAGCAAGGTCTTAGTGTTTAATCATTACCGTGAATCAGTTTCTTTTTTAGAAAAACAGTTAAATGCTTTTCCTGAAATAAAAGCAAAAAAGTTTATTGGTCAGGCATCAAAGCAAAACGTAAAAGGAATGAACCAAAAAGAACAAATAAAAACTATTGAAGAATTAAAAGAAGGAAAATACAATACTCTTGTCTGCACCGCGGTCGCTGAAGAAGGTCTTGACATACCGGCTGTTGATTTAGTTGTTTTTTTTGAGCCTGTTCCCTCTGAAATAAGGACAATTCAAAGGCGCGGAAGAACTGGAAGGCTTTCGAAAGGAAAAACAATTATTTTAATGGCTAAAGGAACAAGAGACGAGGCTTTTTACTGGAGTAGTGTTGCAAAAGAAAGGAAGATGAAGTCAACTTTAAGTGACATGAAAAGACTGCAACAGAATTCTCTTGAAGAAAAAATGGTTTCAAGGAAAATGGATTCCCAGATGACGTTAAATTCTTTTTCTCCTGCAGGCGATTTGATTTTAATTTTTGTTGATTCAAGAGAACACGCCTCTAATGCAGTAAGAGAGTTAAGCAAATTAGAGAATGTTTCAGTTAAAGTAAAACAGCTTGAAATAGGAGACTATGTTTTAAGCGATGACGTGATAGTTGAAAGAAAAACCGTTGAAGATTTTCTGGCTTCAATGTTAGATGGAAGATTGTTTTCACAGCTGGTTGATTTAAGCGCTAACTGCAAAAAGCCTTTAATGATTGTTGAAGGAAAAAAACAGGATTTATTTACTTTAAGGCATATTCATGAGAATGCAATCAAAGGCGCTTTAAGTTCAATTCTTTTAGACTATCAGGTGCCGATTTTGTTCACTGACTCTGTTGAAGAAACAGTTTCTTTTTTGTATTTGATTGCAAAAAGAGAGCAGTTAGGCAAAGCAAAAGAAATCCGCTTGAGAGTTGGTGGAAGAAAAGGCCTGTCAGTTCCTGAATTACAGCAGTTTGTAGTAGAGTCTCTGCCTTTAATCGGCCCCACTTTAGCTAAAAATCTTTTAAGAAAGTTTAAGTCAATTAAAAAATTGTTTAATGCAAGCGAAAAACAGTTAATGAAGACAGAGAAAGTCGGTGAAAAAAAAGCAAAAGAAATAAGGAAATTAATTGAAGCAGAATATAAAGAAGAATAGCCACTCAAAACTATTTATTAAGCTTTTCAGTATAATAATATTGTATTTACTTAAGGGTGATAATTATGCCGGGATTAAATGTTAAGACAAGCCTGTTTCCTTACAGGATGAAATTAAGGACAAGAGAGCCACTTGAATTAACTTTCAGTGTAACCAACAATGGAATAAAGCCAAAACTTATTTCTTTTATTCTGGAACTGCCAGCTCAGTTAGGCTTGGATAAAGCCGGAGTGAACAGGGTTATAAGGAAAAGGCTCGCAGAAAAATTAGTTCAAGGGCAGACAAGAAAATTTTCTTACGAAATTTTTCCGTCAAAAGTAGTTGAAACAGGAGAATACACTGCATTGCTGGAAGTTTCAGAGCACTTTAATGACTACAATTATGTCTTAGAAAACAAGACAGAAGAAATAGCAATTAAAGTAGAGGATTAAACAACTTTTTCAAAAAGTTGTATCAAACTGCCTTTTTTAAGAAAAGGCAAGTTGCAACTTAATTCCAAAAAGGAATTAAATGCACACTAAAAACAACTTTTAAGAAAAGTTGTATCAAAAATGCTGACACATAAAAGTTTTAGTAGTGCCCAAAAAGAAAAAGGTGCACCACATAAAGTGGTGCTAGCACGGCTTTATGCCGTGCATCGTCACCGCCGAGCGAAATCGGCGACTGACAGTGGCAGTTTAAATTGAGCCTAATCCAAAACCTGTTTTTGTTCTTTCGTTTTTCCTGTCAAAGTTTATTCCTTTGATGTCTTTTGAAGAAATGCCGGTGAAAATTGATATTACTTCAATTTTGTTTGAAAAAGTTGGGTCAATTCTTGCTCCCCAGATAACTGAAGCTTTGGGATCAATGCTTTCAGTTAACTGTTCTCCTACTGCATTTGCTTCTCCTAAAGTTAATTCTGGTCCGCCTGTAATATGAATCAAGCAGCCTGTTGCGCCAGAAATATCTACGTCCAGTAAAGAATTTTTGAGTGTTTCTTCTACGACTTCGTTGACTCTGTTATTGGATTTTGCTTCTCCTACTGCAATAACGCTTAATCCCCTGTTTTCCATTACGCTTCTGACGTCAGCGAAGTCTAAGTTAATTAAAGAAGGCTGGGTTATTGTTTCTGTTATTCCTCTGACAGTTCTTGCTGTGACTTCGTCTGCTACTTTGAATGCATCTTGTATTGGCAGATTCGGCACTAATTCAACTAACCTGTTGTTGTCAATTATTATTACGCTGTCGCTGACTGCAGTTAATTTGTCTAGTCCTTCTTCTGCTTTAATTAATCTTGCTTTTTCTAATGCAAAAGGATAGGTTACAATTGAAATCACTATTGCGCCCTGTGCTTTTGCTATTTCAGCTATTATTGGTGCAGAGCCTGTTCCTGTTCCTCCGCCCATTCCGGCTGAAATAAACAATAAATCTATTTCGTTTAATACTTCTTCTAATGCTTTTCTTGAAACTTCTGCGGCTTTTGCCCCTATTTCAGGGTATCCTCCTGCTCCAAGGCCTCTTGTAACGCTTTTTCCTATCAGGATTTTAGTTAATTCGTCGTTTATTATGGACAAGTGCTGTTTGTCTGTGTTTACTGCCACTAGTTGTGCGCCGGAAACATGCATGTTTGCAACCCTGTTAACTGTGTTGCATCCAGCTCCTCCGGTTCCAATAACCATTATTCTTGGCGCAAGGAATTCAGTGTCCTTTTCGCTGTTTTTTGGAGTTGAATTTAATGCGTTTTCAATAAAAGATTTCATTTACATCCCCCTTTTCCTGCAAAAATAACTATATTATAAAAAAAAGGGATTATAAACCATTCATTTTTTGGCTGGAAAAGTTTTTTTGAAGGTTTTTTTATTTTAAGTCATTTTTTTGGCTTGTCTTTTAAGTCAAACCTGATTATTTTAGATGAATTGCTTGCAAAAACATAGTCCATGAAACTGCATTCTGCTTCAAGCAATCCGTTCCTGTAAGTCGTTGAATTCATTCCTGCATTGAATACAAAAAAATATTCTGCATTAAATTTTTCTGCTTGGGAAAAAATTTTGTTGCAGTCAGAGCTTGAAGTAATTTCTTTCATTGCATTGTTTCTTTCATCTAATTCAGGAGCAAATTCAAAGTAGCCGTCGATTACAACTTTTCTTTTTGCGAGTTCAGCTAATGCATGCCCTCTGTCCCAAGAAGAAAAAATGCTTGAGTTTTTATCAGAGAATTCTTCCAGCCAAGTCATTGCAGTTTTTTCAGTTAAAGTAAAAGCTGTTCCAGCATACTGTGTCTGCGGAACAAAAAGCATTAATCCCATGAACAAAATTAAAACAAAAAACACTTTAGTGTAAGGCCTTATTTTTTCAAACACAATAGAAAAGCCTTTTCCTGCAAGGATTGCTGCAGGAAAAGAAACAAAAATGCCTAATCTTGTCCCGAATACCCCGTAAAATAATTCGAATGCAAACCATAAAACAAGAAACAAATTTTTTTTCTCTGACTTGAATACTGCGATTAAAATAAACGCCCAGGAAAACAGCATTAAATACATTTGCGTGAACAGGGTTGATTTAGCCATTTCACTTGACTCAAATGAAACTCTTGAAACATATTCAGTGAAATGGTATGGCAGGGAATTCAGCCATAAAAGAAAGACTAAAACCATTCCTTCAATTATTACAAAAATTTTTTTTGCTTCAACTTCAATTTTTTTTACTTTAGCTAAAATAATCCATAAAAGCAAAAACAGGATGAGGTTAAAGGATGAAAGAGGGTGCAGTAAAATCTGTACGATTCCAAGCAAGCCTGCTGTCCTGTATTTTTTGCAGTAAATTAAGTAAATTATTGCAGGAATAAAAAGCAATGCTAATCCATCAGGTCTTACATTTCCTGCTGTCCTGATAATGTGGTAAAACATTGTTGCAAGAAAAAACGCTGCATATAATCCGGTTTTTGTGTCAAAAATTTTTCTTGCAAAAACAAAAACCAGAAAAATTCCCATTAAACCGTATGCAATTGAAAACAAGTGAATCAGCAAGTCTGTTTGTATTCCTGAAAGCAAATGCAGTTCAGCGAAAGTTACGTGAAATAATGGTGCATAAGAATAATATCTTCCCTGCATTGAAAGTTCATCATAAACCGGAACCCTTTGCTCTGCTATAACCTGTTCTGTCATCCTTAAATGAAAAAAATTATCCGGTTCGCCGAATGCGTCAAACAACAGCCCAGGGCTTCTTAAAAGAAATCCGAGGAAAACAATTAACAATAATACGATGAAGACTTTTTTCATTCAACCACTAAAGCGCTTCTTTCAATAAAAAAATTGTTTACAGAAGAATAAAAATCTTCGCCAAAAGCATTTAACGGAATTTTTTCTTTTATTGCAAGCTTTTTCAGCCTTTTCAGTGAACTGATTTTTTCTTTTTTTAAGCCGATTAATTCACTTATTTTTTTTGCGGTTTCATCCGCTTTTTTTTTGTTTTTTGCGACAGCAATAAGGCATGCTTTTTTTGTGTTATCTAATTCAATCCTGTTTTTTGCCTGGGTTAGCTGTTTTTCTCCTGTTAATTTCATTAAAAAATCACTTACTTTAAAGCCTTTTCCTGCGAAAATGCAGTGCTTTAAGTGATTTTCTGTTGGAGTGCAGTTTAAGCTGAACAGCACGAAAAGGCTTTTTTCTTTTAACGTAATAGTTTTTATACTTTTAGCAATAGAATTTAATCTGATTTTGCCTGCTTTTATCGCAAAAAATAAGTTGTTTTTTTTGTATATCATGGCAATAAATTTAGTGGTTTAATCTTTAAAAGGTGAACTAAGAAAGGTGTTTGAATGGTTCAATGGCATATGAAATCTGACAGAAAAGTTTCAGGCGGAAGAAGAAGGACTCACAGGAGAAGCACTAAAAAGCTTGCCTGGAGAGGTGGATTGTTTTCTGAAACAAAGTTAGCTGAAAAACAAGAAGTTGTTTCAGTTAAAGGAAGAGGCAATTCAATGAAAAACCAGTTAAGGAATGCAGTTAATGCCAATGTATTGGATCCTGCAACCAAAAAAACTTCTGTTGCAAAAATTCTTACAATACTTGAAAACAATGCCAACAGGCAGTATGCAAGAAGAAATATTATTACTAAAGGGGCAGTGCTTGAAGTTGAATTAAACGGAAAAAAACATGCTAAAGTTACTTCCAGGCCAGGGCAGAGCGGAGTCATTAATGCTGTTTTAATTGATTCTTTTGAAGGAAAAAAAACTAAAGCCAAAAAAATAAGAACAGAAAAACACAAAAAAGAGCCAAAACAAGCTTTTGAAAAAAGCTTGGGCAAAAACAGTTCAGCTTCGCTGAACACAAAAGAAGAGCCTTCTGAAAAACTGGAAAAAAAAGAACATTCAAAAGAAGAAAAAAAACCTGATGCAAAAGAAAAAAAAGAATCCAAAAAAACCGAATCCAAAGAATAACTGAAAAAACAGCTAAAACAGGGAACTAAATTCTTTTTTTCTTTTTTACAGCCCTTTAAAATAGTTTTTTTACTGAATTTTACCGTGAAGTGGAGAAAGAAACTAAAAAAAGAGAATATTGTTACAATAGATGAATTAAAAAAATATGTTTCTCTTTCAAAAAAACAGGAAAAACTCCTAAAAAAGGCTGCTGACATTCATCCAATGAGCATAACAAAATATTATTTTTCTTTGATTGACTGGAAAGACAAAAACGATCCAATAAAAAATTTAGTTGTTCCGTCTGAAGATGAACTTGATTTGCATGGAATATATGATACAAGCGGAGAACACGATAACACTAAATCAGTCGGATTACAGCACAAGTATGCTGAAACTGCACTGCTTTTGTCAACTAACAGGTGTGCGGCTTACTGCAGATTCTGTTTCAGGAAAAGATTAGTTGGATTATCAAACGAGGAAATCCTCAAAAGATTTGATGAAGCCGTAAAATACATTAAAGAGCACACTGAAATCAATAATGTTTTAATCAGCGGCGGCGACCCGTTAACTTTGCCGACTGAAGTAATTGAAAAACTCTTAAAAATGCTTTCAAGAATAGACCATCTTGATTTCATCAGATTTGGCTCCAGGGTTCCGGTTGTTTTTCCTGAAAGGATTTCAAAAGACAGGGAACTGCTTGCTTTATTCAAAAAATATTCAACAAAAAAAAGAAGGATTTACATTGTAACTCATTTTAATCATCCAAGAGAAATAACTTTTCAGTCAATTAATGGAATAGACTCTCTAATTAAATCAAATGTTATTGTAAACAACCAGACTGTATTGCTTAAAGGCGTTAACGATGATTCTGAAGTGTTAGCTGAATTAATGAATAAGCTGGTTTCCATTGGCGTTAATCCTTATTATGTTTTTCAGTGCCGTCCTGTGAAAAGAGTCGTGCATCATTTTCAGGTGCCATTTTATTATAGCTGCAGGCTTGTTGATAACGCAAGAAAAAAGCTTAACGGCCATGCAAAAAGATTCAAGTTTGTAATGTCTCATAAAAGAGGCAAAATAGAGATTTTAGGAATTAAAGGCAAATACATTTTATTCAAACAACATCAGGCAAAAGACCCTGAATTAATCGGGCAAATCTTCAAAAGAAAACTGGACAGAACTTCTGGCTGGCTTAATGACTCGCTTAAAATGTATTGACTTGTTTGCTTAAAAAATTCAGATAACTTTTTCCATGAATTTTGGCAGAACAAAAGCCGCTTTATGGATTTCTTTTGAGTAATACTTTAGGTTTCCTTTAAGTTTTTTTGTTTTTGCATCCAATGGATTGAATTTTTTGCTTGCAAACCCGAATCCAATTGAACCAGAAGGATAACTTGGGGTTAAAACATAATAGTAGCCGAATTTTGGGAACACTTCTTTTATTCTTTTTGACACCATGCTGACTATTTTTGGGTCATAAAAAAAGCTCTGCAATTGGTTAACCATTATCCCGTCTTTTTTCAGTGAATTAAACACTAGTTTATAGAATTTTGTGCTGAACAATATTTTTCCTGGCCCTACTGGGTCGGTTGAATCAACTATTATTACATCATAATAGTTTTTTCTTCCCTGCAAGAACTTGAATCCGTCTTCGTGGAACACACTTAATCTTTTGTCTTTTAATCCTTTGGCTGTGAATGGCAGGAATTTTTTTGATGCAATTAAAACTTCTTCATCTAAATCGCATAAATGAACTTCTTTTACATCAGAGTGTTTTTCTATTTCTCTTGCAACTCCGCCGTCTGCTCCGCCGATAACCAAGACATTTTCTGGTTTTGGGTGTACATGAAGGGCGGGATGTGAAATCATTTCTTGATAGGTGAATTCGTCTGCTTCAGTTAATTGTATTGCCCCGTCTAATACAAGCATTTTGCCGAAGGCTTTTGTTTTGTATACTTCTATTTGCTGGTAAGGGCTTTTTTTTGAGTAAAGCGGTTTTGCTTTTAATGCAAGCGATATTCCTTTATTGAATTCAAGTGTTTCAAAAAACCAGTCCCTGAGGTTTGGGATTTCCAAATTTTTTTGTTCTTTTGCCCAGGGCATTCTTCTTACAGTATAGTATGCTTCAGTTCTGTCTGCTTCAAAAAACTTTTTTGTGAATTCTTCTACTTCTTTTGGGTCATAGTATTTGCAGCTGAATATATCGATGTAAGCTGAATTCGTTTGTTCTGCGAAATGCCCGCTAATCATTGAGGTTTCAATTAACTGTGACATTGAATAGCCTTTGACTCTTTCTTCGTCGCCGAACCTTACTGTAACTGTTTCGCCGAATCTTTTCATGTCAATTCTTTTGCATAATTTTTTTACGTATTCTTTGATGTCTTCTTCTGAGCGGATTTTTTTTGGATTGCAGCCAAACAAGTCCACGCTTGTAAGCATTCCCCAAGCTCTTCCTGCTTTGAATTCATCTACGAACTGCATTTTAATTACCTCTTTACAAGAAATTTTTTCAAAAAAGTGTTTTAAGAATTTTTATAATTTAAGGACATATTATTGGTTTCTGAACATATTATTAATTTATTGCAGAAAATTCTTTTTTTTTACTCTAATTTTTTTGGTTCCCTGAATCTTCTTCTCCATTGGATTGTTTTTGGTTTTGTTTTCATGCAATAACCTTGTTTCAACCAATTTTTTAAGTTTTGCCTGCAAAAACCTATTTTTTCTTTGCTTTTTGTTTTTCCATTTCTTTTAATATCTGAGAGCCTAATCCTGCCGCTCCAAGTGTTTCCATGCTTTTTGCAAAGTCTGTTGGAATTAAAATCATTAAAGAGTTTTGTTCTGCTCCGATTTCCTGCCAGGTCTGTAACTGCCTTAACTGCATTCCTGCAGGGCTTTTCATCATAATGTTTGCTGCTCTTTCAAACTTTGATGCAGCTTCTTCTTCTGCGCTTGCTTTGATTAATCTTGCTTTTTTTTCTCTTGAAGCTTCTGCTTCTTTTGCCATTGCTCTTTTCAGCATTTCTGGCAGTACAACGTCTTTGATTTCAACGTTGGTTACATTTATTCCCCATGGGTCTGTTGCCTTGTCTAATATTGTCTGAATGTCTTTTCCTATTTCTTCTTTTTTTGTTAGCAATCTGTCTAAATCGGATTTTCCGACTATGTCTCTTAAGGTTGTCTGAGCCATTTTAACTGATGCATTAGCATAATCTTCTACGTTCATTATTGCTTTTTCCGGGTTAACTATTTTATAGTATACTACTGCGTCAACTTCAACTGGTACAGAGTCAGCGCTCATTATTTCTTGTGGCGGTACATCCCATACTCTTGTCCTTAAATCAACTTTAAATGTTTGCTCGAATATGGGGACAATAAAAAACATTCCTGCCCCGACTTTTCTTGAAAACTTTCCTAATCTTAAAATTATTACTCTTTCCCATTCAGCGGCAATTTTTATTGCACTCATTAAAATTAATCCTAAAAGAATTCCAAGCACTCCCAGCACGGAATTCACGAATGTCAGAACAAAAAAAGACAAAAAAATTACTATTAATCCAATTATTACTCCGACTGGAGTTGCGCCTCTGCTTGAAGTGTAACTAAAATTGTTTCCCTGAAAATCATTGTATCCCTTCATTTTAATGCCCCCTTCCCATAAAACTGTTCTGCCTACATTATTTAAGTATTTTTGTTGTCGCGATTTCTCGCTCATAATAGTTTTTTACTTTGAAAACAATGCAAAAAAAGCAATAATCGTGACAGCGTGAACTTTCTTTTTTTTTGTTCAAGAATCAGTTAAAAATAAATCGCCCTGGCCGGGAATCGAACCCGAGTCACAGCCTTTCCGCCCCTTTTTTTTCTTTTCATAAAGAAAAAAAGGTGTAGGTTGCCCCAAAAAAAGAAAATGGAAATCAAAAACGTTTTTTTAAAACCTTTTTTCTTTTTGGACAACTTATACTTTTTCTTTTTTGGAAAAAAGAAAAAGGACAGTTTGACAGGGCCGTATCCTAACCGCTAGACTACCAGGGCAGTTTTAATTAAACGACCTTTAAAGAAAGTTCCAGAAAAAGCTTTAAAAAAGAATAAGAATTAAGGAAAATAAAAAAGGAAGGAGCATTACGCTCCGTAAAGTTCTTGGATTCCTGTAATGTCTCCTGAATTCAGAGTTCTCTTGTAGGTTTCTCCTTCAGAGCTGTAGCCAAACATGGTTTCCCAGTAACAAGAAGAATTATATAGGTCAGCTAATCCGGCTGAATGGCCTAATTCATGTGTGGCAATATTCTGCAAGTCCATTAAAGCAGAATCAATTTCAGCGTTGCCCCAAGAATATTGGTCATTTAATTGCATGTCCCATTCAACTATTTCTCTTGTTGAAGGTTTTCCTCCAAAATAACCCCAAACATTTGTTACTCCAATAACATTAGGGCTAAAGTCAAAACCAAAAGAAACAGTATTCATGTTGTCTGTTGCTGCATCATTGAATTCAGCGTTATAATCCAAAAAACTGTTCCCAAAAATGTTTCCTCCAAAAGCCTCCCATTCTGTTATTCCTGCATCAACTGCATTCTTGACAAAATCAGCGTTTAAAGCATCATCATTCACTGGATTAATGTAATAGTCTTCAACTGTTTTCCATTTTGCTCCTTTAGAGATAAAAGAATAGCAACTATTATTTTGAGGTTTGCCTGGATTTTCTGGTTTTACTTCAAATATTTTTTTTCCATCCTTGTAATGGATTATTTTCACTTTTTCTAAAGACCCTCTATCTGGATTAAAAGCAAAACTAAAACCTAAAATCAGCGTGAAACAAATTAAAGTAATAAATATTTTTCTCATTTTCTCCCTCCTTTAAAGAATTCTAATATTATGTTGTTTCAACGTAGTTAATTTAATTTTCTATAGAGATTTAAAAAAGAATAAGCAGAAAGGCTTTTACTCTGAAAGCCCTAAAGCTTCGTCAATTGCCTGCCTGTTAAAGCCGACAATAATTTTTCCGTTAATGTCAATAACCGGAACGCCTTGCTGGCCAGATTTTTCAACCATTTCATGGCCTTTTTCATGGTCTTTTGAAACATCAATGTCCTGGAAATCAATTCCTTTTTCTCTGAAATAGTCTTTAGCCATATGACAGTAAGGGCAGGTTTGGGTTGAATAAACTATTACACTCATTTTTTTTCCTCCTTTATTTTTCAAGCTGTCTTGCAGTGTTTAAAAGCAATGCAACCTTTTTTTTGTTCAAAACAATGCATTCAGTTTTTTTTCCTTTTTTGTGAATGCCGATAAGGTTTGCTTCCCTTAACTCTTTTAAATGCCTTGAAACAGTTGACGGGTCAAGACCGATTTTCTTTGAAATAACTTCATTGCAGTTTTTTCCGCCTTTAAGAAGTATTTCAAGGAGTTTAACTTTAGAGTCGCATGAAAGGGCTTTAAACACTTGCATAATTGTACAAGTGTACAAAAATGTTTTTAAAGGTTTTTATTCAAACAACGTCATTGAATACATTATTGCAATTCCTGCAATAAATGCAATAAAAAGCCCTAAAGATTTTTTTAATTCATATTCTTTATGGAGTTCAGGGATTAAATCCGAACCTGCAATGTAAATAAAGTTTCCTGCGGCAAAAGGCAGCAGAAAAACAAGAATGTTTCCTGTTACAGAAGAAATTAATACAACTGCTGCTGCTCCAAGCACTGCAGTTAAAGCTGAAAGAAAGTTCATTAACAAAGCTTTTTTTCTGGTGAACCCGCTGTGGATTAATACCCCGAAGTCGCCTATTTCTTGGGGGATTTCATGGAAGATTACCGCAACAGTTGTTGCTATTCCTGTTGTAGTTCCTGCAATAAAGCTTCCTGCGATAATCATTCCGTCAATAAAGTTGTGTATTCCGTCTCCGATTAAGTTCATGTAGCCAAAGCTTTTGAGTTCGCATTTCCCTGAAGGAAACCCGTGGCAGTGATGCCAGTGAATGATTTTTTCTATTATAAAAAAAACAATTATTCCTGATAAAAGGTAAAGGGAAACTTCTATTCCAAAACCGTTTTCTTTTACTGCTTCAGGAAGCAAGTGAATAAATGCTCCGCCGAATAATGAGCCTGCAGAAAAGCTTACTAAGTATAAAATTATTTTGCTTAAGAATTCCCTGTTCAATCCAATGCTGAATAATCCTATAAAAGAAATCAGGCTGACAATTATTACGCTTCCAAAAATATAAATTAAATCCATGAATACTATTCTTGAAGGAAATTTAATTTAATTGTTTGTATAAGAATAAAATACGATTAAAATTCCTTTTTCATTCCTCAAGAATAACTGGTCTCTGGCGTTGTTCCAGACATTTCCTTTATTCCAGTATAATTCATTGCCTGAATCGGTTCCGGTTTTAGAGTAAACTCTTATAAAAGATTTTTCTTTCAGCCAGACTGCAGGAAAAAAATAAATGTTTGTGGCTTCGTCTTTTAAGTAAAATCCGTTCAAGTCAATGGAATAACTGCAGTCATTGGAGAATTCAGCAAATTCTCCTGAAAAAGAGTTCTGGTTGAATTCAAGTTCAGATAATTTAATG
Organism: archaeon; assembly: GCA_043819075.1. Classification (GTDB taxonomy): domain Archaea; phylum Iainarchaeota; class Iainarchaeia; order Iainarchaeales; family 1-14-0-10-31-34; genus 1-14-0-10-31-34. The sequence goes on from JBDRFE010000019.1 coordinate 28,284, forward strand.
CAGTTGTCTTTCGCGTAGTTTTCTGTTCCTTTTTTCCATAAACAGCCTGTGTTTTCTTTCATTGCAGTTTCCTGCAGTTTTTGCAGTTCAGGGAATTCCTGAATTGAATAATAGTGTGCTAAACCGTTTTCAACTAATTCTTTGTTGACTGATTTTCCTTCAAGGCAGATATTGCTTAAAGTTCTTCCGTATTGGTCTTTTTGGTTTCCCTGCACTAAAACAGTTTTTCCTAAAAGATTTGTTTCAAGGAATTCTTTTGCTTCTTCAAAACAGGCTTCTTTTTTTTCAGGTGTGTTGATTCCAATCAGCCTGATTTTTTCTTTTAAGGATGTTTCAATTGTGTCTCCGTCAATTATTCTTGAAACAAGAACCGTTTTTCCGTTTGAACAGCCAAAAGAGTCTTCTTTTTGAATGCAGGCTGATAAAAAAATTAAAAGAAAAAAGAAAAAGAAAATTAAATGCTTTTTTTTGTTCACTTTTTTTTCATTGAACAACAGCATATCCCTGTTATGCTCATTATTCCTACCACTACTGCAATTATTGGCCAGATTATTGCCAGATAAGGCATTGTCCATACATTAAAGTATGCAAGAAACCCTATTAATCCAATAACTATTAATGCTATTCCCTGGCAGTAACATTTTCCTGTGCAATTGCATGTTTCATTCATCGAACCACCTCTTCCAGAATAAAAGGAATTATTGTTATTAAATCTTTGTTTTTTTATTTTTGTATGAATTCTTTCCCCTGATCGCATTAAAGTTTTCTCTGTCAGCATGTTTTCATGCCGTAAAATCATTGTTTCAGTTTTTTTAATTCCAGTTCCTTGAACAGTTTAATGTAGTCCATTAAATGCCTTGTAATCAGGAAATTTTTTCTTACATGCTCTTTTCCTTGTTTGCCTAATTGTTTTCTCAGCTTTTCGTTTTTCAGCAATTTAACAGCCCTTTTTGCTGTGTCATCGGAATTATTGGTTAAGTAACCTGTTTTTCCGTCTAATACCTGCAGGGGAATTCCGCCTACTTTGCTTGCAATTACTGGCGTTTCTTTCCATAATGCTTCGCTTACAGTTAATGCAAATCCTTCTTTTATTGACCTCTGGAAAACTATTTCAGAGCTTCTCTGTAATGCGTTAACCAGAAAAGAATTGTTTTCTGTCAGCAATAAAACTGAGTCGTTTCCGTTGGCAAGTTTTTTTATTTTGTCGTAAATTTCTTTTCCTTCAGGGTCGTCGTCTGCAGTGTTTCCCAGCAATACAAGCCTGCAGTCAACTTCTTTTTTTATTTTTTCAAATGACTTTATCATTTCAGGAAAATCCTTCCATTTGTCAAACCTTGAAATCATTGAAATAATTGGCTTATCAAAGTCAACGCCTCTTTTTGAAAGAAATTTCCTGCATTTGCTTTCTTTTACTTCCTTGTTTTTTTCGTTTAATGGGTCAATTGAAGGATAAATTATGTAATGCGGTATTTTCAGTTTCTGCGCAAATTTTTCGTGTGAAAAAATTGCAGCGTCATATTTTTCTATGAACTGTTTTAGGTAATTCCATACTTCCCTGTTTGGATGCGATGAATCAAGATGAAATCTCCAAATCCAAGTGTGTTTTTTGTCGTAATAGTTTATTAACGGAACTGGCTGCGGGTCATGCACTATAACATAATCGTGGTCTTCTATGTGTTGGATGAATGCATTCCTTTCATTGTATTTTAAGTGAATTCTTTTTTTCATCGGGCTTAAATTAATTTTTTCCCCGTGCATTGCGTTATGGAATTTTTTTGTTATTTCAAAGAAATCCCAGGGGCCTGCAATAACCCTCCAGCCTGTTTTCAATCCAACGTCATTCATTAAGTAAACTAAGCTGTTAAGTATTTCTGCTACCCCCCCGCCATAATGAGTTGAATTAATGTGAACAAAATGCCTTGAACACAACGGAGTTGCTTCTTCAAAAATCCTGTTAACTTCTTTTTCGCCGATTATTTCAGAATATTTTTTTAAAAATTTCATTTCATTTTTTTTAAGGATGGATATGTTTAAATTAATTGTCTATTTCAATTAACGAATGAAGCTTTTGATGAGGACGGCAAAATTAAATGTTTTTTCCAGATAAAGGCAGGTTAATTCTTGTTTCAAACAGAGAACCTTATTCTAATTACTTTCATAAAGAAAAAATTGTTTTGCAGTCAACCGGCGGAAGCCTTGTATCTGTTTTAGACCCTTTAATGCGTGAGGCAGGCAATACCTGGGTTGCATGGGGAAGCGGCAAAGCAGATTTTGAGGCAACTGATTCAAGCCAGAGAATAATGATTGGAAGCAAAAAAAATTCTTACTGGCTGAGAAGAATAAAGCTTTCAAAAAAAGAAGTAAACGAGTATTATATTGGTTTTTCTAACAGGACTTTATGGCCTTTAGTTCATTTAATGACTGAAAAAGTGCAGTTCAATGAAAATTACTGGAAAACCTACAAAGAAGTAAATGAAAGGTTTGCAAACATTTCAGTTGAACAGTTCAGGAAAAACGATTTTGTCTGGGTTCAGGACTATCAATTGTGTTTAGTTCCAAATTTAATCAGGAAAAAAAGAAAGAATGCAAGAATTGCATTTTTTTTCCATCTGCCCTGGCCTCCTTGGGATGTTTTCAGGATTCTTCCCCAGAAAAGGGAACTGCTGAAAGGAATCCTTGGAGCTGACTTAATTGGCTTTCATACAAAAAAGTATGCAAAAAATTTTTTGGATTGTGTGGCAACAGAGTTTAAGCTTAAGCCAAAAAAAGGTTCAGTTAAGTTTGAAGGCAGAAAAATTTCTGTTAAAGCTTTTCCTCTGGGAGTTGATTTTCAGGCATTGCAGAAAGCATCTGAATTAAAGAAATCAGTTGAAGTCCAGAAAGATATCAGGAAAAGCGTTAACTCTGAGTTCATGCTGTTAGGGGTTGACAGGCTTGATTATTCAAAAGGCATTCCAAACAAGTTAAGGGCTTTCAGATTGTTCCTTGAAAAATACCCGTCTTTCAGGAAAAAAGTTGTTTTAGTTCAGCTGATTACTCCTTCAAGGTCAAAGGCAAAAGAATACAAGGCATTAGAAGAAGAAATTGATTTCCTTGCAGGAGAAATAAACGGTGAATACCAGAAACTTTCTTGGATTCCAATCAGAAGCCTTGACAGGTTTGTTTCAAAAGAAAGATTAATTGGTTATTACCGTGCTGCAGACATTGCATTGGTTACTCCTTTGATTGACGGAATGAACCTGGTTGCAAAAGAATTTATTGCAGCAAAAAAAGACAACAATGCTTCGCTTATTTTAAGTTCTTTTGCCGGGGCAGCAGAAGAATTAAAGAAAGCAATTTTAGTGAATCCATTCAATGAAAGTGAAGTGGCTGAAGCAATCCATAAAGCCATTGCAATGAAACCAGAACAAAAAAGAAAGAATTTTATGGCATTAAAAAAGTCAGTTGAAAAAAATAATATTTTTGTCTGGTTAAATGATTTTATTTCAGAGTGGAAGGAAATTTATTCTTAGAAGCTGATTAAATGAAAGTATTCCTTTTCCTTGATTATGATGGTACGTTAGTTTCTTTTAAGCCAAGGCCAGAGCAGGCAAAGCCTGGAAAAAAACTTTTAAGGCTAATCAGAAAACTCTGCGTGAAAAAAAATTTTGTTGTTTCAGTTGTAAGCGGAAGGACAATGAAAGAACTTAAAGGCTTTCTTCCAATAAAAAATCTTGTTTTTGCTTCAAGCCACGGCACACAAATAAGTTTTCATTCAAAAAAAGAATTTGTTTTTTCAGGTGCACTAAAAGCTGTTCCTGTAATAAAAAAAATTGCTTTTCTTTCAGAAAAAAAGTTTTCTTCAGTTAAAGGGCTTTTATTGCAGGACAAGAAAACTGCTTTTGTACTGCATTACAGGAACGTTGAAAAAAAACTGCATGTAAAACTAAAAACTGCTTTCAGGAAAATAGTTAAAGAAACTGACACAAAAAAACAGCTTGAATTAATTTCAGGCGCAATGGTTTTAGAGGCAAGGCCAAAGCACTGGAACAAGGGAAGCGCAGTAAAGTTAATTCTGAAAGAATTCAAGAGAAAGAAAAATGATTCAGTGTTTTATTTCGGAGACGATTTAACTGACGAAGACGCTTTTAAGGCATTAAAAAAAGATTTTACTTTCCTTGTTTCACAGGAAAAAAAGAAATCAAATGCAGTCTTCAGGATAAAGCAGGATAAAGTAATTCCTTTGCTCAGGCTTTTCTTAGGTTTTCCTAACCTTTAATTGTTTTTCTTTTAAGGCATTTCTTTAAATTTTTATTCTCTTTCAGTTATTTAGGTTTTTAATGCAGAGAAGGAAAAGCATTGCAGTTAAAGTAGGAAACATTGTTATTGGCGGCAACAATCCTGTTGTAATCCAGTCAATGACTAATACGCCTACAGAAGACGTTCAGGCAAGTGTTAAACAAGTCAAGGAATTAGCTGAAGCTGGAAGTGAATTAGTCAGGCTTACAGTCAAAGATGATGCTGGTGCAAAAGCAATTCCTTTAATCAAAAAACAGTTGCTTGATGAAGGATTTGAAGTTCCTTTAATCGGTGACTTTCATTACAACGGCCACATTCTTTTAACAAAATTTCCTGCGTGTGCGCAGGCATTAGACAAGTATAGAATTAATCCAGGTAACGTGGGTTTTGGCTCAAATCATGACGCTAATTTTGAGGCAATGGTTAAGGTTGCAATAGACAACAACAAGCCTGTCAGAATAGGAGTCAACTGGGGTTCTTTAGACCAGCAGGTTTTATCAAAATTAATGGATGATAATTCAAGAAAAGGAAACATTAAATCAAATGAAGAAATAGTGATTGATGCATTGGTTTCAAGTGCAATTGAAAGCGTTAAAAAAGCAAATGAACTTGGTTTATCAAACAAAAAAATTGTTGTTTCAACAAAGTCTTCCAGAGTGCCTGACATGGTTAAAACTTATTCAATGCTTGCAGAACAATGCGAGAATGCACTGCATTTAGGTGTCACTGAAGCAGGGCAGGGTTTGAAAGGAGCTGTTCATACTTCTGCTGGCTTAAGCATTTTATTGAATAAAGGGATTGGTGATACTATTCGAACTTCTTTGACTCCTGTTCCAGGCGTTAGCAGGACAGAAGAAGTAAAAATTTCCAGGCTGGTTTTGCAGAGCTTAAAGTTAAGGCATTTTGTTCCAGAAATTACTTCTTGCCCTGGTTGTGGAAGAACTACTAGTACGGTTTTTCAGGAAATTTCAATGGATGTTGAAAAGTTTTTGCAGAAAAAAACCCCTGAATGGAAGAAAAAAGGTTTCAAGGGCTTTGAAGAAATGGAGGTTGCTGTAATGGGCTGCATTGTTAACGGTCCAGGGGAAAGCAAGGCAGCAAACATTGGCTTAAGCCTGCCCGGAGCAGGAGAACAGCCTACTGCACCGGTTTTTATTGACGGAAAACAGGTTAAAGTTTTGAAAGGAAACGCAAAACAGTTAACCTCTGATTTCATTAAATTAATTGAAGAATACGTTGAAAGCCATTACTCTAAATAATTCGGCTATTGACGTAAAAATAGTTTTTTATACTTGTTCTACTACTTTTGTTTTAAGGTGGATTTAATGGAGTACAAGGTTGTTTTGGCGCAGGATGCAGAAACCAAATGGTTTGTTGCAGAGGTTCCAGGTTTGCCTGGCTGTGTTTCCCAAGGAAAAACCAAAGCACAGGCATTAAAGAATGTCAAGGATGCAATTAAAGGTTATCTTGAAAGCCTGAAAAAGCATCCAGAAGAACTAATTTTTGAAAAAACAGTTGAAATTGCAGATGTTTCAGTGGCTTAAATGAAGCTTCCGGTTCTGTCAGGAATTAAAGTAATCAAGGCATTAAGGAAAGCTGGTTTTGAAGTTGACCATCAGACAGGAAGCCATTTTATTTTAAGGGAAAACAAAGTGCCTTTCAGAAGAGTGACTGTTCCAAACCACAAAGTTATTGTGCCCGGAACTATTGTTTCTATTTTAAGGCAGGCAGGCATTTCAAGAGAAGAATTTGCTGAATTGCTTTGACTTTTATGCAGTGAATGCCTGTATTACTGTCTTGAATTCTTTTTTCAGCTTTAATGCAAGTTCTTCTGATTGTTTTTCTGTTTTTGGGAAACAGAATACAGTGCTTCCTGAGCCAGACATTAAAGCGTTAAAAGAATCTGGTTTCATTTTTTCTTTTAATTCCTTTATTTTTGGAAAAGCATTGAATACAGAGAACTCAAAATCATTGTGGATTAATTCAGCAAGTTCTTCAGTTATTTTTTTTTCTTCTATTGCTTTCTTCATTTTTCTTGAAGCCAAAACTTTTCCTGTTTTTTCATAGTTTATTTCAGAGTAAGCTTTTTTTGTTGAAACATGTATTCCGGGATTACAGATTAAAATTCTTGTTTTTGGAAAAGATTTTATTCCTTCAATTTTTTCTCCTCTTCCAGAAGCAAAACAAGTTCCTCCGTGCAAAAAGAATGCTACATCCATTCCAAGGCTTTCTGCAATTAACTGCATTTCTTTTTCTTTCATTTCAAGTTCCCATAATTTGTTTAATCCTTTTATTGTTGCTGCTGCATTAGAACTTCCTCCGCCCATTCCGCCTGCAACAGGAATTTTTTTTTCAATAAACGCTTCAATTCCTTTTTTTATCATTTTTTTTTCTTTTACAAGCTGAATGGCTTTCCATACAAGGTTTTTTTCATCCAAGGGGATTTCTTTTGAGTTTGAAGTGATTTTAATTAAATCTTTTTCTGTTTCTTTTAAAACAATTTTGTCTTTCAGGCTTATTTCCTGCATTACCATTTCTAATTCATGATAGCCGTCGTCTCTTTTGCTGATAATGTCTAAAGTTAAATTAATTTTTGCAGGTGATGTAACTGAAATTTGTTTCATTCAATCACTCTTGCGTCAACTGCAATGACTTCTTTTGTGTTTGCAATTAATGGATTGATGTCCAGTTCCTTTATTTTTTCTTTCATCATCAGAGAATTTACTTTCATTAAAGTGTTTTCTATTTCTTTTAAGTTAACGCTTTTTTCCCCTCTCAAGCCTTTCAGGATTGGGTAGCCTTTTATTTCTGAAATCATTTCTTTTGCATCTTCCCTTGAAATAGGGCAGATTCTTATTGAAACATCTTTCATTAATTCAACAAAAATTCCTCCTAACCCAAACAGTATTGTTGGCCCGAACTGGCTGTCAATTTTTCCTCCGATAATAATTTGTTTTCCTTCAATAAATTTTTGCACGAATACTCCGTCAATTACTGCTTTTGGAGCATTTTTTTTCACGTTCCTTAAAATCAATGCATATTTTTCTTCTGCCTGTTTTGCAGTATGAATATTCAATTGCACTCCACCTGCATCGGTTTTATGTGAAATGTCTTTTGAAACCACTTTAAGCGTTAAAGGAAAACCGATTTTTTTTGCCGCCTGAATTAATTCTTTCCTGTTTTTAACTGTTTTTCCTTCAACAAATTTTATTTTATATTTTTCAATTAATTTTTTTGATTCAATGAAATCCATTTACATCAATTGATTAATGTGTTTTAGTTAATTTAAATTTTGTGTAAAAAAGCACTTCTATTTTAAATTGAATCCTGCTTTTTTTATTTAAATACTGTGTTAGAGGTAATTTGATGGCTGGATTAACTGCTTTGGGTGCTGCAAGAGAAGTTGGAAGAAGCTCTTTTTTACTTGATGTAGGCGAAAAAATTTTGTTGGACAGAGGAGTAAAACTGGGAAAAAACTTAATTGAGTATCCTTTGCCTGTGAAAACAAATTTGGATGCTGTAGTGATTTCTCATGCTCACTTGGACCATTCCGGCGCTTTACCTGAATTATTCAGGGAATCAAATTCTTTTGTTTACATGACTTTGCCTACTTTAGAGTTAAGCAAAGTTTTATGGCAGGATTCAATTAAGATTGCGAAATCTGAAGGAGTTGAGCCGGCTTTTACAAAAAATGATGTTGATAACGCGGAAAAATACACTTTTACTCTGCCTTACAGGAAAAAAATTAATTTATCTAATAATGAATCAACTTCAGTTGAATTGTTTGATGCAGGGCATATCTTGGGTTCTTCTATTGTGAGAATTAATTCATCCCAAAAAGATGTTGTTTATTCAGGTGACTTTAAGTTAGAGGAAACAAGAATGTTTAATGGAGCAGACAAAAGAATAGGCAAAGCAGATGTTCTTGTAATTGAGTCAACTTACGGTGACAGGGGTCATGCTGAAAGAAAGGAATTAGAGAAAGAGTTTGTTGAAGAAATTCAGAGGACTGTTGACAGCGGAGGCTTTGCAATGGTGCCTGCTTTTGCTGTTGGAAGAAGCCAGGAAATAATTGACATATTGTATGAAAACAAGATTAATGCGCCAATTTTTTTTGACGGAATGGGCCAAAAAGTTGCAAGAATTACTTTAGAGTTCCCGGAGAATTTGAAGAATCCTAAAACATTGGGAAAAGCATTGCATTCAGTGAACTGGGTTAAAAAAAACAAGAGAAATCCTGTATTAAAAGAGCCTTCAGTTATTGTTACTTCAGCTGGAATGCTTGAAGGCGGGCCAATAATGTGGTATTTAAGAAAATTGTTCAGGGACCCTAAATCAAAGATTTTTTTGACCGGCTACCAGGTTGAAGGAACAAACGGAAGAAAACTTCTTGAAAGCAAAACAGTTAACCTTGATGAAGGGCCTGTAAAGGTTTTGAATAAAGTCCAGCAGTTTGATTTTTCTGCTCATGCCTCTCAGGATGAATTAATTGAGTTAGCAAAAATAGTTGAGCCAGAATTAGTTGTCTGTGTTCACGGAGATTACGATGTAATCAAGGTTTTTCAGAAAACGCTTAAAAACGAGGGCTTTGATTCTGTTGCGCCAAAACTGGGCCAGGAAATAAAGTTTGATTGAAATGACGTCGTTTGCTGAAATACTGAAAAACTCTTTTATTGTATTAAAAAAAGAACCAAAGCTTTTTGTTCCAAAAATTTTTCTTGCCTTATTGTGGGGCGGATTATTGCTATATTCAGTTGATTTGCTTAAAAGAATTCAGGAAATTAATTCAGTTGTTGTTCTGGAAGAAAAAGCTTTTTTGCTTAACGAAATCCTTCCGGCGTCAGTTGCTTTGTTGTTTTTTTCTTTCCTGTTTTTTGTTTTTGATTCAGTGATTAATTCAGCTTACCCTTTAATGGTTCAAAAATATTTAAGCAAACAGCCTTTCTCTGTTTTTGCTTCAGTTAAATCGGTTTTATTTGATTTCAACAAAATTGTTCTGCCTGTGTTGATTGCTTTTTTTGCAGGAATACTGGTTCTTTTTCCTTTCACTTTAATGTTTTCTTTTTTCTTTACAGAGCAAAACACTTTTTTGCTTGGAGTAACTGCTTTAATAATTCTTGCAGTCACTTTTATTGTTTCAGTAATGTTTTATTTCATTTACCCTGTTGCTTCAATTGAAAGAAAAGGCTTGGCTTCAGTGATTAATACAATTAAAAAATCCAGGAAAAACTTTTTTGAAGCATCTTTTGGCACTTTTATTGCAATGATTTTAAGCGTGGTTTCTGCTTTGCTTGTTTCTTTTTCTGATGCAACTGAGCTAACAGTTTTAGCTTTAATAGTTTTTGTTGTATTAAGGATTATTACTGCAGTGCTTGCCACTTATTCAATGGTGTTGAATCCGCTGCTGTACTTTAAAAAGTGATTTAAGTGTTTAAGTTCTGCCCTAAATGCGGTTCAAGAAACGGTCCTTTCATTAAAGGCTTCTGCAAAGAATGTTTTTTGCAGGACAACAAATTGCTTGAGTTTCCAGAGAAAATCCAGTTCCTGCAATGCAAGAGATGCAGTAAAATTCTTGTGCAAAGGAATTGGGTTGAATTCACTTCAATTGAATTAACTGATTTCATCAAAACAAAAGTTAAGGCAAAAGATTTTGTTATTCAAGTCATTGAAGCAGAGTTAGAGGAAGCAGAAAAAAACAAATTCAATGCATTAATTGAAGTTAAAGGCTTGCTTGAAGGAATTCCTTTGATTTTGAATGGTTTAATCAAGCTTGAATTTCTTTCAGGAATCTGTGATTCCTGTATGAAGGTTTCATCTGATTATTTTGAGGCAACAATTCAGGCAAGATTTAACGGCAAAAACATTAAGCTGCAGGAAAAAATCCTGGAAGAATTCACTGAACTTTTTTCTGAAATGCAGAGAAAAGACCCGCTTGCAAGGCTTGTGAAAACCGGAAAAGACAGGAAAGGCTTTGACTTGATTGTTTCATCCAATCGTGCGGCAAAAATTTCTTCTGAAAAGCTTGCAAGAAAATATTCTTCTAAGGTAACTCGTTCTTTTACTTTAATCGGCGTGGACAAAAGCGGGAAACCAAAAAGGCGTTACACTTACTGCGTGAGATTTTAATTTCAGACTTCAAATTCTTTTAATGAATCAATTATTTCGTTCACTGGTTTTGTTGAAGTAACTAAAGGAATTTTTTCGCTTTCAGCGATTTTTATTGCCAGCGGGTCAACTTTGCTTATTCCATGCAATACAATAATTGATGGTTTCATTTCAGTTGAAAACCTTCCTATTTTGACTGCAATCATCGGGCTCCTGCCATTTTCAACTGACTGAAAGATTAAAGCCCTTTCAGGTGTTTTTCCATACAACTGCATGTATTCGTGAACAGGAATATCCAGTATGACTTTTAATGAATCAATTAAAGTATAGCCATAAATTACTGTTTCTTTTAATCTGCTTGAATTTGCAACAACATTTCCTTTAATTTTTTTCAGGAAATCTGTTCCGTTAATGCTTGAATAAAATTCGTGGACTCCAAAAACTTCTTTTGGCGGAGTAAAATCTTTTTCTAATTGTTTTTTTACTTTTCCCCCTCTTTTTTCGTCAATTAAAACTAATGCGCTGACAAGCCTTTTGACTATGCCTATTCCAGGGCTTTCTCTTCTTCCTCCCTCGTAATCAGAAATAGTTGAAGAGCTAACTTTCAGGTGGTCGGCTAATTCTGTCTGAGAAACACCAAAAATTTCTCTCCATTTTTTCATGGATCCTCCAGGATCCTTGCTTAAACAGATTTCTCCTGCCATAATAGATGAAAGCTTGTCCATGCATTAAATGAGGAAAAAAACAGTTAAAAAAGCCTTTCGTCAATCGCCAGTTAAAAACACTTGTTTTTTCGTTTTTCAACGAAGCCGGTTTTTATCGTATTTTATGTTTTTAATTTAAAGGAAATTTAGTGCTAAATAAAATTAATCTATTTTATTCGCAAGCTCCTTTAATTCCTTTGTACAGCCGATAATAAGTAAAGCTAAACCAATTAATGCAGTCAAAAAAATCTTTTTCATGTTTTTATTATAGTTTTAAGTGATATTTAAATTTTTCCTAAAAAAATTTATAGCCCATTACATAGTAATGGGCTGCCATTTTTCGTCACTAACAGGCGAAACCGTTACGGGCCCACCGAAAGTAAAACGTTTTCGTTTAATTTAATTAGTTTTTTTGTTTTTTGCAGTGTGCTATAAATTATTATATTTAAAACCGTTTTTAAATATAAACTGGAAAATTTAAATTTCACCTGAAAAATAAGGTTTTTCTGTTTTATTTAGGTTTTGGTGAATCAGGAGCATTATCTGACAACATTCCGCCAAGAATGGAACAGCCTGTTCCTATAACTGTGCTAATGACTATTGCAACAAGTTGACCCATTACCAGAAGAACTTCAAAATTTAAATCTCCATGAAGAGCATTAAATGCAATTTTTTCTTGAGTATAAATAAAAAGAGAAGCGATTGCTCTTAAAACTTCAGCAATAAATGAAGTGCTCAATGCCAAAAGAAATCCACTTACAAGAATCTTCTTAAAACTTTGAGAATATTTTTTTCTTTGATTATAACCAAACCATCCAAGAAGAATAAAAGAAAGGATATTCATTGAAACAGTGTTTAAAATTATTAAAAGCACAAAAAGAATTTTTTTTGTATCCCAAAACTTAGTTAAGCCAGTTTTTTCCGAAGAAACTGTTTTTGACTTTTTATTTTCTGTTTTACCAGTTTCCTTTTTATCTTTTATTTCATAACGACCTGAACCTAAAACATTTCCAAAAAACACTATTATGACAGTTACAAAAGCAAAAATAATAGCCATCAAAAAAGTTTCTGTAAGTGCTTTAACTATTGAAGCAACTGAAATGAAAGCAGGGGACATAAGTATTTGAAACAAAATAACTGCCATATAAGGAAAGAAAACTAAAAATAGTGCACTATAAACTAAAGTATATTTTAGTGTTTCATTTAATCCAATTCTTTTTTCTTTGTTTAAATCATCAGCAACCCACCCAACGAGAAAACTCAAAACAAGCAGAAAAAGAAACAAAAACTGAGGAATAACATAAGATAATACAAAAAGAGCAATCCAACCTATTACTATTTTTATTGCTCCGTCTTTAGTTTTGAAGTAATTAAAGTCCATAACTAAAATAACCTTTCTTTATTTATATAACTTTCTGAGTTGAGAACAACGGATTCTTTGAAATTGAATCGGGCCCACCGGGAGTCGAACCCGGGTCCACAGCTCACCCCCGGCCCCTTTTTTCTTTTCAGAAAAGAAAAAAGGTGTACGTTAACCCAAAAAAGAAAATGAAAATAATAACTGTTTTATTTCAAAACCTTTTTTCTTTTTGGGCAACTTGAACTTTTTCTTTTTTTGGAAAAAAGAAAAAGGGCAGTTTTTTTGATTAAACTTTTTTGCGAAAAAAGTTTAGGAGGCTGTCATCCTATCCACTAGACTATAGGCCCATTAATTAATTGAATGAAATAATTGTTTTAAATAAACTGTTTTTGTGTTGGTGGTTTTAAATTAGAGTTCCCTTAAGTAGCCCCATGCATGAAGCCTGTCAGAGTCTTCAGACCATCTGTCTCCGATGTCTGTCCTGTAATACATGTGCGGGATATTAATGTTTTTTACTCTAGAGTAAAGCTGGTGTTGTGCTTGCTTCATTGTAGAGCCTGTTCCGCAGACAATTAATGCTACTCCTGCTGTTCCTGTTATCACCCATTCTTCGTTGACAAGTTTAATGTCTTCTATGTGGACTCCTTCAGTTGGTTTCTTGAAATACACAACCGAATCTTTTGATTTTACGTTAAATGTTTCGTTGTCTGTGAAAGGAAATGGCGGGACAACTAATCTTATTCCAATCTGGAAGCCGGTTTTTGTTTTTAGTTTTGGTGTTTCTCCTTTTGATAATTCGTATAAAAATTCTCCCATTGGAGTAATCATTCCTTCTTGTTGAATGCTTATGGTTGGATAACCAAATCTTGAAGTCCATTCAAGCGGGTAAATTCCGTAATTGTTTACTATGCAGTTAATGTCAATGTATCCAACGTAATTTTCTTCTGCGAGTTTTGATTCCATTTTTTTTAGTGTGCTGTTGAATATTTTGTTTGGCCCGCTCCAGAACATAAATGTATTTCCGCACCAGAAAGGCTTTCCGTTTTTTCTTACAAACATTACGTGGTTTTTTACTGTGGCGCAGTAAACTTTTCCGTTGTAATCAATTATTTTTGTGTCCCGTTTGTCTATCCATGAATTAGTTTTTTTTACTCTTTCATGCACTTCGTATTGAGGTTTATTTGATTCTGCGTAATGGTCTTTAATCCATTTTTTGCCGTATCTTTCTCTTTTTTTTATTATTCCTGTTTTTCCTGTTTTTAAAAGCAGTTCCTGTAAATCGTCAGCCATTTTTTTTGATGAAGTGTAAAAAATCCTGTATCCGCCTTTCATTTTTGTTGCGTCGCCTAAAGCAAACCATTCAAGGAATAATTCAATCTGTTTTTTGCCAAGGCTTTTTATAAAATCTGGAACAAATTTTTCCGGTGCCTTGCCGAATGCTTCAAGGAATGAACCAAGTTGTTTGCTGTAAGCATAAAATTCGTTTTCTCTTTTAGAAAACTTGAACTGAAGTTTTTCTAAAAGTTTTTCTATTTTTTCTGTTTTTCCAGGAGTTTTTTGGCAGACAGATATTTTGTTGTTTGAAGCGCACCCGTCTGAAAGCCATATTCCCATAAACGAAACCCATAAATCCATTGGAATAATTATTTCCTGTGTTTTATGCAGCATTACCTGCCTTCCTTCGTAATGGCCTAATTCTATTGCGGGCAGGATAAAATTTTCTTGTGTTATTCCAGTCCAGTTTCCAGTTCTTTTTATTACTGCCTGGCTTGGCAGGTCTTTTGCTTTAATGAATTCAAATTTGTTTTTTTTGTTTCTTGCGTTCTCCTGTGTTGAAACATACATGTTGTGGTCTAATGTGACTGCAATGTCTAGAGTCTGGTTTTTGACTGAAACAAGTTTTTTGTGATGGCTGAAAGAAACAATTAATTCTGGTGTGTGAAATTCTATTTCATCGTTTGATGGATTTAAAGTGCATAGTTTGTCTTGGTTTTTTAGTTCTTTGAATAATTTCCATCCGTTGTCTGTTAAAACTTCTGTTTTTTCGTCATAGCATCCCATTTCTCCTGTGCTTGGCCCTAAGTTTCCCGGAAAAAGTTTTTTGTTTTCAAAGTTAACGTTAATTGGATAGATAAATTCTTTTCCGTTAAAGAATGCTCCGACTGCAACTTCTACTCCTGAAATCTTTTTTTGCAGCTGGAATAAAGGCATTTTTTTTGACCAAGCTTTTTTGTAGTCGTTTAGTACTTGTATTACATCTTTTCCGTCTTCTTCTTCTCCTACAAAAAGCATTCCTTTAATGTTTTGTGCTTCACCGCTTGGCTTTATGACGTATTTGCCTGGATTTTCCTGCACAAAACTTATTGCGTCATCAAATGAAGTGAAGTCTTTGTATGAAATTATTGGCACGCCGGCTTTTTTTAGTTCTTCTTGTCCGAATGCCCTGTCGTCTTCCAGCATGTCAGTGTATGGTGTTCCGCCCACAACATTTTTGCCTTGTTCTCTTAATTTTTTTGCTTTTTTTCCCTGCCCTAAAACGTCATCAAAGATTATTGTGTCAGCCCAGTCAACTTCTTTCTGCCAGTCATCAACTTTTTCCACGAATCCGTCGCCGACTTCTTTGTCTTCAGGGTTTTCAGTGTAATATTTTGCCTGATGGCCTTCTTTTATTAACTGCCATGCAAGGTCTGCAGTTAATGTGTCAAGTGAAATGAAAAGAAATTTTTTTGAATCAATTTTTTTTTCATTGCCGTTGTGGTTGTTTTTTGTTTCCATAATGAATCCATTAAATTATATTTAATAGCATTTGTTTTTATTTTCTTTCTTTTTTTTCATGCAAGCAGCATTAATGTAATGCCTGTTGCAATTGGAATCGTGTAATTGTCTTCTATTGGAAGGTATTCCATTGCCATTCCAGCTGTTGCTGCAATAAATGCAGTTGAAAAAGGAAATAAAATTGAAAGGTAAATGAATGAAGCAAGTATTCCTGCAAGGCTTCCTTCTAATGTTTTATCCATTATTTTTATTTTTCCCACTAATTTTCCTGTTATAGTTGAAAAACTGTCTCCGAAAACCAACGGAATTATTGCGCCGATAACAAAAAGCAGGTTATTGTAGAATAATATTGTTGCTGCAAGAGTTCCAATAAAAAAAGTTATTGCGCCTTTTCCCGGCAATTCTTTTTCCCGGTTTCTTCCTGCATAGCCAAGAAAATTTTTTATTATTGGAGGATTGAATCCTTTTTTTATTTGCAGTGAAAGAATACATCCTGCTAAAAGGATTAAAATGTTCAGCAGAAAAAAATTTGCTGTTCCAATTAACCCTAAAATAATTATTGTAATGCATCCGAAAAAATAATGCATGAACTGTCTTCTTAATTCTTTTTTCATGTTAATCTTTTTCTTGAAAGAATGAATACAACTGAAATTAATGCAGCGATTATTCCGATAAAATTTGTTTCAGGCAGATTCTGGAGCTTGTTGTCTGCTTCTAATACCCAAAAATACCTTTCTTCTATGTCGTTTATCGGAACTTTGTCCTGCATTACTCCTCTGC
>JBDRFE010000020.1:0-14282 GCA_043819075.1 archaeon
ATTCTTGTCTGGATTATTCCTTCAAGCAATCCAAGGCTTTCTTCTTTGGATATTTTTTTAACTTCTTTAATGCTTTTCCCTGAAATTTTTTCTGTTTTGTTTAATATAATAAGCGTCACAGAGGATGTCATAAAAATATCCCATAATTTTTTAATAAAACCAAATCACTTTTTCATGTTTTAAATGATTTGCATAAATAATAATTTAATATGTCTCTTTCAATAAAAAACATTTCGATTTCCATTGGCAAAAAAGAAATACTACTTGACGAAAGTGTGGGAATTGCAGACGGTTCTAAAGTCGGACTCATTGGCAGAAACGGCGCGGGAAAAACAACGTTTCTCAAAGCAATTTTGGGTCAAATAGATTACACTGGCGAGATTAAATTTACCGGCAAAGCCGCCTATTTTTCACAACACATTGATTTGGATCCACACAAAACTGTGCGCCAAATCATTGAAAAAAGTGCTACAATACATCATCAAAACCAGTTTGAAAAAGAATTACAGGCAATCGAAAAAAAACTTTCAGACCCAGCAATTTATCAAAACAATAAAATACACGTAAGCAAATTATCAGATCGCTACGTGGAATTGCAGTCAAAAATAATTCAACAGCAAACACCCCGTTCAACAAAAATTAAATCAATTTTGCGAACCTTTGAAGTCGAAGAATCCTGGCTTGACCAGCCAATTGAATTACTTTCCACTGGACAGCGTGCAATTATTGCCATTGTCCAGATTTTATCTTCTGATGCAGATTTATTACTGCTTGACGAACCAACAAATCACCTGGATTTTAAGCGGCTTGAAATTTTAGAAAACTATGTCCGCAAATTTAAAGGAACCATAATAGTAGTCACACACGACAGGTATTTTTTGGACCGCGTATGTGACACAATAATAAAAATAGAAAAAGGAAAATGGATCAAATACAACAGCAATTATTCAGGATACCTAAAAACCCGTGAAGCTACATTTGAAGCTCAAAAAACAGCTTACAACCTTGAAAACAAATACCTTGCAATTGAAAAAGACAAGATTGCGCGCATTGGAAAAAGCCCCCAAAAAGTCAAACAAGGGCAGTACCGTGAAAAATTACTTGAAAAACGTGAGATCATTGAAAAACCCGATATGGATCAATCAAAATTCACAACACACTTTGATGCCTCACCAATTCATGAA
Source organism: archaeon (assembly GCA_043819075.1). Classification (GTDB taxonomy): domain Archaea; phylum Iainarchaeota; class Iainarchaeia; order Iainarchaeales; family 1-14-0-10-31-34; genus 1-14-0-10-31-34. The sequence continues at coordinate 1,185 of JBDRFE010000020.1, forward strand.
GGCGTGATTTTAGAACTAAAAGACTTAACTGTTGGATACGAAAAACCATTAATTTCTAATATCAACCTAAACATAGGTTCAGAACAGCGAATAATTTTAATCGGAGAAAACGGAATGGGTAAAAGCACTTTATTCAAAACTATTGAAGGGCGTATTCCATCCATTTCAGGAAAAGTAATTTTAGATCCACAAGTAAAACTCGGTTACGTAGACCAAGAACTAAATGACTTAACAACCAACGCCACAGTATATGATGAAATATATTTTTTGCTAAAAGATTTAGCTAAAACGCGCCAGCACTTGACCATGATGGGGTTTATTGAAAACGACGAAGTGTTCAAACCAATTTCTAAATTATCTATGGGAGAAAAATCCAGGCTTACGCTGCTTAAAATTCTTATTGACAAACCAAACTTTTTATTGCTTGACGAGCCAACAAACCATTTGGACATTGATGCACGCGAAATAATTGAAAAAGCGTTTCTAAATTATGACGGCGCAATTTTAGCAGTTTCACACGACCGTTATTTCATTAAAAAAATTGCACAGCGTGTGCTAAAAGTAAGTGATGAAACACTCAAAGAAGTTTCTGTGAACTAAAACAAAAACAGGCATTTAAATCGTTTATCTTCTATGTTGTCTAACAGGCAATGATGAGGTTAACACCGGCTGATTCCTGAAAAGGAAAATGAAGATTTAACTCAACACTGAGCCTAAACCTTTTTTTGAAAAAAAGGTTTAACAAAAAAGCAAACTTTTTTGCAAAAAGTTTGAACAAAAACAAATTTTAATAAAAGTTTGATCAAAAACTTAAAGGTTCAACAAAAGTACGGCATAAAGCCGTACTGAAAAAAGCTTTACCAAAAAAACATAAAACCTGTTGCCGCAGAAATAAAATTCATTGAAAAAGAAACAATAAACGAATTTTTCAAAGACTGTTTAAGCAAAAATCTAATTAAAAAAGCTTCAATTACTGCAATTGAAAATTCAAAGAAAAAAAACGCTATTAAATAGTAATCAAAAAAAAATGGAAGCAGAATCCACAACAAAGGCAAAGTAAGGGAATTAATTAAAATCAGGAAAAAAACTTTTTCTTTCAAAGGTTTTTTAATTAAAAAATAAAAAGGAAAAAATTCAATCAAATTAGTTAAAAAAAAAGCAAGAAAAAAAGGATTCATTTTTTCCCTTGTTTTTTCAAGAACTTAACTACAAAAAACAATACAACAATAATAATCCCCACAAAAATTAATGGAGGAATTAAGGAAAAAAAATCAAATCTTATGTCATCAGGATTGTTGCTTATCGCTTCTAAAACCATTGTTTTTTGTGTTTCATCAAAAGATTTTACTTCAAAAACTGTTTCTCCAGAAGAAAGATTAATTCCTTGAGATACGATACTTTGAGAAGAAACTTGCTCAAATTCTGATTCAAGAATAATTGAATCTGATGCAAGCTCTAATGGAACTGCATAAACTTTAATATTAGTGTTTAATTTGTAAACAAACTGATTAGATTCAACTAAAGTTAATTTTTCTGGCCAAATGTTTCCTGCATAATAAAATTTGTATGCAGGATATTCACCTGCATTTCCAATTGAAAAAGAATAATCAGGGCTTGGCCCAATATCAGCTAAAACTAAAGGAAACAAGAATAAAAGCAATGTAAACAAAATGAAATAACGCATAACAGTATGAACACTCTTTTGTTTAAATATTTTACTATAATGAAAGGCAAATCACTTTTTTTGTTTCAGAATGTTTCTTCTTTGAATTTGCTTCTTCTGAAAAATTGGGTTGTTAAAAAAGATATCATTACCTACAACACTCAATGGTTTTAATGAGGCTAACGCCTGCTTAGAAACAAAAACTAGTCTTCTCTTATTCTGCTGTTTTCAGGCCCGGTTATTCCGAAATATTTTGCGCCTTTTTTCTTTGAATAAGGTGTTTCACTTGGAGAAGACAGTACATCTAAAGTGAATCTTGCAATTTTTATGCCTGGCCTGATAATAATCGGAATAGTTGAAATATTGCTTATCTCTAAAGTTGGGTTTCCTTCAAAGCCCGGGTCAAAAGCAGAAGCAGTTGAATGCACAATCAATCCAATCCTTCCAAGACTGCTTCTTCCATCCAATCTTCCAGCCAGATGAGACGGGATTTTAATGAATTCTTTTGTTGTTGCAAGAACCAGTTCTCCTGGATGCACAACAAATTTTTCTCCGTCAGGGATTTCAATTAACTGGGTTAAATTATCCGGAACACCGTCTTTGACATCAATATGGGTTATTTCTGAGTTCTTGAATATCCTGAACTGGTTGCCTAAATGAAAGTCAACTGACGCACAAGAAATATCGTTTAAGTTTATTCCTTTTATTTCCAGTTCCTTGTTTTTAATCGCTTTTTTTATGTCTCTGTCAGACAAAATAGTCATAGAAGGAACTTATTTGGAAGCTTTTAAATCCTTTTTGGGTTTTTGTTTTTATTGCATTAAAATGGAATTCAAGTCAAAAATTCTTGGAATAGAAAAATGTGCTGATGAAAAAAACTGTTTTCAGATAATGAAATTTGAAAAACCAAAAGATTTTTCTTTTAAGCCAGGGCAGTTCCTAATGATTTCAGCGGATGATTTCAAATTAAGAGGCAACCCAATGCAATTAAAATGGAGTTCTTTTTCCATTGCAAGCTCTCCTTTTCAGGAGCACCTTGAGTTATGCATTAGGCTTTTAGACACTGATGGCTTAACAAACCATTTAGGAAAAAAATCCCGGGGAGAAAAAGTAAACTTCAAAGGCCCTTTTGGAAACTTTTTCTTAAACAATGAATTCAAGGAAATTGCTTTTGTTGCTTTAGGAACAGGAATTGCTCCATTGATTTCAATGATTCGCTCTTTACTGCATCAAAATGATTCAAGGCCTATTACCCTGTTTTATGGTTTTAGGAACAGGTGCTGTTTTTTGTATCAAAAGGAATTAACTGACTTGCAGGAAAAACACAAAAACTTTAAATTGAATTTTATTGCAAGCGACCCTGAACAAGGCTGGAATGCACCAAAAGGCTTTGTCCAGGACTTAATTGAAAAAGCAGTTTTTTCTGTTCCAAAAACCGAAGTTGATTTCTATTTGTGCGGCCTTCCAAAAATTCTTGACTCAATCAAAGAATTTTTACTAGAAAAAGGCTTTAGCGAAGACAAAATCTTTTATGAAAAATGGTGACAGCCTTTTCCAAAAGGCAAGTAACGCTTTCGCGCGTTAGTGACGACGCACGGGATAAACCCGTGCTAGCACAACTGAAAGTTGTGCCTCGTTGCTCGCGAGCGAAATCGCGATTTTAATCTTTCCATTTGTGTTCTGGATTCCTTGGAATAATAATCCAGGCAATAACATACAACAGTATTCCTGAACCCCAGACAAAAACTGATGCAACCCATAAAAGCCTTATTAACACTGGGTCAACTTTCAGGTATTCTGCTATTCCCCCGCAGACTCCGCCCAAAATTTTTTCTTTTCCAGAACGGTAAAGCCTTTTGAATTCAGGTTCTTCTTTTTTTTCTTTTTTTCCTGCCACGAATTCTTTCCCCTTTTCTTTTTCTTTTATTCCTGTGCCTAAGGGATTAAAACTATTTTCCCGCATTTCCCTGTCTTGATTAACTCAAATGCTTTCTCAAATTCTTCTAACTTGAATTTATGCGTTATTATTTTGCTTAAATCAAAGCCTTTTTTTTGGACTTCAGCAACTTTTTCCCATGACTCAAACAATTTTCTTCCGTTAATTCCTTTGATATTAGCTGACTTGAATACAATGGAATTATTTATGTCGATTGAAACATCGTTTGGGAACACTCCGAGAATTGCAACATTTCCTCCGCCTCTTAATGATTCAAATCCTGCTTTCAATGAAGCTTCGTGCCCAGAAATTTCAAGAAAAACGTCTACCCCTCTTGTTGTTTCTTTTAAAAGCACTTCAACCGGATTCTCTTTTTTTGCGTTAATTATTTTTGTTGCGCCAAGTTTTTCAGCCATTTCCAGCCTAAAAGGATTAACGTCTACTGCAAAAATTTTTTTTGCTCCAATCATTTTGCATAACATTATTGCGCATAATCCAATCGGCCCGCAGCCGAAAACTGAAACAGTTTTATCTTTTATTTCCTGTGAAAAAACAGTGTGCACTGCATTGCCTAACGGCTCCTGTGCTGTTGCAATTTCGTGCGGGATTTTTTTGTCGTTTTTTATTGCATTTTTTTCTGGTATTGCAATATATTCTGCAAAACTACCGTTAGTGTCAACTCCAAGTATTTTCAGGTTTTCGCATATGTGGGCGTTTCCAATCCTGCATTGAAAGCAGGTAAAATCAGCCAAGTGTGTTTCACCTGAAACATGGTCTCCTATTTCAATGCTTTCAACTAATTCACCTTTTTCAATTACTTCTCCTGAAAACTCGTGGCCGAAAATCATCGGAGTCTTGATTCTTGTTTCAGCCCAGTGGTCCCATTCAAAAATATGGACATCTGTTCCGCAGATACTGCATGCCTTGATTTTAACCAACACATCTTTTGGGCCTATCTGAGGAATATCAGTTTCTTTTAGTTCAGCGCCTTTTTTTGGCTCTGACTTGAATAAAGCCTTCATTTTTCCTTCCATAAAATTCACTAGAAATTATTATTAACAATTTTCTTTTTAATAACTATTAATGTTTTTATCTTTATTATGCTTTTGTTAGTGGTTAAATGAGTGCATCAGATTATTTTAAAAAAGAAGTTGATGAATTAAAGTCAAAAAACCTTGACTGGAAAATCCGTGTTTTGCAGGGAAAATCTGTTCCTCACACAAGAATTGACGGAAAAGAAATGCTGATGCTGTGCTCAAACAATTACTTGAATTTAAGCTCTCATCCAAAACTTGTTGAAGCAGCAGTTAATGCAGCAAAATCTTTTGGTGCAGGAAGCGGTTCTGTGAGAGCAATTGCTGGAACAATGGAATTGCATGTAAAACTGGAAAAAAAAATTTCTGAATTCAAGGAAACAGAAGATTCTTTGTATTACCAGACTGGTTTTGCCGCTAATGCTGGCTTAATCCCTGCTTTGGCTGGAAAAAATGATTTGATTGTTTCAGATGAATTAAATCACGGTAGCATTATTGACGGGGTAAGGCTTTCTAAAGCAGAAAAAAAAGTTTTTTCTCACAGGAATTACGATGAACTAAAAAAAATTTTAGAGGAATCAGAAAAAAATTTCAATAAAATTCTTGTTGTTTCTGACGGAGTATTCAGCATGGACGGAGACATAGCTGAATTAGATAAAATATCTGGGTTATGCAGAAAACACAATGCTTTAAGCTATGTTGATGACGCCCACGGAGACGGTGTACTTGGAAAAGGAAAAGGAATAGTCCATCATTTTAATTTAAAAGGAAAAGTTGACGTTGAAATGGGCACTTTCAGCAAAGCCTTTGGTGTTGTCGGCGGCTATGTCTGTGGTTCAACTGACTTAAAAGAATTTGCCTTGAATAAAAGCCGTACCTGGCTTCTTTCTGGGAGCGCGCCTCCAGCAACTGTTGGGGCATGCATTGCCTCACTTGAAGTTGTTCAAAGTGAACCCCAGCATGTAAAAAAGCTCTGGGAAAACACTTTTTACTGGAAAAAACAGCTGAAAAACGCAGGATTTGACACTGGAATAAGCGAGACGCCAATTACTCCTGTAATGTTAGGGGAAAGCAGTACTGCAAGAAAGTTTTCTGAAAAACTATTGGGTAAAGGAATTTTTGCTTTGCCGATTGTTTTTCCAATGGTTGCAGAAGGCAAAGCAAGAATCAGGTCAATGATGAACTCTGGCTTAACCAAAGAAGACCTTGATTTTGCCTTGGAAAAGTTTTCTGAAACAGGCAAAGAACTAAAATTAATCTGATTCAGCGTTTTTTGCCATGCAATATGTTTTTAATCCTTGTTTTGCACAAATATGTTTGTCTGTTGTTTGAACAGCAGATTATAAAAAAATGGGAAATACTGATTTTTTTTAATTTATTTAAATTGAATTTTTTTTGTATTGCTTATTTTTTTATAAACAGTTTTAGATGGAGGAATGTAATGCCATTCAATAAAGGAAACAAAGGTTTCGAAGGCAACAAGGGCTTTGACAGACAAATGTTCAAAGTAACTTGTGCTGAATGCGGTGTGGAAACAGAAGTTCCGTTTAAGCCAGACGGAAAAAGACCTGTTTATTGCAGGGATTGTTACCAGAACCACAAACCACAAAAAAGATTCGATTAAATAAAACACTGTTTTTTGTAACTGAATCTTTTTAATTTATTTTTATTCTTTTTTTTTGTTTTTTTATTTTAATTCTTATTCAGGAACGTGCACAAAAGATAAAACTATTTTTAATCCTTCAGCTGCTGTTCCTTTAACAAAAGTCATTGTATTTTTTTCGTTCTGGAAAACCAAATGCATGTTCCCAAACAATTCGTTGTTTTTTCCTTTTAATTCGTATTGCCCTGAAGCATTCAATACATTTGCCAAAAGAATTTCTTTTGACTTGAATCTTGAGCCAAGCATGAAATTAACACAACAATTATTTATTTTTCCCTGAATGGCTTTCAATACAGCTTTATTGATTTTATTTTGAATCATTCCTTCCCTGATTGATTCAAGCAAGTTTTCGCCTTCAGATAACTCTAAAGTAAGGTCTTTTTGAATCCCTTTTTTGTTAAAAAACTGTGAATCTCCTGCCTTCATATCTTATTCATTCCCAGCTAAAGATTTAAAAAACTTCATTAAGTTTTTTCCGGTTTCTGTTTTGTTGATCGCTTTAAAAGCATTGCTGTTTACAAATTATTTATTAAAAAAAAGAAAGGCAGAATAACTCTATTTTTTTCTTAAATGAAAACTTTGCTTTTTGGCGCACTAAATGCGTTAAACAGAATGGCGTTATTTTTCTATTTCTTTTAAAGGAGATTTGATATACTTGAATTTTAACGAACTAAACTTAAACGACAGCATAAAGCATGCATTGCAAAAAAAAGGTTTTGTGAATGTATCTGAAATACAGAAAAAAGTTATTCCCTCAGCTTTAGAGGGAAAAGACTTGGTGGGAAAATCAAAGACAGGCACAGGAAAAACTGCTGCTTTTGCTATTCCTTTAATCCAAAAAATAGGTGAAAAAAAGGGTTCAGCTTTAATTGTTGTTCCGACAAGAGAGCTTGCCTTGCAGGTGAAAGAAGAAATTGCTTCAATTGCAGTTAACACTAATGTAAGGACAATAGCTGTTTTTGGCGGGCAAAACATTAAAAGGCAGATTGAATTGCTTTCAAGAAAACCTGAAATAGTTGTCGGCACTCCAGGAAGATTGCTTGACTTGATTTCAAGAAAAGTTCTTTTTCTTGGCAGAACAGGATTTCTTGTTTTGGATGAAGCAGACAAAATGTTTGACATGGGTTTCAGGGATGATGTGGAAAAAATTATTTCTTTTCTTCCAAAAGAAAGGCAGACAATGCTTTTTTCTGCTACCATGCCGCATGAAATAATGTATTTGATTGAAAGGCATTTAAAGCGCGATAAAATTGTTTTTGATTTAAGCACAGACAATGCGCCGGTGCAGGAAATAGAACAGTTTTATGTAATGGTTGATGAAAGGCAGAAAATTAATGCATTGCACAGGATTTTAGCCAACGATGATTCAAAGACACTTGTTTTTTGCAGGACTAAAAGAACTGTTGACTGGCTTGAAAGAAAGTTTGCAGGAATGGGAGTAAGAATTCTTGCAATTCACGGAGACAAGCCCCAGAACACAAGAAACAAAATCATTGAAGACTTCAAGCGTTCAAGAAACGCTGTTTTGGTTGCAACAGACGTTGTTTCAAGAGGAATTCATGTGAATGACATAGACAATGTAGTTAACTTTGATTTCCCAAAAGAAACTGAAGCATACTTGCATAGAATTGGAAGGACTGCAAGGCAGGGAAGAACAGGCAAAGCAATAAGCTTTTGCGCTAACTTAATGGAACTTGATTCGCTTGAAAAAGTGGGTTCAAGAAACAATACAGTAATACAGCAATTGCAGTGAAAATTTTAACTCCATCTGCAGTAGTAATTCCAGTCCCGGCATTCAAAGTCTTCTGGTTTTCCACTGCATTCAGTTTCTTTTTCAGGGCATTCGTCCATCAAGTCATTGAAAGAAAAAGCTTTTTCCCCAAGCTTGTATGTTATCAGCCTTCCAATTTCTTGTTTAACTTTTTCAAACTGTTCCTGAGAGTAATTAACTAAGGTAACTGTTTTTCTTTCCCCGTTTGCTTTAATGCTTATTTTTGTGAATCCTCCATCCATTACAAAAGGGTCTTCATAGTTTTCATTTAAAGAAAAAAAGCTGTTTAATACAACTGCATCAAAAATTTTTTTTCTTTCTGATTCGCTTACAGTGAACTCGTATTTTTTTGTTAAGCTTGTTTCAATTGTTTTTTCAAACACTGCATTTCCTTTGCTGTCAATTTTAAGTTCATAGTGACCCCACTCTAAATGTGTTGCTCCGCTGCTGTATTCGACTTCAAAGTCTTCTGGAAGATTTTTTGGGGGCTCTGGCGGCTGGAAAAGGCAGCCAAAAAAGAGGACAAGCAAAACCAGAACAAAAGCAATTTTTTTCATCTGATTAAATTAAGTCTTTCTGGTATTTAATTTTTTCTTCTGTTTTTATTAATTTGATGCAGTCCAAAAGCAAAAACATTTTTTGTTGCGCAAGCCAAGAAATCCAAACAAGCCTCTTATTAGGGACGTCTTTACATATATATGTCATGGAATCAACTGATTTTTTGGGGAAAAAATAATGGACAGCCAGTTTACTAGAATGAGGAACAGGTCGCTTGCTTTTTCTCCTGAAAAACGTAAAAAAGAGGACCGCAAGAACAGCCTTCTCTTAAGATCAATTTCAATCTGATTTTAGGTTATTGAAAAAATTTCCGCCTCTTGGGTTTGCACAGGAAACTCTTTATAATTCTGCTAATTCATTATAGAATGCTTTGTATTTTTTTAGATCTTCTTCGACTATTTTTTTTATGTCTTTCCATTCTGCCATTGTTATTGGCTCTCTTTTTCCTTTGATTTTTATTTTTTTCATTTTATCAGCCCTTTCTTGTGTGGTTTGCAATCCATGTAACTATTTCGTCTAATCGTGTTTTTGGTTTTACTGACCACACCACTACATTAAATCTTGATGTTTCGCCAACCTTTAATTCTTTTCCATTCAACTTCAAGAAGGCAGTCATTGCCTGAAATGCTGTTCTTTTGTTTCCGTCTGCAAAAGCGTGCCTTCTTGCAATATCCATTAGTAAAGTTGCTGCCTTTCTGTCTATTCCTCTTGTGTTTGCCACCTTGAAAACAATATGGTCTAAATCTCCTTCGTTTCTAATTATTCCTTTGTCAAATTTTTTGTTTATTTCGATTATTGCTTCTTTTGAAAGTGTTTTTGCATAAATCCTTGCCATGCATAAATTCTGTAAATTACAGAATTTAAACATATTGTTTTTCAGCTAAAAATAGGGTTCCCGTCTCCTGGATTTGAGAAAAGGTTCTTGGTTTGGGGTTGGAAGTGTGGAGTTTTTCACATCTTATCTCCTGTACATATCATCGTGATGGCCAAATTTATCAAACATGATGAAATTTTTTTCTTTGAATACTTTAAAAAAGAGCACAAAGCTTTTTGCTACGTGAACTCTTTTGTATTCTTTTAAATCATATTGCATATTTTTGTAATGGTCAATTGTTATCTCATCTGAATTAGCTATTTGCTTGATCTTTTTATTAAGTATTTCCACGGTCTTTTTGTCTTTTTTTGCCAGCACTCTGATTGTGGCTTTCAATTCATCTGAAAGGTCAAATGAAAAAGGCATTCATTCGCCTCTGCATAGCTTGTCTAATTCTTTTATGCTCATTTTTCTGAAGCCGTATTTCTTGATATGTCTGTCACAAGATTCAATCACTTCTCTGATTACCTCTTCTTTGACTTCTTTATCAACAAATTCGTCTCCATACATTTCAGCAAACTTGTCTAATGCCTCTCCTTTGTCATTTAACCCATATTTTTCCTTAACCACACCAAGCACTCTGCTTGTATAATCATCTATTTTAACATTTATAGAAACAGTTTTGCCCATATAACTTCACCTAATATAGAATTAGTTAAACTAATTTATAAACCTTGCCGTCCAGCGTTCCTTTTTCTGAAGAAAAATTCCCGCCTCAAGGATTTGCAATTGGGTTGTGGGAGGTTGGATGTTTGAGGTTTGGAGTTTTCAGAGTTCATATAATTCCTTTATTTTTTGTTTTACTTCTTTGAGTTTTTGTTTTGAAATTTTTCCAATTTTGGTTTCTATTAGTTTCTTATAAACTGTTACTGGGTTGTCGGTCATTATTTGGCTTTCAGTTTTTAGTTGTCCATTTTCTAAATCTTTTGAAGTTAGTAAAACATCGTATTTTGTTTTGCTTCCTCTGGAGGTTATCTTAAACAAGATTAAGTCATCAGATTCTCTGTTAAATTTTGAATTGCTTATAACTAATGCAGGTCTTCTTTTCACTCCAATTTGTTCCGAGAACATTAGGTCAGCTACAACAAGGTCTCCTTGTTCAAAATTCAAAGAGTTCATGTGCGTCTTCTCCTTCTTCTGCCCATCTCTTGTAAGCGTAAAGTCTTAATGGGTCTTTTTCTGATTCAAGCAACTTGGCTTTTTCTTCTATTGCTTTTCTTGCTATTTCAGTCCACTTAATTTCAGAATGCTTTTTCATAATGTCATGAAGTTCTTTTGGAACAGCCATAGTCATATTAACCATTTAACCACCTTAAATAAGTAAAATAAGTAAAGTTGTTAAAGTTATCTTTCACTTGGCGTGATTGGAATTCCCGCCTCCCAACACCGTTCTACGGGTGCAAGTCCCGCCGATTTTTGGTAAAATGCTTCTTTTTTTTCTATCTGATTTCCTCAAAAGGAGAGGCATACTTTTCAGGTTTGTTTTCTAATAAGTGGATATATTTAATGCCCCCTTCAGTCTGAAAGTCAATTATTGCTGCCCAATAAAGATCCCTCATTTTTTCTGGGTTTACTCCATATTCACCTTTGTTTAGTTCTTTTTCAAGGTAAATAATGTAGCCATAGCCATCTATTTTTTCCCACCTGATTTTATTATCTATTTCTTTGTATTCATTGCCTATTTTTTCCATAATAGTCGCTTGGTTCAAGTCTTTTGGCAATATATTGCTTGGATTTATTACCATTGTATCATTGTTAATAATGTTGACGGATTCGATTGATGGCTGTGGCATGACTATCACCGGGCATACAGAAACAAAGCTGTTTTCTATGTAGTAAAAATTGTCTGCAAAAGCAGTTGAAAATTTTTTTGAAAGTAGGTGTTCTCCTTTTATTATTGATAATTCGTTTTCTTTTTTTAGTTCTATATTCTCTCCACTTGCAGTTAAAAGATATAAATCGTCTTTTAACTTTGCCAATCGGATTATTTCGAGTTCTTTATCATTCATTTTCGCCTTCACATCTTCTTTGTTTAATTCAAAATTTGAGTGCAAATAAATGTTCAAGGGATAATTTTCTTTGATTGGCAGCGCGCCCTCAAAGGATAATTGCTCAAAGCCTGTGCTGGAGGAAAGAATGTCATCTCCATGATAATCAAAAGAAAGATTAGAATTTTTGTCTCTGACAAAGAATTCATCTGTTATGCCTTTTGTTGAGAAGTTGAGGTCATAAGTATATTTTTCTGTTATAATGTCTTTTGACATTTTGCTTCCTTGTAAATTAGCTTCTATCGGATAGCCATTTGCGAGCAATGACATTTCTTTCAAATTTAGCTCTTTATCTGTTTCAATTGTTAGCACAGGATAGAATGTTCCCTTGCATCCTAAATATTCTCTGTCAATTTCAAAATTTACTTTTTTGATTTCAAGTGATGCTGGGGCTTCTTTGTCAGGCGTGATACATCCTGCAAGAGCCACAGTTGCTCCAAGCGCTCCAATTGCAGTAAAAGTGACGATTTTTGAGAACAAAGACGGTTTCTTTTCAGCTATTTCTTTGCATTCTCTGTTTCCTGCATAAAATGAGCCATAGTTCAAAATAGCTCTTGCTCTACAACCGCCTCCACACCATTCGACTGCTTCACATTTTTTACACGGTTCTCCAAGCTTTGCATAATCAAATTTTCTAAAACTGTCAAAAAGATTGCTGTTCCAAACAGCAGAAATTTTTGTTTTTCTGATGTTTCTTACAGAATAAGGAAAAGAAATACATGGTTTTATTTCGCCGTCTGCAGCAACACACAAATGCGACCTGCCGGCAGTGCATTCAAAGTGGTCATTGTAAGGGCCAAATCCATCATCCAAGAATATTTTTGTTTTGGAATCTTTGTTTTCATTGCTATATTCAATTAAATCAACAACATTGTCCAAATCCAGTTTTACGTTGTTTTCTTTTGCCCTTCCACTGTTTTGTGGGAGATATAAATTGAGCCTGTCAAACTCGTTTTCTACGCACATTTGATGGGTTATTTCTACTGTTTCAGAATTAGAGTTGCAAACCATCATTGAAGTGCAAGTGATGATTCCATTTTCTCTAAAAAGCTTTAGCGCATTAATTGCTTTTTCGAATGATTCTCCTCTGTTTAAGTCGTGGCATTCTTTTGTTCCGTCAATGCTGATGGAAACTGCTTTCAAACCACAGGAAGAAAGTTTTTTCGCTATCTCTCCTGTTACCAGAGAGCCGTTGGTTATTAGAGTTGTATTCAAGCCAAGAGAATCAGCATGTTTTATTATTTCAAATATATCCTTTCTTGCTAAAGGTTCTCCGCCAGTAATTGAAAAAAACAAGGCGCCTAAAGAGGCAACATCCTCTAACATTTCTTTAACTTCTGAGGTTGTCAGTTCGTTGCACAGTTTCTTGCCAGAATTTGAACCGCAATGTTTGCAGTTTAGATTACACTGCCTTGTACTCTCCCATACAAAATGTTTCAGAATATGGGTTTCATTGTAATCAATCATAAATCTATAGTAAGCTTAAGTCATTAAAAAATATTACATTATTCAATGACTTTTGTTATGTATATATCCCGCCTCCCGGATTTG
>JBDRFE010000021.1:0-6973 GCA_043819075.1 archaeon
CCAAAAGGAACAAAGGATTTTCTCCCGGAAAAACAGATTCAAAAACAGGAAGTAATTGAAAAAATAAAAAAAGTTTTTGAATTATACGGTTATTCTCCGGTGGAAACACCAGTATTCGAAAGATTTGAGGTTTTAAGCTCAAAGTATGCCGGCGGAGAAGAAATACTGAAAGAAACTTTTTCTTTTGAAGACCAGGGAAAAAGAAAACTAGGCTTAAAATACGATTTAACTGTTCCATTGGCAAGAGTGGTTGCAATGAACCCAAACCTCAGAATGCCTTTTAAGAGATACCAGATTGAAAGAGTGTTTCGAGATGGACCGACAACAACCGCAAGATACAGGGAATTCTATCAATGCGATGCAGATGTAATTGGTTGCAGTTCAATGTCAGCTGATGCAGAAATAATTAAAATAGCAGAAAAAGTATTCAAAGAAATAGGATTAGAAATTGAAATAAAAATAAACAACAGGAAATTATTGAACAGCTTAATGGAATGCATTGGAATAAAAAAAGAAGAAATTCTTTCAGTGCTATTGGCAATAGACAAGCTGGATAAAACAGAAAAAAAAGAAGTTGAAAAAGAATTAAAGGCAAAAGGAATACAGGACAGCAGAATAAAAAAAATATTTGAGTTAACTGAAATAAAAGGAAGCAACAAAGAAATACTTGAAAAACTTGAAAAAAAAGTTGAATCAGAAGAAGGAAAAACAGGAATAAAAGAACTAAAAGAAATATTAGATTACACAGACACATACAAAATAAAGAACTTATACATAAGCGTTTCTCTTGTACGCGGCCTGACTTACTATACTGGCCCGATTTTTGAAATCCTTTTAAAAAAAGGAAAAATAAAGAGTTCTGTTGGAGGCGGAGGAAGATATGATGAAATGATTGGCTTGATTGCAGGAAAAGAAAAACAGTTTCCTGCCGTAGGAATTTCTTTTGGCTTGGACAGGATTTTGGATGAATTAAATGAAAAGCAGGCTGAAAGAAAAAAAACTGTTTCACAGGTTTTTGTTGTTCCGGTTAACGCAGAAAAAAAAGCAATTGACCTGGCTGAAAAAATCCGTTTGCTTGGAATTAAAACTGAAATTGATTTAATGCAGAGAGGCATTTCAAAAAACTTGGATTTTGCCTCAAAACAGGGAATTCCTTTTGTAATTGTTTTAGGGGAAAAAGAATTAAAGGCAGAAGAGTTTTCCCTGAAAGACATGGCTTCAGGAAAAGAAATTAAAGTAAGGTTTTCTGAACTGGAAAAATTAATGGAATTCCTGAAGTAAGCGTGTTCAAATGAAGGCAGTTTTTTTATTAGAGGAAATTAGACGCAACATAAAAGCCATTAAAAACATAAAAAATTTTTTGGAATATTTTTCTTGTTTGTATAATCTAACACAAAAAAAATATGCAACCATCAGAATGAAGAACGGATTATCTTACTTTTTAAGGACAAAAACAGTTGACATCCATATATTTGGGGAAATCGCTTTGGAAAACACTTATTTGCTGGAAAATGTTGAGCTGCCTGAAGATGCATTAATAATTGACCTTGGAGCGCAGATTGGATTGTTTTCAGTTTATGCTTCAAACAAAGCAAAAAAAATTTTTTCATTTGAGCCTGTGCCGGAAAATTATAAGCTGATGCTGAAAAACATTGAATTAAATAAACTGGAAAACAAAATCACGCCATTCAATCTTGCTGTTTCTGACAAAAAAGAAAAACAAAAAATTTTTTTGTCGGAAAAAAACAGCGCAGGGCACAGCATTTACGGCTATCTTGAAGAAGAAAAAAACAATTCTGGTTATGCAAAAAAGTTTCTGGAAGCAAAAAGTTTCAGCAAAAAAAATTATGTGAATGCAGATTCAATCAGTTTAAGCGGAATATTCAAGAAAAACGGCATTAAACAGTGTGATCTGCTGAAAGCGGATATTGAGGGAGCAGAATACAAAGTTTTCTACAATTTGCCCGATAATTTATTCAAAAAAATTAAAAAAATAGTAATGGAATGCCATAATATTGACAAAAACAAAAACAATTCAGCTTCTTTAATTGAGTTCTTAAAATTAAAGGGATACAAAGTGAAATGCATTAAATCAATTTTGTTTGGGGAAAGGAATTGATTAAATGAACTGAAAAAATTAATGGAATTAGTTAAGACAGCTTAATAAACTTTTTTTCACTCAATTCTTTCTTAAATTAAGGCCTCTGTGGCTCAGTGGCAGAGCGATTGCTTGGTATAAACAGATTTTCCAAAAAGCAATAGGCCGCGGGTTCAATTCCCGCCAGAGGCTTTTCAGGGAGAATTCATGCCTTTTACTTTAATTCACGGATTAATTGCTTTCCTGCTTGTAAGCTTTTTTTCTAAAAACGAGAAACTAAGGTTTCTGGCTTTTGTTTTTGGAATGTTACCTGATTTGGACGGAATAGGGCTTTTTTTTGACATGAATTTGTATTTTGAATTCCACCACGAATTATTTCATGCACCAGTTTACGGCTTAATCCTTGGAATAATTTTTGCCTTGCTTTTAAGCAAAAGATTTGACTTGGATAAAACAAAGTCTTTTGCTGTTGTCTTTTTTTCTTTTGCCTTGCATTCGGTTACAGACGTGTTTTTTACTTTTTGGCCTGTAAAGCTTTTATGGCCTTTTTCTTCACACCAATTCAGTTACCCTTTTTTAATTGAATTCAACTGGCTTTTAGCAGGAATAGTTTTTATTGCTTTTTTAGTTCAGGTGTTTTTTATAGAAAAAAAAATTAAAGTGATTTCATGATTGGGTTTTTTTATGCTTTGATTGCATTGCTTTCATGGGGAACTGAAGGGATTTTTGACAAAAAGTCTCTGGAAAAACTTAACCCGTTTAATGCCCTGAGCGTAAGGTATTTTTTTGTTTTTTTGTGGGTTGTAATTGCTGCATTAATTTTCACTGAAATAAGGTTTCCTTCAAATCCATTAATCCCATACTTTTTATTCACCTGCTTAATCGGAAGCGCTGCAATAATTTTTTTCTTTAAGGCATTAAATGAGCTTGGAGTCAGTTTGTCAACTGCAATAGCAAAAAACTATTTTCTGGTTACAATTTTTTTGTCAGTCATTTTTTTCGGGGAAAGCCTTTCATTTACACAAGGAATTGCTGTTCTGCTGATTTTGTGTTCAATAATTGTTTTGTCTTTTGACAAAAAAGAAAAACTTGCATTAGAAAAAGGAGTTGTTTTTGCTTTGCTCACGCTTGTCGGCTGGGGAAGCTATTTTGCCTTAATCAAGCCGATTGTATTGGAATTAAATCCATTTAATGCTTCATTGTTTTTGGAAAGCACTATTTTTGTAATGATTTTAGTTTATTCTGTTTTAACAAAAAAAGAATTAAAAGTAAATGAAAAAAAAGCTAATGGTTTTGCTTTTGTTGCTTCAATTCTGCTGGTAATCGGCTCTATTGCATACAATTTTTCTATTTCTTTGATTGGCGCTTCACTGACTGCAGTGCTTGTTGCTCCAACTCCAATTATTACTTCTTTTCTTGCAAGAATTTTTTTAAAAGAAAAACTATCCAAAACAAAATATTTTGCAGTAATTGTTTCTGTTGCAGGAATAGCTTTGCTTTTCCTCTGAAAAAAGCCAAAAGAAACACTTAAATAATACTTTAACCAATTTCTTAAGTATTTCGGAGGGAAATTAATGAAAAAAATATTGTTGTTTATTGTAATCATACTTCTTGTTTCAAGCGCTTTTGCTTATACTTTGCAGTGGCCTGAAAAAGAGCCAAACATAATTCAGAAAACAAAACAGGTTTTTGAACCAGGAATAATGGTTATTGGAACAACAATTACAGGGACACTCAGTTACCCTGACTTTGAAATGGCTGCTCCAGGCCAGACAGGGAATACAGGCAGCACTGGAAACACTGGAAATACTGGAAGCACTGGAAACGCAGAGCAGTTAATTATAGGAACTTGGAGCAGTGCAGCAAACTCCAATAAAGGAAATTACACTGCTGAAATAACTTATAAAAGCAACGGAATTTTTTCAGGATGGGAAAATTATCCTGAAGTAGGAGAATATTATGTTTATTCCGGAAGCTTTACAGTAATAGGTTCAACGCTTTCAATGGATTACGGCAGCCTTTCATTAAATGGTGTTGTTCAGAATCCAATGAGCCTGACTTTTGGTATTTCTTTCTCAAATAATAATACAATGAATGTTACTGCTTCAGGGGGAACAGTCATTTATATCAGAACAGGTGTGCAGTTAAGTGAAATTCAGGAAGAAAAAGAATTAATGCTTCAGGATGAAGAAGCAATTGTCCAGGCAATTGAAAGCCTGGAGTTTGTCCCATTACAGGGAATTGAAGCAAAACAAATTGATGAAACAGTGCAGACCGGAATGAGCGGAACAGGTTTTGTAATCAACCCGGATGGATACATTATGACTAACGCTCATGTAGTATATGTTTCAGACCAGGAAGCAGTATACAAACTGTATAATGCTGCATTCCAGCAAATCCAGGCAGGAATTTACTCTGATGTGGCAAGCAGATACAATTTAACTGAAGAACAAAAACAAAGAGTGATTAAAGCAATATCAGAAAAATTCATTTCATATATTGCCCAATACGGGCAGTTAAGCAATGTAAAAGTAGACAATTATGCAATGCCTGGTGTGCTTTTGCCCGGAGACGTTTTTGTTGAGTCTGCCTGGCCAGCTGACTTAAAAGCAAAAGGGCAGGTAATAGACGAAAAAGCAGCAACTGTTTCTTGGGGAAAAGATGTTGCAATAATCAAAGTAAACCAAAAAAACCTTCCAGCAGTAAAGTTAGGCGACTCGGACAAGCTTTCAACAGGAGAACCGGTTTTTGTAATAGGCTATCCTGGAACAGGAATGGATATTGTTTTTGACAACACCCAGACAGCAGAACCGACTGTTACTTCAGGAATAGTGAGCGCAAGAAGAATGATGACAAACAATGTTGAAGTAATCCAGACAGATGCAGCAATAAACCACGGGAACAGCGGTGGACCGGTATTCAATGACAAAGGCGAAGTAATAGGAATAGCTACTTTTGGCTCTGATCAAGTGCAGAACATCGGTTTTATTATGCCGATAAACCTTGCAAAAGAATTCATGAATGAAATCAATGTAAAAAACGAGCAGGGGCTTACTGGACAAAAATTCCAGGAAGGAGTTGAAGCTTTTTTCAGGAAAGACTGTGGTACAACAGAAAGGCTGATGAAAGAAGTATTGACTTTAAGGCCCGGAATGTATTACGCTCAAAACTATATTAGTGCATGCGATGAAGCAAGACTCAAAGGATTGTATTCAGACGACTTGTTAGGACAGACATGGCTTTTCCTTGTAATAGCTGCATTAGTTGCAGGAGCATATTATTTCATTAAAGTCAAAAAAATAACTATTACGACAAAAAAGTAAAATAAAAAAAAAGAGGGCTTTAAAGCCCTTTAAAATTTTTGTATGCAGGCAGATCCAGCAATCCATGGCCTGAAAAATTAAACAAAATTGTTTTTTCTTCCATGTTTTGTTTTGCCTTTAAAGCCACATCAACTACCGCCTTGATTGCATGAGCTGTTTCTGGTGCAGGAATTATTCCCTCTGAATTAGCAAACAATCTTGCTGCCTCAAAAGTTTCTTTCTGAGAGTAAGCCACTGCATTCAGAAAGCCAAGTTTTTTCAGCAAAGAAAGGCTTGGAGAAGCACCATGATACCTTAAGCCTCCTGCATGAATCGGCTCTGGAATAAAGTCAAAACCAACAGTAAACATTTTAATTAATGGAGTCATTTTTCCTGTGTCACCGAAATCATATTTGTATTCTCCTTTAGTTAAAGTGGGAACTACTTCTGGTTCAACAGCAATTACTTCAAAGTCTTGTTTTCCTTTCAGTTTTTCTTTCATAAAAGGATAAACTAAACCTGAAAAATTGCTTCCTCCGCCCACACAACCGATTATTGTGTCAGGCTTTTTTTCTATTGACTCAAACTGTTTTATTGTTTCCAATCCAATTACTGTCTGGTGCAATAAAGCATGGTTTAAAACCGAGCCAATTGAATAAAAGGTTTTTTCATCTGACACAGCTTTTTCTATTGCTTCACTGATTGCAATGCCCAAAGAGCCGTTAAAGTTTTTTTTGTCTTTCAGCAGCTGTTTTCCAATGCTTGTGTTTTCTGACGGAGAAGCAAAAACTTTTGCTCCAAACAAATTCATTAAAATTTCCCTGTAAGGCTTTTGCTGGAAAGAGCTTCTCACCATAAAGACTTCTGCTTTAAGTTCATTGAACATTGCAGCCAAAGAAACAGCTGAACCCCACTGGCCTGCTCCTGTTTCAGTTGCCACGTTTTCAAAACCCTGTTTTTTTGCATAAAAAGCCTGCGCTAAAGCAGTGTTTGGCTTGTGCGAGCCAACAGGGCTTAAGTCTTCTCTTTTATAATAGATTTCAATTCCTTGTGGAAGACCTAATTTTTTTTCCAGCCTAAAAGCCCTGTATAAAGGCCTTGGCCTGCCCAAAAAAATGTATTGTTCTCTCAGTTCATCAGGAATCCGAATAAAGGATTCAGTGCTGAATTCCTGTTTAATGCATTCTTTTGGAAACAATGGCTCTAAATCCTTTGCTTTAATTGGTTCTTTTGTTCCGGGATTTAACGGAAAAGGAAGTTTTTCCGGCAAGTCTGGAAGGATATTATAATAATACCTTGGAAAATCTTCAGCAGGCAGATTTATTACGCCAAAGACAGCTCCCTTCACTAAAGTTTTTTGTTTTTATTTCAGTTAATTCTTTTTTCATTTTATTTCCTCCTGTTTTATTTACATTTATTTTTTGCATTTTTGCACCTCCAATTTTATAATTTATCCTGAATAATTCAAGAACATGTTTTGTGGTTTTGAAAGGAAAAAGTTTTTTTGTTAAAGCCCGTTCAATCACAAGTTTTTTGTTTACAGGAACAAGCTTTCTTCTCTGCAACAACTTTA
>JBDRFE010000022.1:0-30022 GCA_043819075.1 archaeon
TTATTTTTCTTCGCAGGCGCTTAAGCCTGGCCTTAACTTGATTCTGAACTGCTTGCTTTTTGCAACTTTTACCCCTACGTCATTTCTGTTAATCAAAAAGATTTCTGCTTCTGAAACCTTCATTACTTCTTTTTTTAAGTCTATTGGCCTGTCAGAGCTTAAAGCAAAGCCTATTCCTGCTGTTTTGAGTTTGTCCAAAAGCTGGATTATTTCGTCTGAATAAATTGTATTGTTTTTTGAGTTAAGGATTCTTTTAGCTGAAGGAATCAAAACCATTGAATTAATTTTTTCTTTTGATTTGCTGTATTCTGATGAAAGCCCTTTTAGAATGCTATGCACTAAAAGAACTGAAGCTGTTTCATCTAATCCTGTTAAATGGATTATTCCTGCTCTTCCAATTGCTTTTCCTGAACTCTTTGATATTTCTTTTATGTCATTTTTTCCTTCAAATAATTTAGGGTATTTTAGTTTAATTAAACTAAGTATTCTTATTGTTCTGAATTTGTTTGAGACTTTTGATTCATCTCTTGGCGTCATTTTTTTTGCTGCTGCAATAAGCTCTGCAATTGAATTAGGTTTTGATTCTTTTATTAGTTTTGCCATCATTAATTGTTCTTCTCCTTCTTTCATTCCAATTAATTCAAAAAAGCCTTTAATGCTTATCAGGTTCAAATCAACATTAATGTTTTCTAAAGTAAAATGTTTTACCGGAAAACCCATTGGCTCTAAGTCAACATGATAGTCAGACAACATTTTTGATTCAGGATTAGGCCTGTTTAATCCAAGAAAAGATTTATCCCAATCAAATATCACTACAGGAACACTGCTTATTAATGCTCCTTCGGCAATCAAATGAATTACATGTTTTCTGTCTTTTGGAGTTGAACCAAAAATTGTTGTTTTCATCATTAATTCTAATGGCTCATTAATCATTGTATTTGATTTTGTTAAGCCTAACATTACTGTTCCTTTTCCTGAAATTCTTGAAACATCTTTTTCTGTTCCTTCTCCATTTCCTCCAGCTGAAGCAATTTCTTTCGGGTAAAGCATTGGAACAATCATTGGCTGAGAGAAAAAAGAGCTTTTGATTCTTTCCGGTGCTTTATTTAATTCAATTAACTGCAAGTCATATGCTTTTGAAAAATCTTTCATCATTTCACTTGAAGTATTTAATTTTTGCATTAAGTCTTCTACTTCGTCGCAGAACACGTTTTCAGAGTATTTTACATAGCTTGGAGCAGAGCTTAAAAGAAAAAACTTTATTGTTTCTTTTGGTTCGTGCTTGAATATTACTGTTGCTTCTTTTGGCAGTGTTTCAATAAAGTCTTCAATGCTTCCTTCAGCAAAAAACACTTTAAATAATTCTATTACTGCTCCCTTTATTTTTTGGTTTTCTTTTTCTAAAACTGTAACCAATAGCAGTCCTTCAGGGTTTGAATGCATTTCAACTTCAAAGCCTTCCATTTCCCCCGAAAACCTTTTTTCCCATGGACCGTTTCTTACCCTGAATTCCATTCAACCAGCTTCAATTGTTTTTGTAAACTAATATAAATAAGTTCTTCTTATATAAATAGAGATATTATTTTAAAATAAAAACTTTTTCATGTGATTAAATGGTTGACAAAAAGGTTGTTGTGAAAACAATAAAAAAAATGCTTGACTCTGGAATAGAAGATGATGTAATCCAGAGCACTTTATCTGATTTAGGTTTAACTGAAAGTGAGGCAGAAGAACTGATTGCAAGCGCTAAAGGAAAATCAGTTTCTTCAGAAGAAAAAACAGCAGAAACAGATGATTCGGTGGAAGAAGGCATTGAAGAAGCAATTGAATCAGATGAATCCGATGCAGATGAAAGTTCAGGCCAGAATTATGACATTGATTCTGTGATTAAAAAGACTTCTGACAGGATTAAAAGCCATTTAGCTGAAAAAGAGCAGTCAGATGAATTAAAAGAACAGTCAACTCATTTAAAGCTTGACGAACACGACGAAAAACTTGATAAAATTCATTCAAAAATTGATTTAATGCACGAAAAACTTGATTCTTCTTCAGCGTTTTTTGAATTAAACAAAAAAGTTTCTTCAATAGAAAAAAGCATTTCTGAAATAAAATCTGATTTAAAGGACTCTAAAGCCCAGATTAATGCAGTGCATGACATTATGAAAAAAATCCTTGAAACAGAAAGAAAGCTTTTGACAAAAAAATGAATTTTTAATGGTGCCCGTTGCTTTCTTCTTTTTTGTGTACAGGATGATGATGGGCTGCAGGCGCATGAGGTTTTTCGTGGGCTTTATGCGCATCATCTTCTTTGTGGTGTGATGGTTCTTTGCCGGAAAATAATGCTCCTAATCCTTCCAAAAAATTTTTTGCTCCTTTTCCTATTCTTCCCACTGGATTTTTTGCTTTATAAGAATAATCTTCTGGTGCAAGAAACTCGCCTGTTTTTTTTCCTGCTTCTTTTACTATTGAAGTAAGATATTTTGAGCTGAGAGGCTTTGGATGAGCTTTTTCCATGTCTGTTTCCATGTCTCTTGTTAATTCTTTTCCAAGGGTTTTTGTTGCATGAACTGTTGAAGAAAATAATCCAGAAACAACAATCAATAATATCAGCAATCCGATAATCCATGAAATCCATCTGAATTCGCTGAAATAAGCTGCAAAAAACAATAATAACAGCACCAGCAGGTAAACTAATTTCATTACTGCATTCCTTCCATTAAGCCGCCGAATCCGCCTTGATTAAACATTTCAGGCTGGCCTTCTTCTGTTTTCTTTCCTAAAAGCAAAGCCAATAAAATCAACCCGATTATAACATATAAAGCGTATTCTTTGAGGTTGTCTTTTATTACATATAAGGCTACTCCTGCAATAATTAAGATGATTGTTGATTTCATGTCTTTCATTGCAACAATCAGTATTGCAATCATTCCGATTATAAGCCATGGCTCTTCGCTCCATTGGGTTGCCATCATCAAAAAAATTATTGCCAGAATTAAATTGAATAAATCCATTTAAGGCCCCTCAAAGGTAAGGAATTTTTCAAGCAGTTCTTTGCCAAATGTTGCCAGAAGAAATAATATTACCCCCAGCCATATTAATTCCCTGTGCTGTGATACAGTTAAATAAATCACTATTGCAGCAAAAATTATTGCAAGCTTTGGGCTGCCAAGGTTTCCTTTTGCCCAAGAATAAACCCAAACCAAAAAGAATAATGAAAGGACTATTTCCAAATCAGGTGCAAGAGTTGAAAAAATTATTGTGTTCATTTAGCGCCTGCCCCCGAATTTTGTCATAAAAAAACTTGTTCCCCAGATTAACATTGAACTCACTCCAATCTGCACTACAATCATCAAAGAAAATGCTCCTGCAGAGACTGCCGCGTACTTGATTACTAAAATATATATTAGTATTCCCGAAATTATTAAAGTTAGCGGCCCGGAGCCTAAATAGCCTCTTACAGTAGTGTATAAAGTGAATACAAGGATTAACTGCACTAAAATTTTTGCCTGAGGAACAATTGACATTAAAACCCATGGAAGTATTGCCACAATAACAAATAATATGAGGATTATCATTATCAGCCCGCCTTTTTGGTTCATCTCATCATCCTCTTAGGCATGTTGTGGCTTGGAATATGGCTCATCTGTTGTGCGTCACTAGGACCAGCATGCTGGCCGACAAAAAAGAAGTCCACCATCAAATGCCCTAAACCCATGAAAAATAAAACATATAAGATGTAGATTCCGCCGAATAATTTCCATTGGTCAAAGATTACAAAATAGCATGCTATTGCCATTAAGATTACTGCAAAAGGCCCTGTGCCCATGTTTGTTTTAATAAAAGAAACAATTGCAATTAAGACAAAAATCTTTAATGCCAGAGTTATGTCTGCAAAGAACTCGCTTATGAAAAGAAATGCAATTAATGATGGTTCCATGATTAAATAATGTTTTTTTTTATTTAAAATGATTTGGTTTCAGTTAATGCAGTCTGTTCCTGCAATCAAAGAATCCTCTAAATCATTAATGCTTTGCTTGCTTCCTGACTGCCTGAATAAGTTTTGTTCATTCCAGTAAACTTTCATTGAAGCATTATTTTGTGAAATGCATGCTGTGCCGTTTTTCACTAACTCAAAAACGTTTTCAATGTTTTTTAAGTAGTCTTCGCTGCCAGAACTGTTGAACTGCATTCCCTGTATTCCGTTCAATGAAACCAGCCCTGAATTCAGTTCATCTGCTGTGTAAAACCATGCATTCTGAACTGAACTTCCTGTATTTAATTTCAGCCTTATGTTTCTTTCAGTCGGGGTGTAAAAAACTGTTTTCAAAAAAGTGTTTCCTCCTTTGACTGCATTATTCCATTTAATTGAATACAAGTTCTGGTAGTTTGAAACTTCATTGCTTTGTGTTTTGCTGTCCCATCTGGCGTAATTTTGCAAAAAGCTTCCTTCAAAGTCCCTGCATCTCCCTAACCCGTTCCAGAAACCCAGCCTGTCATTTCCTGCCAGAATCGGAGTTTGTTCTTCCTGCATTCCGTAAAAATAACTGAAAGGGTTTTGTGTTGTTGGGGTTTGTTCGTGGAACATTTTTATTGCAACCGGAGTTGCTTTTGACGGATAAAATTTCATCTGGATTTCTTCTCCGTCATAATTCAGATTCAAAATGCTTCCCCTTGTTTCTTCTTTTGAATTCATTTCAATTAGAGAATCATTTTTTTCAACTGAAATATTGTTTAACGGAGTGCTTGAGTTATCGCTTGGATACAATGTTATTTCTGAATTCACTTTGAGTTCTTTTTCTCTGAGATTATTGTATCCTGTTCCATAGCCTGTTCTATGGAATACCCCGTTTTTTTCTCCTATTCTTCCGTCAAACGGCATGTAATAAAATATTGAGTCAGCGTCTGGGGTTGCAAGCCTGGTGAATTCAATTTTTATCTGTGCTTTAGGTGTTCCGTTTGATTCAAACAAATTCCATTTATCCCCTGAATAATTAATGCTTACATCAATCCTGTATAATCCTGGCTCTGGCAATGCAAACCCGCTTTCATTCAGATACTTTCTGTTAAAAGAAATTTTTCCTGTTTTATAGTATTCTGCTAACTCATTGTTTTTTGTTGCTGAATCAGAGTCAGTGAACCAGGTTGCTCCCTCTAAGAAAGCTTGTGTTTCATAGTATTCTGCAAAGTCTTGTCTGAAGTCCTCGCTGAAACCGTCTTTCATTAAATACGCGTTAAAATGGCTTAAATTTTTTATTTCTTCTATGATGTTTTTGATTTCAGGGCTTTCAGTATAAACTGTTGTTCCGTTTAATTTAACTGAATCCTGTGTAACGTATTTTCCTGTTAAAAGGTCTGTTTTGTTTAAGTAAAGATTTAATGGAAATACTTCTGCCATTATTTCTGTTGTTGTTCCGGCCCAGCACCTGCTTTCTTCAATCGCTTGTCTGTAATAAATAGTGGAAGTATTTGGATCAAATAATTCAAGATTTGTTAAAGCACCTGTTTCTGTTGGCAAGTGGCTTGCTTGTATTATATACACTTGTTCTTTTTCAGGCAGTTCAAATTCGCAGAAAACTTCTTTTTCTGAACCAGAAGAAATGTTTCCTGTTGGTTTAATGCAAGAGATTTCTCCTGTGTATTCAACTCCTTCTGGTATTGTCAGGTTTATTTTAACATCAACTGACATTGAAATCTCTGTTTTGTTTTCTATTATTATTGAAATTTTTGTTTTGTTTGTTTCATCATTTGTTTCAACATTGACTTCTTTTATTCCTATTTTTCCTTCTTCTACTATATTGATTTTTGTTTCTTCCCATTGATTGCTTGCCAGTTCTTCTACAGCATTTTTTGGACAGGAAAAAGCATAACCGTTTTCTTTCATGAATTCATCTATTGCATGAATTCTTTTGTTAAGCATTACAGTGAACTGCGCTGAATCACAGTAAACATAGTTTGTATTTGTTTGCTCGCATTCATTTAATGCAATTGCGCTCCATTCCCAGTTTAATTTCACTTTAGGCAAAGCGTTTTCTCCTGTTCCGCCTATTTCTCCTGTTGGTTTAACACAGTCAAGGCTTCTGTAAAGTGGAGGAATTTCTTCAATAAATCTTTGTGTTACTGCCCTTACATGGAATTTTCTTTGAACTTCTGTGTAGTCTTTATAATTAGGATTATCATCGTCGCCAGAATACTTGTCAGGCAAACCAAAATTAACTAAATCATCTGCCCTGTCATCATCTTTTCCCGGCACATTTAATTTTGCTGTTTGATTGTGTTCTGTTGCATTAACTGTCAGTATTCCATAAGTTGGTCTTATATTATCGTATTGATTAGTGTTTTTTTCAAACATTAACGGGAGAATTTCTTTTCCAGGAGGGCCATTTAAGTATATTAGTATTGCTTCTTCAAAATCCCAGCTTACTTCAATTCCCCTGATAGATAAGTCAATGCCAGTTAAATTTGGCGGGTTCCTGTCCGGAATTGGATTAATTGATTTAGCTCCTGCGCTTAAATTAATTAAATAGTCTAACATTGGTGCTGTTGTTCTGTCATCGCATGGGTCGTCACAGAAAAGACCTGTTATACAACCAATAAAGTTTACTACAAAAGTTACTCCTGCCAGTATTCCTGCAGTAGCCCATCCGACTGGTCCTGCTGCAATTAAAGTGTATAAAACCACTGTCCCAAACGTTCCAGCCCCTGAAATAAAAGAATTACCAATATTTTTCAGGAATGAACTCTTTTGTGCGGTTTCCCAGACACAATTGCTTGCATCAACATCAACATTAGTGAATAATCTTTCATTATATAATTCAATTATATCCGGAACATTTCTTTCCGGCACAGCAATAGTGTAATTGTTTAAGCTAAAATAATGCCCTGAATTTGGTTCAGCTAATACATCCATTGTATTTATTTCCCTCCAGGAAGAGCCTTGGTTTCTTGCCTCAATTTTTATTCCATATATTCCCGGAATGCTTGTTCTTTTGACTGTAATTTGCTCTGAATTATTCTGCCCTGTTCTTATCTTTAAAGCTGAAACACTTGTGTTTGGTGAAACAGTTATTCCTCCTTCTGTTCCTCCTGCGCATCTCGGGTCTGAATCGCAGAACCTTAATTCTATTTCCATTCCGCAGTTGTTTGTTACTGAAAAGTTTCCTTCATCTGAATCTTTTTCAATTATTGTGCCGACTTTTGGCGCTGGGTCAAATTCAATGCACTCCAATAAATCAACGTTTCCAATTCTTCCTTTTATTATTGAAGGGTCTGTCTGGATTGTTTGTTTGCCTGAAGAAGTATTTATTTCTGCTTCAATTATTACATTAAATTCTGTTATTCCCTGTTCTCCTGTTAATTCTGTGTCAGGAGTATATGTTAGTGTTGCAATCATTTCTTCTCTTGAATTCACGCTTGAAGCAAACTGGGTGAACTCGCTTGTTTTGAGTTCGTGTGAAACGCCTTTCATTCCAAGAGAAACATTTCCCTTTTTTCCATTGGCACTGAATTCAACTTTTGCTTTTAAATCATTTATTTTGATTGCTCTTCCTGTCCTGTCAATACAGTTGTTTTCAATTGAATATGAAAGCATTACAGGCTGGGATGTTGTCTGCCTTGAAAAATTTGTTTCTCCAGAGACTATCTCTAAACAAGAATCATTTTCTATTCTTGCCCCTAACCCTAAACTTAATTTTACTTCAACATCTTTTGAGTAAACTGCATCAAATTCTTGGTTTTTCAGTTTTATTGTAAGCAGCCCTTCAGCTGAGCTGGTGTAGTTTTCCGGCAACCCGTTCTGCAGTTCTGCCTTAAAAATCTGTTCCACGAATTCCTGTGGTGTTCCTGGAATAATTCTTCCTTTAAATGAATTAAATACTGCATTCATTTTCTCTAAATTAATGAAGTCCTCAAAATATCCTTTTTTGTTCAGCAAACTGATTTTGCTGATGGTTAATTCTTTTTCAAGCAAATTCCTTACAGTAATTTCTTTTGTAACTGAAGGATTATCTCTTTCGCTCAGTGTTTCATTTATTATTTCTGGCTCTAATTCAAACACTTCTTCTGTCAAAACAATTTCTTTTAAGGCTGTTTCAAAGCCGATTTTTTCTGCTGTAAACTCTATTCTTGTTTTTGGCTCTAATGCAGGAACAATGAATTCCGCTTCCCCTGTTCTTCCTGTTTTCTTTGAGGCAATTGTAATTCTTTTGTTTCCGACTTCAATTACATTTAGTTTAATTACTGCTTCATCTAATTCTGTTCCTTGCTCATCTTTCACTTCAACTGTTACTGGAGTTTCAACTAAAGCAGGAATTAATTCAGGCAGTACCTCTAATTGTATTTCTTTTCCTGTTTTGATTTTTATTTCAGTTGTTTTTGTGTTGTCAAAAATTTTGTCTGAGCCTCCGTTGGTTTTTTCATAAACTGATAGGTTAACAAAAATTCTTCCGGCATTTTTTGTTTTAATGCCAATTGTTCCCTGTATTACTGACTGCCTTCCAAATCTTCCCAGAGAAATTCCGGCTGTTTTTGGCGAATTCACTGAAGTGTTTGTTTTTGTCTGGCCTTCAGCTGTCTTTATTTCATAGTAAGAGATTTCTGCATTAGCTGTTTCTTCTTCTGAAGAGTCAATTAATTTTACTATTATTTCCGGTTCATCGTAAACTGACAAAGAATTATTTGTTATTTCAAAAGAGTATTCGTATACTCCGTTTGTTTTTGTTTCAAATGCAAGTTTTTTCTGAATCAAAAAAGGCTCTTCAATTTTGTCTGTAAGCTTTTGTTTTCTTAAGCATAAATTGTTTTCCATGCAAAAAGGAACTTCATCTTCTGTGTTGAATTCTTCCTGTAATGTTTCTGCATACAAGCCTTGTTTTGTGGTTGTTCCAGAGCTTGTTCCAAGCTCATTGTCTGCTGGAAAATAATAATATCTTGTGCCTTTTCCCCATGCCCTGTAATTTAATGCAATTACATCATTTTCTGTTGCTTCTTCTTTTACCCTTAATTCTATTTCTGCTTCATATACCCCGGGAGTTACATTATTCCAGACAATATTAGCCCATTTTGCTTCTGCGTTAGCTGAAGCAGAATTATCTGAATCAAAGTCAGTGTTCTGGCCTGTTTTTGGATTCCATGTTTTTCCCTTGATTTTTGATGCATTCGGTGCGTTAATTTTTTCTATCCACACAATATCGTTTTCAATAAAAGGGTTTGAGTCATTTCCTGTTCTAAAATGAATTCCTGCTGTCTGATAGCTTTCTCCTGCGGGAACAAACAGTTTTATTACTGCGGAATATTTTTTTCCTCCTGCAAGAGTGTCCTGTTTTTCTTCGTTAAAGTAAACTCCTTTTAATTCCACCCACAAGTTTTCCCCTGAAATCTGTTCCTCCAGTATTGCTGTTATTTCATAGTCTTTGGGAAACAACTGGTATTCTTTTGTCACATATTTTGCGTAAACGTTTTTCGGGTCATAGAATTCAAAGTGCACTCTTTTGTCTGCTTTTATTTCAATTGAAGTTGTTCCGCCTGCGTCTAAAGTGAATTCTTTTTCTTCATCAATGCTTTTCACTTTAACTCTTGTATTCGGAACTGCAACCCCGTCTTTATCTATTGTCGTTAATTTCAGTACGGCTTTTCCTATAACTAACTTTAATTCAACTTCTGTTTCTTCTGTCAGGGTTATTTCAAATTGTTCTGACAGCCCTGAAGCAGGGTATTTTTCTGCGTAAGCAAAATAAATTCCTTTTTTTATTCCGGAATATTTTACTGTTCCTTTTGCGTCAGAGAATTTTTCCGGGTATTCGGTCAATAAGCTTCCGTCCTCGTTTTTGAGCATTATTCTTGCGTTTGCAACTTTTTTTCCTTCTTCGTCTATTACTGTTATTACCAGTTTCCCGCTGTTAGCTGAAGTTGCTTTCTCTAATTTTATTTCAATTTCTTTGTCTGCATTAAATTCTGTTTCCAGTGTTTCAGGAAGATAGCCGTTTGCTGAAGCTTTTACTGTAATTGAGCCTTTTGAATACAATGCGAATTCAATTGTTTCAGCGTTTTCCCCTGAATCTTTTTCTCCTATTACTTCGCCTGTTTCATCTTCTATTACAACTTTCGCATTCTTGATTCTTGAATTAGTGCTTTTGTCTTTTACTGTTACTTTTAGTGTGCCTTTTTTTGTCAGCTCTAATTCAACTATTCTTTCGTTTACTGTCTGCTGTTCTATTTCAACTGCATAAATTTTTTTTGTCTCAAAATTGCTTGCCGGGTCCTGTACCAACAAATCATAGCTTCCTGTTTCTATTCCAGTGAACTCTGCCATGCCTGAGTCAGTGAATTCTTTTTGTATTGTTGTATTGCCTTTTTTTAAGCTGACTTCAATTCCATTCAATGAATTTCCCTGAACACTTTTTACTATAACCCTTAAATCGCCTAATGCTTCTCCTGAATCAATTCCCTGCAGGCTTATTGTTTCTACTCCTGAATTAATGCTGCCAAACCAGTTTTCATATCCTTGGACTTCAACTGAATCAACTAATAATACTTCACAGTTTCTTGGAATGCTTACAGTTATTTCCCCGTCTTTGTCTGAATCCCTTACAACTGAAGGGCTTGGGGTTACAGCTGAATTCCTGCAGCTTAATCTTATAGTAATTTCTTTTCCAGTAATATATTTGCCGTTTTTGTCTGTGAACCTTAAAATTGCTTGTGTCGGACCAGAAGTTATTTCAGTTAATTCAACTGAAAATTCCTGTTTATCTTGGTTTAAAACAAAAGTTTTTTCAATTTCTTCAAACCTTGTTTCATTTATTTTTATTTTTATTTGAGTGCCTTTGCCTGCTTTTAACTCAATTCTTCCTTCAGAGTCTGTTGTTAAAGACTGTTCTTCTGTGCCAAGGAAAACGCTTGCCTGTATTCCGCTTAATTTTTTTCCCTGCGGGTCTTTAACTGTTATTGTAAAAGAATAATCTTGTGTTCCTGTAATCAATGGAACAAACAAAAACCCAAGCAACAGCAATACTAAAACAATTAATACTGCAAAAGACGGCACAATTGAATCAATTGCATCAGTTAATTTTGTTATTGGTACTTTTGAATCAATTTTTTCCAGCAGTTCATAGTACTTGTCTTCTGCTTTCAGGTAAAAGTCTTTTAATCCCAACAAAACCCCTCTGTTTTTTCCAGCTGTTAATGTATACTTTAGCTATTGAATAATATGCCTTTATTTATATTTAATTGTTTGTCTTGGTTCAAAAAATTTTTAAACTTGCAGTGCGTACTCTTTTTATGAAAAACTTTTCTGCAGGAAAAATGCGTTTTGCTTTAGCTAAGGCTTCCTTTAAAGCTTCAAAGAAAACAAGAGCCTTTTTAGGCAAAACTCTAAGATTCAAACCTTTAAGGAAGCTGGTTTGGAGGGGTGAAAAAAGAAAAGTTTTGAAATATACTTCTTTGCCTAGTGAAATAAAAAGCGATATTTCTTTTATCCTTGCTTTCAGGGGGGCAAAAGCGCAGTCGATTGCACTGGTAATTGTTGGGGCAGGCAATATTATTTTTCCACCTTGGTATTCAAAAGCCATAGGCGCAGTAGGTATTGGAGCCGGAGTATTTGTTACAAAAAAAAGAAACAAGGAAGTCGTTCACGCTACTGAACAATTAGGCCATTCGTTGTTTGTTTCAAAAGATAAAAGAATAGTTAAGCTAAGGAATTTATTCAAATACATTGTTGTTGACATTGAAGGCAACTTAGTTGGGACAAATAAAAAGCCTTTTTTGGGGAAAATAGGGAGAAAAAGGATTTCTAAAAGTGACTCGTATTTAGGCAAGCACGATAAAAAGCTCTCTGATTCTGAAGCAAGGAAAGCAAGAAAAAAGTTTGCTAAAGCTTTTGCACTTGACTTGGGTGCAGGCTCTGGGGCAGAAAGAACAATAAAATATGCAAGGGAAAACCCTGACAGGATTTTTGTTGCGGTTGATACTGAAAACCCTTCTGTTAAATCCAGGATTGTTTTGAGGAAAGTTCCTAACCTGTTTTTTGTCAGGGCTGATGCATTGGAAGCATTAAAGCTTGTTGAATCCAGTTCAAAGCAGATTATTAATATGGATAATTTTCCTTTTTTTGATTCAGTCAATGAACTTCCTGTAAATATAGAATACAGGAAAATGCTTTTTTCTGAAGTCTTTCGTTCACTGAAACCAGGAGGCACACTTACTATAACAACTGACCACTATAAGCTGGCAATAAAAGAATTAGCAGAAGCAGGCCTGAAAGTAAGAACTGCTGAGAGATGGGGTTCTAGAAACCTGACAGAAGACAAGGCAGCAAAATATACTGCTTATAGAATGTATTCGCTGAGAGGGGCTCCAATGCAGTTAACTGCAAAAAAGCCCAGATAATTGAATCATTTTGTTATGCAGTTTTCCCCTGCTTTAAGCGAGGCTTTCACTGAATTAATTGAGTCATCAACTTTTTCCGGGTTCCAGAAAAAGTAAGAGTAACTTGAGTTTCCTATTCCACCTACGCAAACGTCCTCTGATTTAACCAAGTCAAGTATTTTCTGCAGTGAAGTTATTTCCAAGCTTGTTACTCCGTTTAATTCAACGAACTGGCTTGTTCCAGTCTGCTGGGTTATTGTTGCTTCATCGCTTGGAGTGAAAATTCTTGCATTGTCTCCTGCACTGATTAAATTCATTCTGGTCTGAGAATTTAACGGGCTAAAGATTAATGTCTCTAACCAGAATTTTCCGGTTCTAACCGGGCTCTTCCACACCCAGCCATAAGCTGTTGCCTTATTCTGTGTGATTTGCGCATAGCTTGCTTCATTGCTTAATCCATGTATATCTGGTGTTTCCATATAATCCTGTGAACTTCTGTCCAAAAAGTCTTTGCAGTTTGCTTCAATGCCACTCCATTTTGTTATTCCCTCGCTTCCGGTGTTCTGGGACTGTCCGTCAACTGAAATTGAGTAAAACACATAAGCGTTTTCTGAAGGGTTTTCTTCCGGCCTGTCTATTTCAAGTATTACTGGTGTTGCAACTGAAGGAGTATAAGTTAATTTTGTTCCTGTTGAAGTCCTTTCAAACTGCATTATTTTTCCCCTGTCGTCTAAATTGCTTTTCTTGAAGTCAGTTGAATAAACTGTTTTAAGTTTTTCTGTTGGGTCTGCCACTGCCATTGGCACTGTCTTAATTGAGTGTGAACCGTCATTAATTCTTATCTGCTGGCCTTCAGTGTTTTCATAGTCCAATCCATATCCAATTCTTCCATTGCTTGAATTAATTCCTATTTCTCCGTCAAACGGCAGATAATATAATGGAGAATTTGGTTTTGCGGTTCTAAGCTTGTCCATTGAAATTGTTATTTTTGCGTTTGGAGTATTGCCTTTGAATAAATTCCATGAATTGTCGTTAAAAGAAATGTCTATTCCAACTTTATATAATCCTGGTTCCTGTAATGGTGCATTCGGTGCTCCGGCGTAATCAAATTCAAACAATGAACTGTCTTTAAAGTATCTTCCTATTCCAGTCTGGTCTTGTTCATTATAGTATGTTGTCGGTGCATCAAAGAATGCTGTGTTAACTGCGTAGTCGTGGAAGTCTTTTTGGAAGTCTGTGCTGTAGCCGTCAACTATTAAAAAAGAATTAAATCCGACTAATTCCATTAACCTTTCTTTTTGGCTTACAGGAGTTGTTTCTTCTGTTTTCTGGATTAACTCTGATAACTTTAGAGTGCTACAGTTGTCTGTGCAGGTAATACCTGAATTTTCTAATCTTTGGGTTAATTCATCTATTTTTTGGAGTACTTCAATCGAAAACTGTGTTGCATCACAGTAAATATAGCTGTTGTTTGTTTCATCGCATGCGTTTTCTGGAATTCCGCTCCATCTCCATTCAAGCTTTATTTTTGGCAAAGCATTTTCCCCTGTTTCGCCAGTTAATTCTCCTATAGAGCATGAGCCAAAAGCATTTTGTGTGCCTGAAACATCATCTTCTGGATTAAATGAATTAAATTGCAATCTGTTGTATTGGTTGATGTAATCCTTTTTGTCTGTTAATTCTTTTAACCCTCTTTCAAAGTCATAGTCTGCTCCTTTAGTTAATTTTTCAAAGAAACTGTCATTCCTGTTAAAGTAATCTGAGTTATACTGTGTTTCCCAGAAGTGTTCAGCTGACTCTGTTTTAAGTATTTTCATTATCGGGGTTTGTTCGTCTTCTTGTGTGATTCCGTTTTCATTGACAAAAGTTAAATCCCAGCAGTCTATTGTCTTGTTTTCAATTGAATCAAAGCAGTCAAACGGCCCCTCTAAAACCAATCCGATGTCTGTATCCAATACTTCTTGTTTTGTTGTTGAATATTTTATTCCGTCTAACAGTTTGATGTTGTCTACTGTAATGTCGTTTGCTGTTGCCTTGAACTGCATGTCGTCTGCTGTAAAATAATCGTATAATGTTGCTGCAGCAAAAGTTATTCCGAATACTGCAAAAGGGTTTGATGTGCCGAAAACGCTTTTTAAAATCTTGTCTAATCCGCCAATATTTGAAAGCAAGTCTAATCCTGGGATAATGCCATAACCTGTTGGAGTATCGTGTGCAAGAATTACCTTTCCTCCTGTTGGAGGAACTGTAGTTTCAGGGTTTGGAACACCAGAAGCTGGATTTTTTTTGTCGTCTTTTTTGTGCACTGCAGTGGCTACCCCGAATGCAATTACTGCAGGCAATAATGCTTTTCTCATTGAAAGTGTAAGGTCCTGCAAATCAATTGTTACATTAACTGTTTTTTCATCACAGTAATTGTATATCTGTGCTGTGTCATAGCCGTCATATGGGTTGTCTATGTCATCATAGATGTCAAACTCATACCTGCTTAATTGCACGCAGGTGTCATCGTATACTGTCACAAAAATGTTTTGTATTTGTGTTTTTGTTGCAAGAGAAGTTCCTTTTGCTTCTGCTTTAATGATATATCTTCCGGTGAATGCGTCCCTTGAATCAATTGTTATTTCAGGGCTGGTTTCTTCTGAGCCTAAAGTAATTGCTGTCCTGCTTAATTTCAGTTCTTTTTCTGAATCAAAAGAAAAGTTTACATTGCTTCCGCAGCCTGAAGTTGAAACAGTGAAGTTTGCTTTTTCTCCTCTTTTAATGCTTAATTCTGTGTTAGAGAATTTAATGCAGTCCTCTAAATTAACTGCTTTTATTTCTGTGTGGATTTTGTCTTCAATGAACTCGTCTTTTCCGTCTAATGGGTTTCTTGCTCTTACACTGATGTCTGCTGTTGCTGTTCCGTTTACTCCGCCGTTGACTTCAAATGCAAGTGTTGCAGTATAAATTCTGTTCTGCATTAAGTCAGTTAATTTTTTGTAGTAAGCTGATCTTAATTCAACTGGGTTTCCTTCAAAAGTTAAAGTATAGCTTCCAATGTGGTTTGACTTCCAGTCAACTTTTGCTTCCAAGTCATTTAATTCTATTGGCTCTCCGTTGATTGTGCATGAGTTTTCTATTCCGAAATCAATTTTTACTTTTATTCCTTCTGTTGTTGTCTTCCATTCTTTTGCCTCTAAAGTTAAGCAATTCGGGTCGTCTACTTCTCCGCCGATTCCAACAGTAATTTTTGCAGGAAGTTCTTCTGTCCAGACAGCTGTTCCGTTTGTGAACTCCATTTCAAAGTCTAAGTCAACTGTATCTCTTTCCTGCCTTGTTTTTGCGTATTCTGTGAGGATTCCTTTTACTTCAATTTCTTTTGTTATTTCTGATGGAATAATTATGTTGCCGTAATTTGTTTCCATCCAGGCATTCATTGCTTTTTCATCCAATAAATCCCTGAAGTTTCCTGAAAACTTTAATTCACTTAATTCTATGTCAAAGTCAAGCAGATTCTTTATTTTTAATGCAATTGTGTCAGAGGGATTTGTTTTAGTGTTCAACACAATTCCTATTTTATCCGGAGTGATTTCAACTATTTTGTCGTCAACTGCAAGTTCTTGTTCTAATACCTTGAATTCCTGTTTTTCCACTCTTACAACTAATTTTGTGTCTGCTGTCTGGCCTGGAATTTCAATTAAAGCTTTTCCTGAGTGGTCTGTAAGAACAGGCCCTGCTATTAAATCATCAAACCTGTCAATTATTTTTATTTGTGCGTCTTCTACTTCAACATCGTTTTCTTCGTTGAATACTGTTATTTCAACTGAGTTTGTTGTGTTTGAAGGGATTTTTTCTGGGTCAACTTCTATTCTGAAAGTTTTTGGCGCTTCAACTTCTATTTGGATTGTTTTTTCAAAAACTATTTCTTGGCTTGAAACAATTTGGATTAAAATGCTGCCTGTTTTTGTTTCCTGTGTAATGAATTCAACTGTTGCGTTAATTGTTGTGTTCGGGTCAAAGTCCCCTAAGTCAATCCACGGAGTCTCGCTTGAGTCAGCTGTCCCGCTTCTGGTTAAAGAGTCAGCATTCCTTATTCTATAGTCTAAAAAGTTAAGCATCTCATTTTCATTTTTCAACTGAATTCTTGCAGCATAATGTTTCCTGCTTTTGTCATTATTCAGTATATTAAACTGCAGTTCATATTTTTGCAGTATTTTTGTTGGGTAAGAGCCTGAAACATTTCTTATAATGTCTTCTTTTAAGTCAGTTATTGTTGCACTGAAACAGAATTCTTCTGAACACAATACATTTGTGCCTACAGTAAAAGTTTTTTCTTTTGTTGCAGCATTTAATTCGTTTGAGGAACTAACACTTACGTCTGTCGGGTCTCTTTCTGTCTGTGAACCGGTTTTTCCGTATCCTCTGAACCTTAATTTTATTTCTTCTCCAAGCAAAGCATTTTCTTTTACTTTTATTACTGTATCAATATTGTATACTCCTGCTTTTGGCACAAGCCAGGATGAATTAAACCATTTTGCGTCTCCTTGGGTGCTGCTTTTCTTTGAGTCATTTAAATTGCTTTCATCAAACAAAGTGTATTTTGTTGTGATTGTATTCGGTGCATTAATTGTTTTTATTAAAATGTTGTCGTTTTCCATGAATAAGTCGTTTCCTGTTCTGAAATGAATTCCTGCACTTTCATAATTCCTGTTTTCCGGCACAATAAATTGTATTCTTACAGTGTATTCTTCTCCTGCTTCTAATGCAGAAAACATTGTGTCTTCAACTAATTCGTTTCCCTTGAATACTCCTGCTATTTTTATTTCAGGTGCATCCATTCTTTTTTTTGGAATTAATTCAATTGTTTCCTGAACTTCAGTTGAACCAAACACCGGGTAGCTTACACTATAATAATTCATGAAATCAGGTTTTTCTACTTTAAAGAAAACTTTTTTGTCTGCTTTTGTCTTGAATTCAATGCTTCCGTTGGAATCAGTTTTGTCTGCCTTTAATTCTTTTAATGTTCCTTCTTCGTAAAAGGTTACTGTTGCAAATGCAACAGTGTTTTTTTCTGCATCAATTATCTGGAGTTTTACTGTCCCATCAGGAATAATCATTGTTGCAATCAATTCTATTTCATCCTGGTTTCTCCTGTCATATAATGTTTCGTCACTCCAGCCAGAAGAAGTTCCTTTGTAGGCAAAAGCCCTGTATGTTCCGTTTTTTATTTTAGTGAATTCAGCTGAACCGTTTGTGTCAGTTATTTTTTCGCTGACTCCTGCCAGAAATATTTCGTCTTCTTCAACTGAATACAATGCAATTCTTGCATTTCTTACAGGCTTTTCTTTTGTTCCTTCAACTGAAACTGCTTTAACTTTTAATGTTCCTGCATTTGTGCCTGTAAACTTTTCTAATTCAACTGTAATTGTTGTTCCGTCAGCTGAAATTCCTGTTGCTCTTTTCACTATGTATTGTTCGTTGTCTATTACTGCATCATAAACTGCTGTCTTGTTTTTAACATAAAATTCTGCTTTTCCTTCAGAGTTTGTTGTTCTTTCCTCTAATGATTCATTTCCTGAATACAATGTTATTTTTGTGTTTGGCAGAACACTTTTAGTGTCTTTGTCTGTTGCTTTAATTGAAATATAGCCTCCTTCTGGAACAGCTCTTTCAAGTGAAATTACTGTGCTCTGGTTTCCGCTGAAATAAATTGTCCTGCTTTTTTCATAGTATGTTCCTGTTTCATCAAAAGCAGTTATTTTGTATTGCCCGTTGTCTAATTCGAATTCTGCCTGGCCGCTGAAAGTGTAAGAGCTGTCAGTGAAACTGGGATTAGAATTGTTTTCATATATTGCATAAACATTTACTTTTATTCCGTCTAATGCTGTTCCATTCTGGTTTTCAACTTCAACTGTCAGAATGCTTGTCTGTACTAATGAATCAAGGTAAATTTTGTTTGTCGGCTCAGACAATGAAACTGAAACGCTTTCTGAATGGTTTCCTGTAACTGAAGCAGTTAATTCACCGCAGTCTGATGGCTCGATTACTTCTCCTGAACCGTTTGAAATAGTTATTCTTGACGGCGGGGTTGCTTCTGGATTGCTGCATGAAAATGATACTGTATAAGTTTTTCCTGTGATTAACTCGCTTCTGTTTGTGCTGTCATACAATTTTATTGTCCTTTTAATTCCCTGTGCTGTTGCAGCTCCTGAGCTTAAAGTAATTGTTTTTTCTCCTGCTTCAGCGAACTTGAATGAATCAGTTTTTGTTTCAAAGCCTGTTTTCTTTATTTCAAATACAACAGTTGAATTCAACGGCACCTTGATTTTATCTGTTTTGCCGAAAGCATTTGTTGTAAGGGTTGTTGTTTTTTCATTGAATGTAAGTTCTATTGTACTCTGGCTTATTGCCTGGCCTTCTTC
The DNA here is from genome assembly GCA_043819075.1 of archaeon. Taxonomy (GTDB): domain Archaea; phylum Iainarchaeota; class Iainarchaeia; order Iainarchaeales; family 1-14-0-10-31-34; genus 1-14-0-10-31-34. Next base: position 18,762 of record JBDRFE010000022.1, read on the forward strand.
GCTGACTATCTTAAAGCTTAAATCTTTTTCTTCGCCTAAACCTGTTCCTGTTATTGCTAGTATGCTGAATAAAAGTATTAAAATTATTATTCCGATTAACACCATAAAAGAGGGAATGATTTTGTCTATGGGGTCGGTTATTTTTTGTATTGGAATTACTTTATTTATTTTTTCAATTACTTCATAGTATTTGTCTTCCAGGCTCAAATAAAAATCTTTTACTGCCATTCCCTCACCTTTTTTTCCTTTAATTCATTTCATTCAATAATTTTTCTTTGTTCCACTGCAGTTCAAATTTGCTTGTGCTTGGGACAAAACAAACTGTTCCTGTTTCAATCTCTTCAATCCATTTCTTTATGCTTGTATTTTTTGCTATTTCTGCCGGTACTTCAGAGTTAAAGCTTGTTGTGTCAGGCAGGTCTGTTTCACTTGCTTTTCCTTTAATGTCAAAGTTATAGCCGGTCATTTCTTCTATTCCTGTATTACAGTGTTTCTGGAAAGTGTAAGCCCAGTCCGCTGGCACAAAGCTTAATGTTTTTTGTGTTGTTTTTGCGTCTGAACTGAAAATTATTCCAAATCTTGTGTCACTGCATGTACTTCCTTGTTTTAATCCTGATTCTTTTTGCTGGCTGTCTTTAATTGAATTCCATTCAAGCAAATAGCTTAAGTCTTTTTCTTCTTTTATTCCAATTATTTTGTTGTCTGCTGCTGCTCCTCTGATTAAGTCATAAAAGACTCCTTTTGCTCCTGCAGTTCCTGCAAGAACTGCTTTTAATCCAATTGGCTTTGACGGGCTAAAAGTCATTCTGTCGCCGCTAATGTAAAGTATTCTTCCTTCTCTTGCCTGTTCAAATGTTGTTGTTTTTTCTGTGTTGGTTAATTTTTTTAGTGCACTGTTAATTGAATTGGTTTTTAGTTCCATTCCGTTTTCTTCTGTCAGGTAAATGTTTTTTACTGTCGGGTCTGCACCGTATTCTGTTCCATATCCTGTTCTTTTTGTTTCGTCTGTTACTCCGACTTTTCCGTCAAACGGAGTGCTGAACAAATAGTTTTGCCTGAAATCTTCTGAAAGGCTTTCCTGTTTTGTTAGTGAAACTTTTGTGTTTTCGCCTTTTTTGTCCCAGTCATAGTCAAAGAATACTTTGTATTTTCCTGAATCAAGTCTTTCTTTGTCAAAGCTCCATTTCTCAAAGAAAGAATTTTCTCTTGTGTACTCTGTTTTAAAGTCTGTTTTGAAGTCTGCTGTAATTCCGTCTTCTTTTAAGTATGAAGTGAATTCAATGTTTTCGTTATAGAATTCTTCTAATGTTTTTCCGATTAAAGCTGTTGCCCTTGTTTTTCCTTCTTTCATTATTTTTATCCTGTTTTCTTCTGAAACAATTTCAATATTCCTTACCCCTGTCTTGAATACGATTTCCTGCTGTAATGTCCTGAGGAATTCCAGGTCAATGAAAACTGGCCCAAGGCCTTTTATTTTGTTCATTTCGCATGAAATTGCATTCGGGTCAGAGTCAGCGCATGCTTTTAATCTGTTCCTGAATTCCTTGTACTCATTAAAAGTTATTGCGTATTTGTCTGCGCTTCCCTCTATCCTGTCTGCCCCAATTGCCTCTAATTTTCCTTTGTTGGTTATTTTTGTCCCATCAACTTCGCCTAAAACTGCTTTCTCGTCAATTGAAGAATCAGCCTGCATTGCGGTAATTATCCTGTCAATTTCTCCTGTAATTGTTTTTGCGTTCCCTGCATTTAATCCGAATTCAAGTACATCTTTTATTGTTTTAATGTCTAAATTAACTTTTGTTCCCTCAAATTTTTTTCCTGCAATAACTGAATACCCGCTGTCAATGAAGAATATTTGTGTTGTGCCTGTAATGTCGTCTTTTATTTTTGTCTGGTCAATCAAAAACCTGAATAAATTCTTTGAATTCCTTATCTCGCAGTATCCCTGGCATAATGCTGCAAGTTCTTTTGCCTGTAATGCATCAATTTTTTCTGCTTTCTTGTTTAATTCTATTGCCAACTGTGCTGAGTCACAGTAAGTGTTTCCTGAATCACATTCATTGAATGCAATGTTATCCCAGTTCCAGTCTAATTTTATTTTATCCAAACCATATTTTTCTAATGCGGTTTTTCCTGTCACTGCATCGGAATTGCATGCCTGGACTTCATCTGAAATTGTTTCGCCAAGCAATGAATCTATTATTGCCTGAATCTCTTCGTCTGTTATTTCTGCACAAATTGATTTTATCTGGATTTTCAATTCCTGTATTTTTATGTTAATGTCTTTTCCTGTGTCTGATATAATGTCTTCAACTTTTTGCTCTTTTTCTGCATCTTCTTTGCATATTTTTTGTTCTGCTGTCAGTGGCTTTACGTCTTTGCATAATTCAATTGAAAAAGGAATTGTAACTGTTTTTGTTTCTAATGGATTGACTCTGGATAATCTCATCTGCAGTGTTCCTGAAATCTTTCCCGGATTGACTGTCAGGTTTGTTTTGTCCACTGAAACTTTTATTTTATCCCCGTCTTCTATGCTGAAGTTTATCACAACCCCTGATTCATCTGTTATTTTGCTGTTAATTATTTGTGTTATTGTGTCAGTGTCTCCGCAGTATTTTCCGTTAGGGTTTTTGTTGTCTTTCTTGTAAATCACTTTTCTTGAATCAATAAACTGGCTTATGTTGTTTCTGAATAATTCGTTTGGAATACATGAATCAAACTGTAATGCTTTCTGGTCAATGCAGTTCTGATGTGATATGCTTGGGTCTCCGAAATCAATTATTGTCTGCTCTGATAAAGCCCATAAGTCTTCTATTATTATGTCAAATGGAATAATTTGTGTCATTCCAGTCCTGTCAGAGAAAGTAACCGGAAGCCTTTCCTCTGATTCAACTGTATAATATAATCCGGTTAATTTAACCCTTAAGTTTGCTAATTCAATTAACGGGTTTTCGCTTGAAGGAAGGCTTTTTCCTTTTAAAGTATAATAGTCAAGGTTTTTTCTCATCCTGAATTTTAGTTCCTGCATTATTTTTCCGTCATTTCCGGGCTTGTTGACTAACTGGATTAATTCAATTGATTTAATTACTCCAGAGCTCTCTAATTTTTTCTGTCCTGTGTCTTGTGGTGAAGGAAAACCATAATTTCCTGTTCCGCTTAAGTCCCTTGGAATTGACTGCTGTGTTAATCTTATTCCTAAGTCATAGCAGGTATTCCATATTATTCCTTCAACCGGCCTCTGGATTAAGTCATTGAATTCAAACACTCTTTTGTTTATTGAAATGCAGTCATAGTAATTTCTTTCTAATTCTGATTCAATCAATACATTATATTTTGCAATTTCTTTTGGCGAGTCGCTTGAATCCTTGTGTTTTGCCCTGATTGTTAAAGGATACTGGCCGATAAAAATTGTTGGTGTTACTTCAATGGTTTTGTTTCCGCCTGAAGGCAATGCTATTGTGCTGTCTGAAACGCTTATTTCGGCGCTTCCCTCTATTTCAATTTGCACTGTTGTCGGGCAGTCGTTTTGGATTTCAATTGAGCCTGTTCCTGTTGCACCATAATTCCATGTAAAATTGTTTGTAGGGCTGTATCCTGTCGGGTTAGTGTACATTGAATTATAATAATTGCTTGGATACTGCTGGCTTGTCCATCCGTCTGGGAAAACAACATTAGAGTTATTCCTTAAACTTCCGGCTGAAGCTGTTGGATCATAAGGATAGCTGTTGAATGCATAACTGCTGTTGTTTGCACTCAAAACATTTGGGTTCATTCCATAATAGTAAGTGTTTGAAGGATTATAGCCAAAATAGTTCTGCATATTGCCGTAGCCGTAATTATAGTTGTTCATTGAAATTCTTAGCTGGTTTGTTGCAGGCCTTATTCTGATGCATTGGCTTAACCTGCTTATTTCTGTCTGAACAGTTATTTTTTGTGTTAGTTTTTCGTCTCCGCTTTCTGTCGGGTTAATTGCTTCAATGTAAATTGTTGCTGTGCCAGAGCCTAATGCAATGTCATCTGGGGTAAAGCTTATTGAAAGGTTTTCTTCTTCTCCTGAGTTAGGGTTAAATGAGTCTGCAATTATTTTGTAACTGTCGCTTAACCTTATTGTATTGCTTCCTTCAATTAAGGATGTTAAATCAATGCTTCCGATTGCATTTTCTTTCCAGACAACTTTTGCTTTAATATCCTTTAATGAAATGTTTTCTTCGTCAACTTTGCATGAATTTACCAGAACAAGTTTAAGTTCTTTTTTCGTGTTTTCTGTTAATGCAGTCCAGGAATTCGGGCTTAAAGTAAAACAGTCAGGTGAATCAACTTCTCCTCCTAATCCTATTGTGGCTTTAACCGGGAGGCTTGCAGTCCATTGTTTTCCTGCTTCAAGGTTTTCAAATACAATAATTATTTCTCCTTCAACTGTTGTTACTTCTTTTACTTGTTTTCCTTTGTCTGTCATTCCTAAAGTCAATAAAACCTGTTCTTCGTTTCCAATCAATAATTCTTTTCCTGTGAAGTCCTGCACCTGAACTGAAATCAATCCCTTGAATGAATCAGTTGAATCAACTGCAATTACAGTCAAAGGCATTTCAGTTGTATTCTTTAATATAATATCTCTTGTCACCTTGAATTCATTTTTTACATTAAATGTTTCTTTTATTTCTGTCGGGGTAAAAGCAACAACATTTTTTTGTATTATTATTTCTTTTTCAACCGGATTAAAGCCGCTTTTTTCTGCTTTGATTAAAATAACTGTTTCTGGTTCCATTGACTCAAAAGCATAAGCAAATACTCCGTCAGAATCTGTTTTCCCTGAGGCAATCAATAAATCATTTTTCCTTATTTTTATTTCTGCTTCATTTAATTCATCGCCTTCTTCGTCTGTTATCCTTACAAGCAAATTATTTTTTATGAACGGCACAAGGTTTTTCGGGACAGTTGTTATTGCCATTGTTTTTGCCTGGCTTACTTCTGCCCTGATTGGCTTGAACAAAATTTTTTCTTTTCCTAAATTAACTGTTTCGCCGAATAAGCTGAAGTCAATCCTGTTTGTTCCCTCGCTTTTTGTGGTGAAAACAATTTTCCCTGAAATCTTGTCTCCTTTTGAAATGCTTCCTGTCTTGAAGGTTATTTTTTTTTCTGAGCCAAGATTTTTTTGTGTTTCCTGTATTTCATAAGAGTTTAATTCAATTCCTTTTCCTTCTATTACGAGTTCACTGCCGGAAAAAGTTTTTTCGTTTATGCTGATTATATTGAATTCCATTTCATATGAACTTGAAATTTCTGCAGGAAAGGAGTCAATAATATTTGTTGTTGTTGCATTCTGCAAATCTTTTACCCTGAAAGAAGAGCAAAAGTTTTCTGCACACAGGCTTGATGCCCCTTCGCTTAAAGGCTCGTGCCTTGTTTTTGCATACAATGCCTGTTTTGCTGTAGTGCTTTCTGATTCCTGTAATTCTTCGTCATACGGGTCTCTTTGATATCCTTGTTCCTGTATCCATGCCCTGTAAGCTAATTCCATTGGCCCGCCGTTTAATAAGTCTTTTATCTGGATTACTGCTTCTATTTCGTATGTTCCTTCTTTGATTGAATCAAGTATTATGTTAGCCCATTTAGCTGAACCAGAAGTTAAGTGCTTTGAGTCAATTCCATATCCTGTTGGCGGATTAAATGTTGTGCCTTTGACTATTTTTGCATTTGAAGCTGAAACGCTTTTAATAAACAAATCGTCTTTTTCCATTGTATTGTTCTGGTTTTTTGTGTCTGCTCCGGTCCTTATATGGATTCCTGCGTTATTTGAGGCAGTTCCTTTTGGAACCATTAACTTGAATTTTGCCTTATATGTTTTTCCTGTTGTAACGCTTGAATTTTCAACTTCCCTTCCGTCAAGACTTAATTCCTCTAATTTTATTCCAAAAGAGCTGATTGAGTCTTCTAATGAAATTGTTTTTTCTTCTGTTCCGTCAAACATCTGGATTGGAGCAGTAGTGTATTTTGAGTGAGAGCTCTCGCTTACCTCTAAATAAACTTTTTTGTCTGCTCTAATATTAAAGCTTTTTCTTCCTTCAATGTCAGTTGAGTCAGCTGAAATTTCTTTTCCAGTAAAAAAATCTATTACTTTTATTGTTGCTGACTGGATTGGCTGTTTTTCTTTGTCTACAACCAGTACATCTAATGTTCCCTGGCCAATATTCAGCCTGATTTCAATTTTCTGGGGTTCTTTTTCTTTTACTTCAATTATTTTTGAGTCAGCGCCTTCAAAGCCTCTTTTTTCTGCTCTGACAATATATTTTCCTTCTTTTAATCTGTCAAAAACTGCTTTTCCGTCAAAGCCTGTTACTTTTTCTTCTCCTGTAATGCTTCCACTAACAGCATCCTTCAAAAACACTTTAGTGTCTTCAACTGCTTCGCCTTTTTCATCTATTACTTTTACTTCAATGCTTTTCTTGTTTGTTGCAGTTGCTTCCTGTAAAACAAATTCGCTGAAACTAGCTGAAGGGCTTAAAGTTTTTGCATTAGAGTTAAGGTAATCTGCGTGGCTGACTGTTACAGTGAAATCAATTGCTTCAGCCACATTAAATACTGCTTCTCCTGCTGTGTTTGTCCTCTGCTGGTTTATTTCAGTGTCATCCTTGAATAATTTTATTAAAGCGTTTTCAACCGGGTTTCCTGCCTCGTTTTTCACCCTGATTTTTATTTCCCCTATTACCCCTTTTTCCATTATTATTTCATTGAAGTTAATGCTCTGGTTGTTGGAATTAACTGTAACTGTAGTTGTTTCTTCTCTTGAATCAAAGTCCTTGAATTCTCCTGAAGAATCTGTTGCCTTAATATAATATGAGCCAAAAGAAACTTCTGCAGAGCATTCCCCTGTAAAAGTCGTGCAATAATTTTCTGCTGAATAGTTTCCTACAGGAATAGCCATTGCTTTTATTCCATTCAAATAATTTCCTGTTTCATCTTTTACTGTAAAATAAATCGTCCCTTTTTGTGCTGAAGTTTCCTCTAAATAAATTTTTATTAATGTTGAATCCGAATCAAAGTCACAGTCCTGGCTGCAATCCAATCCGATTGGCGATGCAAGGATTTTCCCGCAGTTTGCCGGAACATCATTTAATTCAGTTTTTCCAGTGCTAAAAGAAACTCTTTCGCTCCAAGAACTGTTTTCTGAACAGCTGAAAAGCACATCAATTTCTTCTGTTAACAAACTGTCTCCTTTTCCAAGCAATTGCACGCTTATCGGCTTAAGCAAATCAGACAATAAAGAAATGCTTCCTGTTTTAGATTTATTTGAATTAAATGTCTGGGTTGTTTTTTTGAAACCGTTTTTTTCTGCACTGACACTAAAATCTTTTCCTTCAGTTACTTTTAATACAGCCTTTCCTTTGCTGTCTGTTGTTAAAGTAATTGTTTCTTCTCCTGACAAAAAAGTTATTTTTGCGCTGTCAATTCCTGTTATACCATCTGTTACAGTTAATTCAAAATCTGTTTTTGATTCAAATATCCCCCCAGAGCTTAATGCAATGAATGCTCCTGAAAAAATTAATAAAACAAGTATTACTGCTATCGGAAAAGATGGAATGTTTTTTGCTTCAAGAAAATCAATTGCTTTGTATACCGGGATTCCGCTTTTGTCAAGTGAATCCATTAAACCATAATATTTTTCTTCAATTGACGAATAGATTTCCTTTAATCCCATGCGCTTCCCTTCCCCTGAAATTATGTTTAATAATAGTATTTTTTGTGTATTTAATTCTTTATATATCTTTGTGTAATTTGTTTTTTTTTAGAGTGTTTCACAGCCTCCTTGTGCTGCATTGCCTAGCCCGCCAAAACCTCCTCCCCCGGATATTGTGTTTTTGCATTCCCAGTCGTCTTCATGGAAATCATTTTGCACTGAAGTGCTTTTCATTGCACAAGTTGTTGAATCAACTTCAAATTTTTTTGCCTGATGAAATGCAGTGTTATCGCTTGCAGGAGTGAATTTGTTGTCGGTTAATTCAACCACAAAAACAGGCTGTTTTGTTTTGTTGATAATATAATTTTTGTTTGTTTCTTTGAACGGAACTTTTACAATTATGTTTCCTACTTCAGAGCATGTTGCATATTCGTTGTCCCCTGTTGGCGGAAAACCAAGAAAGCTTGCTGCATCGCTTGTTTTTTGGACAATTTTGTTGTCTTCAATTGCAACCCCGTATGTTCCCCATAAGCTTGAGTTAGCCGAACTAGTCATTGCACAAGAAGAATTTCCTCCAAGGTTTTCGTTTGCCTTGTATGAACCGCTGAAACCATCTGGATGGTGTTCGTCAACAGAGCCTCCTGTGTTGTTAATTTTCACTGAATTCCTTGTCACTGGATTAACTTCAATTGAAATAATTCCTTTTGTCTGTTGCCCTTCTTTTATTTCGCATAATCCGTTGCCCATGCTTCCAAGCATGAAGTCATCTGTTGAATTTGCATCCAAAAATCCTTGTTCTGAATTATGGTTTGCAATAAAACACAATCTTGTTGCAACAATTTTGCTTAAAGCTGTTTCCTGGCTTGCAAGAGTGAAATAAGTGTTTGGATTGTATGAAATTATTGTTTGCCCGTTTACTGAACAAATTCCTCTTTCAATTAAATCCTGAGTGCATTTAACTGGCCTGCTATAAGAGTTTCCTATATTAGGGCAGGCAAAATCCATGTTTTTTTTGTCAGGCGGAAGATATGGGTTGCTTCTTACATTACAGTAATTCGGGTCGCACAATCCTAATTTCATTTCTTCTATTTCATTGTGGATTCTAGGCGAAAATAATCCATAATTGTCTTTCCATAAGCTGCCTTCTTCTTTGTTGTATTCTAATGCAAGGCTTCTTGCCTCTGCTATTGCCTTGAATAACCTTACCGGAACATACAATTTTATGTTTCCTCTTGGAAAAATTGATTCCTGTAACACTCTTTGCGTCCTTGGATTATAAACTTTTATTTGCGGAAAAGATTCATATACTTCGTCGCTTAAATCCTCTGTTTTTAAGTTCAGGTAAAATGTTCCCAAGCAGTTTTCCGGGTCTCCGTTTTCACAGTCAACTACTTCAAAAAAGTTTCCTGCTTGAACGCTTTTTTCCAGCAGTTCTTTCACTGCATTTCTTGTGATTGTTCCTTTTTCTACTTCGTTTTCTCCTTTGAATTCAACTGAAATTTCGTATGCGCCGACAAATTTTTTTCCCGGCAGGGCGCTAAATAATGTAATTACAACCTGGTTTACAAACTGGTCTCCTTTTGTTGTGTTTCCTGCAGTGTATGTTCCGAAAAATCTTTGGGCAAAATTTTCTTTTGTTTGTTCAAAAGAATACTCTTGTGGTGTAATCTGGATTGTGTTGTGTCTTTCAGTGTAATCAAAGAATTCCTCTATTTCTTTTCTTAAAGTGTAATTAAATGTCTGTAATGCTTCTGCTCTGGTTAAGTCTGCCATTGACTGCATTTCAGCTTGTTCTTCTATGTTTGAAATCACTTCAGTTCTGTCTCTTTCGGCTTTAATCATTGTCTGGACAATCATTGCACTCAATAAAATCAGGACAAAAGAAACTAGTGCGGTAAATAAAGTAAATCCTTTTCTGTCCATTGTTTCACTTAAATTTTTTTTGTTTTAAGGTGTTGCTGCCTGAACCTTTTCCTGTGTTTCTTTTTCATTTAACTGTTTTTGCAGTTCCACTAGTTTTTCATCAAGCTTTAATGATTTTAATTCTCCAGTGCACGAATCGCTGTCAATTCTTTTTTCAAACGGAATGCTCTTTAATTCTTCACTGCCGACTTTAGAGTAAGAGTAAGTGAATTCTCCTTCGTTATTGCTTTTCCTTATTTTTGCTTCATAAGTAAAAGTTTTTTCAAAGTCTGTTGCGCTAATCTCTGCTTTTGGCATATCAATTTTTTCCGGGTCACCCATTATTGCGTTTGCCAGCATCCAGCCTAATCCTCCTCCGACTAATGACCCGCCTGTTCCTGCTAGCCCTGCGTACAATCTGCTTAGTTTTGGATGCTGTTCAAGGAAAGACAAAAACTTGTTTTTCTGGGAAATAGCGCCTTCAGCTTTAATTGCATCTTTTATTGTCTCTACAGTTAGCCCTTCTGTTTGAACTACTTTTTCTCCAGAACTTACTCCTTTTCTTGCAGTTTCTACGTAATCGTTTTTTAATTGTTTTAATGCTTTTCCTGCTTTTGAGTTTGGGTCTATTTTGCTGTCAATTGTTTCACTGAACTTGTTTATTCTTTCACGTAGGCTTCCCTTTCCTTCAACTCCTGTTGTAACTATGTCATCAACAATAAATTGCGGATCAGTTGAAGTCCCTAAATTTGCCTTGAAAGTGTCATCCACAAGTTTTTTTGCGTTAACTGGATCTCCTGCAACATTTACTTTTTTTATTGCATTAACCAGTTTGTTATACGTTGAAGCAAAAGCATCATCTGTTCCTTCTGTTAATTTTTTTATCACTTTTTTTTCTTTTACAATTATGAATCTTGTTGGTTCCCTGTAACTTGTATCTATCCCGATGACCTGAACTTTTGTTCTTGTTATCGCACTTTTTGCGCTATTGTAACTCTCTATTTCGCTTCCAAGTGCGGTAATTTGCTTTTCAATGTCAGTTGTCCCAATTCTTTGCAGTTCTTTTGATGCTGCCGCAATCTGTTTCGCTTCTGCGCTTGAAGGCAGTAATATTTTTGCTGTTTCTTTTACCCCGGCAGTTAATGCAGTTAATTTTTCCAGCTGCCAGAATACTTCAGCGTCAGTCTGGCTTCCAGTTCCAGTGTCAACAATAAGTTTTTGTGTTTCTTCCTGCCCGATTCCGATTGATTTAAGCGAATTCTTGTAAGCTTCTTTTGCTGTATCATAAACTGATTGTTCGTCAGAGAAAGCAGCTATTCCAACTGGAATTGCAGCGTTTATAAGACAGTCAATTAATCCAACACCGCCTGCAAGTATTTTGCCTGAAGCCATGCAACCTCCGATTGAACCTAATCCATAGCCGACTAATCCAGCAATCTTTCTGTTGCTTAACTCTGACTGTCTTTTGTTTATTGGATTTTGCTCTGGATTTTTATCCCAGTAAGCCTGTTGGGCTACTCCAAAATACAGTTTTTCCGGGTTGCCGTCCCAGTTAACTGTAGCATAATATTCTCCTGGTTGTTTCTGGCTTTGGGCTCTTTCAATGAATTCAATTGGAGTAATAGAGCACAAGCCAAATATTAGTTCTCTTTCTTTTAAGCCAGTTGCAGTTAACTTGATTTTA
>JBDRFE010000023.1:0-11771 GCA_043819075.1 archaeon
ATGTTCTTGCTTACCCCTCCAGAGAAAGGGCTATGGTAATGCAAATCAGAGTCAAATTCCTGCATGAAATAAAAAAGAAAAGAAATGGTTTTAACACCGCCCTTTTTCTTTTTTCCGAAAAAGAAAAAGTGCAGGTTGCCCTAAAAGAAAAAAGGCTGTGAAAAAATCAAAATCAAAATCATTTTAACCTGTTTCAGTTACTCATTTTATATGAAGGAAGCATTGTTCTGGAATGCGGAAAAAGATTCTGTCAGATGCACTGCCTGCAACCGAAACTGCCTTATTCCGGAGAATTCAGCTGGTTTCTGTAAAGTAAGAAAAAATGTTGGCGGAAAACTGTTTTCACTGGTTTACGGAAAAAATCTCACAAGTGAAATTGACCCAATAGAAAAAAAGCCTTTATTTCATTTTCATCCTGGTTCAAATGTCTTAGGAGTAAGCACTTTTGGCTGTAATTTTTCCTGCCTTCATTGCCAGAACTATCACATCTCAAAAGAATTTGATGAACAGGCTATTTCAAAAATTCCTTTCACTTCCCCTGAACAAGTAATAGAAGAAGCATTGAATGCAGGAGTTCAAGGAATTGCTTACACTTACACTGAACCCACTATATTCATTGAATATGCCTTGGATATAATGAAGCTTGCAAAAAAAAACAATTTGTTTAATGTCTTTGTTTCAAACGGCTTTATGTCACAGGAAGTTTTAGAGGAAAGCAAAAAATACTTGGATGCAATAAACATTGACTTAAAAGGGAATCAGGATTTTTATAAAAAAGTCTGCGGCAATGCAGACATTAACCCAGTAAAAGAAAACATTGCATGGCTTTATTCAAACAAAATCCACACAGAAATAACTTACCTCATAATCCCTTCCTTCAATGACAAAAAAGAGTTTTTTGAAGAAGTCTCAGATTTCACCCTGGGTTTTTCAGATAAAATGCCATTGCATTTCACTGCCTTTTATCCAACCTATAAACTTGATTTCATTCCAAGGACTTCTCCTTTAACTGTAATGCAGGCAAAAGAAACAGCAGAAAAAAAAGGACTAAAATATGTTTATGCAGGAAACTTAAAAACAGAAGAAAATTCTTTTTGCCCTGAATGCCACAACCTCTTGATTTCAAGGTTTTACTTTAACTCTGAAATAAAAGGAATAAAACAAGGCAAATGTGTAAAGTGCGGGGCAAAAGCAGATTTTGTTTTATAATACCCCTAAAAACCTTAATACAAGCATTGCGCCTATTCCGCCTAACCCAAAAATTGCTGTAATAATCAATGCAGGAATAAAAGGCAAATTTATTCCAAAAACAAATTTAACTATTCCCAAAACAATTAAGCCTGCAATAGAGTTAACAAGGACTTTTTTTATTACCATAAAAAGGATTACTGCTGCAATAATCAATACAATCCCTATGACTAAAACTGACGGGTCGCCGATAAAGCTGCTGGCAGTTTCTGCAGCAGTATTTGAAAGGTCTTCCAGCACCATTGTATCCCTATCAATTGTTTTTTGTTGTCTTTAAATTCCTTTCCCTTAAGCTAAACCTTTTTAAACAATTTTTTGCCCTTATTTATAATGCCTAAGTTCAACGAAAACCAGAAAAAAATCGCAGTTTTAATCCTGCATGAGCCAAAAACAGAAGAAGAACTAAGGGAACAGCTGAATATTCCTTATGATGAATTAATGAAGGAATTAAAGGCAATGCTCAAGTTAGGGGTAATCTCAAAAAAAGGCTATCCTACAAAATACTCTTTGAAAAAAGAAATTTATGATGCAGTGAGGAAGAGAAAAGTGATTGCAGAAACAGACAAAAACAAGTTAAGGTTAAGAGTTAATATTGAAGTTCAGGCAATATCTGAAAGCCTTCTCAAAAAACAGCTGGATGATATCCAGAAAACAATAAAAAAAGAACAGGATTTCACAATATACGATGTGTTTGAAGCCAAGCCATTACAGCAAGGCGAACACTATTCTTCTTACTTGGATGTAAACCTTTCAGTAAGAGACTTTCATTCTTTAATGAAATTAATGTTTTTGTACGGCCCAAGCTCAGTTGAAGTATTAAAGCCGGAAAAACTGGATTTCAGTGCAGGGGAACTGCAAGACGGATTAGTCTTGATTTCAGAGATAGTGCATTCTTACACTGAATTCGTTGCAAGCAGATTAAATAAAGAAGAACTTGAAGACTTCAACAAAAGGTTATACGAATAAAAAAAAGGACTTTTTTTTTAAGGTGAATTTTCCATGAAAACAACAAAAAAACTCTTTCGTCAATACACGAACCAAAATTCAACGATTCCCCAAAAAAAGCCCTTATCTGGCTGTTTTAGGGCGTTTTCTTTGTTTTCCAAAACAGAAACCTATTTAAATAAAACATTATATTCAATATTAGAGCCTTTGGTTAAAGGACTGTATCCTTTGTATGGAATTCAGCTTCAATTTAAGGGTTCTTTTTTTTGATTTCAAATCGTGAGGTGAAATAAAACATGAGAAATCTGAACATAAAAAAGCTCGTTGCAGTTGCAGCCGGAGTAGCTTTAGTTGGAAGCGCTCTGGCACCAATGGCTTCAGCAATCTCTTTGGAAAAATCAGATTTGATTAGTTCAACTGGTTCTCCAATAGTTGATGTTGTAGTCGGAAAAAACGCAGCTGTAAGCGACGCAGTATGGGCAGGAAACATTGCAGTAGCAGTGGGACAGAAAGCCTATACAGATAGCCAAGTAGCAGTTGGCGCAGCAGATTGTTCAGGAGGAGCAACCCCTTCAGTAACAGGTTTGACTGTTGACTTAAGTGTCGGCGGAACAACCTCTGTCTCAGGAGGAAAAACCTTCTTCAACGACATGTATTCAGGAACAACTGCACAGGAAGCAAACTTTAACAACCAGTCTGTGACAGAAGCAAGTGTACCTTCACTGTACTACAATGGTTCAAAAAGCTACACTTATAACGGAACAGCTTATACAACCGCAATACAGGAAAGGCTTTACTTTACAGCAGACATAAAGTTTGATGAAGTAACAAACAAGGCTTTGGTTGCAGAAATAACTTCAGGAAACCTGAAATACAACCTAAACTTAGGTTCAGGAATTCCAAGATACGAAGTTTTAACTGGAACAACAAACTTCTCTGACGACGGAAACGACAATGTAAGGATTCCAATGTTTGGAACAGACTACCTTGTAAAAAGCATTACAACAACTTACATTGAGTTAATCCAGACATCAGGGGAAACACAGTACTCTGAAGGAGACAGAATATCTGACTTAGAAGGGTATGACGGAGAAAAATACTATGTTGAAATAGGTCCTGGCGGAACAGTTGGTTCAACTCAAAAGATCACCCTGTCTTTGTATAAAGAAGACGGAACTTTAGTGAAGACCTCTTTGTTCGGAACAGGCGATGTAGTATTCTATTCAGACGACACAGGACAGTCAATTGTAAGCACTTTAGTCAACATCAGTGAAATCCTGAAAACAGTTGTCTCTGACGCAGAAGTCTATACCCCAACAATTCTTGTAGGAAGTTCAAGAATTCTGTTATACACAGACAAAGGATATCCGTATGACTCAACCAAGCAAGACGACACATATGACTGGGAAGTCAAATTAAACTTCGACGGAAACTACTTGAAAGACATTAACATCCAGAACAAGTCAAAATACGACTTTGTCGGAACAGATGCCTTGAAAGTAGGCGAAGAAGCAGCATTCCCTAATTCAGTTGGAGCAATAAAGTTCCTTGGATTACAGCTACCTGGGTTTTCTGGAGTCTCAAAAACCGAGAGAACAACAGTAGTTGAAGTCAAAGACGGTGTCTTGAAGTACAAAGACGCAACTTACGAAGCAACCCACACACTTCCATTATACACATTTGAACAAGCAATGTCAGATGAAGGAACAGCAACATCATCAATAGATGGAAAAACAATCTGGTATAAAATAAATACCACAGACACAAACCTTTTAAGTAACACTTCAGCTGACGGTTCAGGAACAGGCTATGGTTGTGTTGGTGACTTAAACTACATCAACGGAGAAATGGTTTCTGTAAGGGATGTAAACATGATAGGTGCCATCAAGCATGCAATAATCAACGGAACAGATATTAACGTTGGCGTGAGAATTGACATCAATGGAATGGACTTCAAATTGTCAGGATTGTCAAACGACTCAAACTGTGTTTACCTGACAGCAGACGGAAACATGACCTTTAGAAAAGACACTTCAAGCGGAACAAAAATACAGGACATCTACTATGTTGATGCAAACTACTCTGACGACGCTCCAATAACCTTTGAAGGAGGAAGTTCAATAAACCACAACTATGAGTGGATGATTGACGAAGTGGGTTCAACAGCAAGAGTTTGGCTGTTCTTTGATGCACAGGCTTTAACCACACAATACACAAAACACATAAACTTCATTGGAACAGACACTTTAGAAGACATGAACTTCACTGGTTCAGCAGCAGTCCAGACAACATCACAGGGAATTGGCAGCTACCAGTTCTACTTGCCGCACAGCCAGTATTTGCCGGCTGCAATGGAAGGAGACACAAACTATAGTTCAAGCGAGTACTTTGTCTCAATGTTCAGAATTGACGAAGACGAAGACAGCGTATACGACATGAACTTCTTTGTGGACACAGGAACAGGCAACTTAATTGCATTGCCTAACACCCAGTTGTCAACTTACAGCTATGAGGCAGACTACAACAACGGAGTAAAGTATGTAAGTGAAAGCACTACAGCAACTTATCCGTCAAAAGCCTACACTGACTTTGGTTCATACATTGAGTTGTCAAGCCACAACTACAAGATGACTATACCAGAGAACAGGCCACAAGCTGAAGTCTTAGTCTCTGGAACAGGAACAACTACAACTGTTTCAGGCGGAGAAGACTTGACAATAGCTGAAGGACAATCAGGGTCAACCACAGGCGGAACAAAAGTAACTGTCACTAAAATCAACTATAACGCAACTTGTTCAGGCGGAACAGGAACCGGCTCAGGAAGCTGTACTGTAACACCAACAGCTTACAAGAACCTGAAATCAGCAGGCAACCTGGTAACAACTGACACCAGCCCATCAGCTTCAACTCACATAATAGTTGGTGGATGGAAAGTCAACAGCTTGGCACAAGGAGTCTTAGTTGGCGGACAGACACTGAAAGACCTCTTGACTAGTTCAGGAGACACTGTAGTTGAGAAAACCGACAGTGGAGACATCATTGTTGCAGGTTACAATAAAGCTGACACAATGAACGCCGCAATGGAATTAATCAACGCAATAGAAAACCTTTAAATAAATCAGTAGGGTTATCCCTACTCCTTTTTCTTTTTTTTTAACGCAATCCAAAAATCATTATTTTTTGTTTTTAATTAATCATTTTTTTTATTCTTTTTTTGTTTTTTTCTGTTTGATTCGGCTTTGCTTGATTTTATCCTGTTTTTTTTAATTTTTTGTTTTGCTTTTTTTCTGTTGTTTTTTCTTTTAAGGTGTTTTGCTTGCTGATTAGGTTTCTTTAAATTTTTTTTGCCTGGATTTATTTGTATGGAAAGAAACAATTTAATTGCAATAATCCTTGTTTTGCTGATTTTTGTTTCAGCCGGAGCCTATTTTTTTTATCCCACAAAAGAATTCAAGTATTCAGAGGAAATCAACGGAATAATGTTTTACTCCAATTCTTTTTCTTCCCCGCAAAAATATTTTTCTGAGACAGTAAGGGAAAGGGACAGCTTTATGATTGTGTCAGAACTTGACTCAAAAAAGGAAAACATTGCCATTGTTTCAAGCCAGATTGCACTGGCTTCAGGAATTCTTTCTGCTACAGGAAAATTTGTTTCTTCTGTTGTAATTGTTTTGGATGAAAAAAACCAAGTTGATTACTGCCAGACAAACTTTGGCAGCACGTCAACCAATGAACAGCTTACAAAAAGGCAGTGCGACAACTTGATTGAGAATTCAAGTGAATTCAAGTTCATAATAAAATCTCCTGATGCATCTTTATCAAAGCCTGTGGTTGAATTATACAATAACTCTGTTGTAATAATGCCTGTAAAAAGCGATGAAAGCATTGTTGTTTTGCAGATGTTATTCACTGCAATGTATAATAATTCAGCTGAAATTATTGACAGGATAAACAACATTTTGGGTTCGGTTACAGGCTGAACAAGGTTTTTTTTTATGAAAGATTTTATCAAGAATTCTGTTGTTTCGCTGATTTTTTTTGTAGTAGTAATTACAGTTGTGTTGTTGTGGACTAATGCCCATATTGAACTGCTTAAAATCAACTGGATTTATTTTATTATAGCATGTTTTTTGTTCTTGTTTTCTGTTTTCATCTGGCTTATTTCCTGGGCGTATCTGATAAAAAAACGTTCGAGTGTCAGCTACAACAATTTGTTTATTATCGGATTCAGCTCACTGTATGGCGCTTTAACTCCTGTGCAGTTCGGTGCAGAAGCACTGCGTTCAATGAAGTTAAAGAGTTTTTTCAAGATTCCGTACAATGAATCAATTTCTTCTTCAATGATTGTGAAAGGGACAAAATTCATTATTCTTGCAATTTTTTTTATTTTTATTTTAATGTTTTTTATTTCAAAAGCTGAACTGAGTTCAGTGATGTTTTTTGCCTTGTTCAGCGGCTTTTTTGTGATTGCCGTGGCAGCACTTTTTTTTGTTCTTCCCTTGAGCAGGAGATGCAATTTAGTTATAACTTCTTTTTTCAGGTTTCTTTCAAAAAACATTCCTTTGTTTGCTTACTTTGAAAAATTTTTTGTGGCATATTCTGTTAACCTGAGAAATCTCACCCTTAATTCTTTTATGATTGTGTTTGCAATATCAATTGTTTCTTATTTATTTGAATTCCTTGCCTTTAACTTCTGCTTTTCTTCTGTTGGAGTGTTAATTGATTTTGTCCCGCTGCTTGTATTGTTTGTTGTTATTTCTGTTCTGGAAAGGACTCCGTTTCTTCCAAGAGGCATTGGATTGGTTGAATTTGTTGGCTTAACGTTTTTGTCTATTCCATGGTTTGTGAATGAAAGCCTTTCATTGCCTGAAATTGGGGCAGTATTAATTGTGTTTGATTTTGTCAGGCTGGTTATTCCGACAATTTTCAGCCTGATTATTGGGGCTGTTTTCAGGATTGAAATCAGGGAATAATTTTTCCTGAAACCGCAATCCAGAAAAGACAGTTTAACAGCACAACAGCCCAGATGATTATTACAACGTTTTTTTCCTTTAATGGCCCGAAAATTTTTATTAAAAGTTTTGCAAAATCATATCTTGTTTTTCCAGTGTATTCCGGAATGCCTATTCTGTTGTCTTCAAGGATTCTGTAAGGCCTTTCTTTTGCTTGTGTCACATCACGCGAATTTGTCAGCATTTTAAGGAAAAGGAAATCAATTAAATGCGGTAAATAAAACAAGGCAAAAAGCATGATTAATTCTTTGTGCATTGTTAAAGCAATTAATCCTGTTATCGAGCTGCCCATTAACAGTGTGCCTGAATCCCCTGGAAAAACTCTTGCTGGAAAAAAATTGAATGCAAGTAATCCAAGAATTATTCCAAGAACAACAACAGAGTAAGCAAAAAATTCAGTGCCGATTAACAGGAAAGCCGCAAAAAATGCTATTATATAGCTTGAACCAACTTCCCATCCGTTTAATCCTGCAAAGCTGTTGTGAAAAGAAGAAAAAACTGCGACAAATAATCCAATTAAGGCTCCTGAAACAATTTCCCCTGAAATAAGCCAGCCAAATAAAACACAAAAAAATATTATTGGAATTGCCCTTTCCTTCCATCCAATTCCTTTTTTAATCCATTTTGTTCTGGTGTCATCGACAAAGCCGACAAGGCAGAAAACAGTTACAATTCCCATCCAGTAAAAAATTTTTATGTCTGTTTTTTCAAGAAAATTCACTGCAATAACAGCAACCCATAAAACAATTAACATCACTATTCCGGTTGCTTCAGGCGTTTTGTTTTGTGATTTCTTGTTAATGTCTATTCCTAAGGCAAAATTTTTTTCCCTGCTTTTTTTCTCAAAAAAATAGATTCCGGTTAAGCTTGCAACCAATGGAAGAAAAAAATAAAGCATGCCAGTCATTTTATCCCTTCATTATTTCTTTCAGGACCGTAGTAGCATAATTGCCTTTAGGTAAATAAAAGCTTATCCTTGCTTTCAGTTTTCCTTCACTGAATTCATCTTCGGAAACTTCATTTAATTCAAGTTCTTCTGGAAACAATGCAATTTCTTTTCTTGCTCCCTTTGAAGACATTTCTTTCATTTCTTTTACGTAAAACTGCTTTAATTCAATTTTTTCTTCTTCAAAAACTTTTTTTTCTATTTTTCCAGGAGTGCCGGAAGCAAAAACTGTTTCTATGCCGATTAATGGTGCAGAAGGAATTCCGTTAATTAATATGTCTCCTTCAGCTTCCTTTAACCCTATCCCGTTCCTTATCCTTTCATTTATTATTTTGTTGAACAAATAGCTTTGGTATGCGTGCACAAACATATACCTTAAGCTTTTAGGAAGAACCCTGAATGCTCCGACAAAATCTTCTTTGTTGCTGTTTAAATGGTTTATTATTGCTCTTTCATACCTTAATTTCAAGGGAAATTCTTTGAGTGCTTTTTCAAAATCCATTGAGTTTTCAAGATTTTTTCTTGCAGTCCTGATGTCTTCTTCTTCTGCTTCATTTGTGTTGGTTAAATAAATCATTACAGCTTTTTCCGGGTTTCCTTTAATGAATTCTTTTCCCACTAAATGGCTTACTTTTCTTATTCCCCCAAATCTTTGTTCTCCGAAAAAGTTTGCAATGCCTTTATTTATTTCCTTAAAGCATTCTTTGATTCTTTTTTCTGTTTCTTTTTTATTCAATTCAATCTGCCTTACTGTTATTTCAAATTTATTTCCTTTAAGCATTCCAATCCTGAGTTTTTCTTTTTTCCATTCAGGTTTGCTTAATTTAATGAACTTGCTTTTGAATTCTTTTAATCTTTTTTCTTCCGGCAGAAAAAAACATATTGTTTGCGAGGTAATCCCTCTTTTGTCTTTTACTCCTGCAAAAGTAATTCTTTTTTTTGAAACCATGTTAAATCTTGCAAGCCTTCTGATTGCTTCATTTAAATCTAAATTGAATTTCTGCATTTCAAGCCACAAGAATTTATTGTTGTTTGTGTTTTCCGGTATTTCAAGTTCTGTGTGTTTTTCAAGGCAGTCTTCGTTTAACCATAATTCAGCGGGTTTTCCTTCTTCATTTAATTCAATTACTTTAAAGTCTTTTATTCTTTCTTTTATTCTTCCGCCAATGCCTTTGCATTGAGTGGAATAAAAATCGGTTTCCATAAAAATCATTTGTATCTCAAAAAGGCTGCAATTCCGCCGAATCCTTCAAAAAACTGTTTTCCTTCAGCTGTTTCAACTGAAACAATTTTTACTTCTGCACTGGTTTTTTCTGCTTTTTCTTCAATGAATTCAGCAAATTCAACTTCTTCTAATTCCTCTATGTTAGTTGAATTGCATTTGCTGCATTTTAGTTCAGGCTTTTTTCCGTCTTTTATTATTATTTCTTCTGTGTTATTGCATGAAGTGCACTCAAATTTTATTGCAGTCCATTCAATTCCCTCTGACAACAAAATTCTTGAAGCTTTTCCTGTTTCAAGGGCTTCCATTGACTCTTTTTCCCCGTAAGTAATCAACCCGCCGTTTTTCACTATTTCCTGCATGAATTCATTCAATAAAGCTCTTTCTTTCATTAAAGCAGTGTCTTTTAATAGTGTCTCTGCTTTTTGAATCATTTCTCTTATTCCTGATTCATCTGTATAAGAAGTGTCAAGTGTTCCGATTATTTTGTCTTTTATCCTGTAATCTAATGCATCTTTTTCCAAAAACTTGTTTTTTGTTATTCCTGGGCCGCCAACAATGACTCCTTTCAAGTTTTCTCCGTATTCGCTGAAAGCAGAATTAATTTTTTCGCTTGTTCTTTTAAAAAAGTCTTGGGCTGCTTCTTCCCTTAATCTTTCAAATCTCAATGCGCTCTGTCCTCCAGCACGGGTTTTTCCTGCCACATTAGAGGTAAAATGGCCGATTATTTCATAGCTTTTTCCTTTCAGCAATGCAACTGTTGCCTCTCTTTTATCCAATACAATTAGTGCATAAACTTCTTTTGTTTCCTGCATTTCATCTAAGGGCATTAAATGAAAAGTTGAATCACACCAGTACAATTTTGTTTTTAACGGTTTTATGGGGTTTAACGGAAACATTTTTATGTCGCTTCTTCCGTCTGTTTCAGAGACATTCCCGCAAAACAATACCAAACCATTTTTTGGGATTTTAAAGTTAATGTGTTTCAAAAAATTGTTTATTTTTCTTAATGCGCCTTGAACGTTTTTTCTTGTCTGCGGGCTCTTAATGTTTGAACTCTGGCTTAATTCTTCTGTTATCTGGTTCATGACAGAGCTTCTGTCAGCGTTTTCCGGAATGTAGACACTAATTAATTCTGTTCCGTGGCCGCGAAAATTCCTTAGTTTTTTCAGTTTTTTCCTGAAAATTTCCACTGATTCATCCTGCATTAAAGTCACTTTTCCATTTAAAAAGCAGTTTAATAATATTTAAGGAAAAATATCTTTTTATACTTGTAGTTTTCTTATATAATTGGCTTAATATGTTTGATATGTTTGAAAACTATTCTCAGGAAAATTCTTCCGGTTCTGTGACTCCTGCGGCAAAGCCTGTTATTGTTGTTTCTGTCGGGGGCTCAATGATTGCAAAAGACAAAATGGATGCTCCTTTGATAGCAAAATTTGCTAACTCAATTAATGCTTTAAGAAAAGAAGGATTTGAATTTGTTTTGGTTGCAGGCGGAGGAAAAATTGCAAGAGATTATATTGCTGCAGCAAAAAATTTGGGTGTAGAAAACAATTTTATTTTAGATGAAATTGCAATAACTGTTACTAGATTAAATGCCTTGATTTTAATTCAGGCATTTGATGACTCTTTTCCAGATGTTTTAACTGACGTTAAAAGAATTCATGACATTCTTGGCTCAAAAAAAATCCCTGTTTTTGGCGGATTAATTCCGGGTTTTACGACTGACACTGTTGCTGCAAGCATTGCAGAATACATTGGAGGAATTTTTATTAATTTATCTAATCAAGACGGAGTCTATAACACTGACCCAAAATATTCAAAGAACGCAAGATTAATCCCAAAACTGTCGCATGAACGCTTGATGAAATTAATTACTTTAAAGGACTCCAGGGCTCCTGGAGAAAACCTGATTTTAGATGCTTTTACCTGCATGATTTTAAACAGAAGCAGAATTACAACTTTTGTTTTGAATATGGAGGACTTAACTAATTTTGAGAGCGCAGTTAAAGGCCTGGATTTTCGTGGCACAATAATTGAATCCAGTGAAGCAGTTTCAGGCCCTGATGAAATTGAAGAAGATTAACTGCCAAAACTATTATTAATATCTAATATTAACTATTAATATAAGAAAAAAAGTAAGTTGGTGTTGTAATGGGAAAACATTTTTCATTTATTTTGTTAATTTTTTTGCTTTTGTTTTTGACTTTTTCAGTTCAAGCATCTAAATATATTGCACCTACACTTGAATTCAATCTTATTTATGAAATCGCAAAGCCAGCTGGCGGAATTGACCAACAAGAAATAATTTTTTGTGAAGATAAGGATTGCTTGGAAGAAATCCCAAAAGAAGGAGGACTTCCACTGTTGTTATGTTATCCTGATGACAAATGCA
>JBDRFE010000024.1:0-7828 GCA_043819075.1 archaeon
GGGCTTAAAACAAAGTGCGCACTTGATTTTGATTCAATTGAAATTACTCTTTTTGATTGAGTGCCTGTTTCAGGAAACTTCCAGCCCCAGCCGCCCCAAAAAGAAAACCAAACTCCTTCGTATTTTTGGGGGACAGCAAAAACATTTAAGTCAAGAGAGTTATTTGAATCATTAAAGAATTCTGCTTGAATTTCATGCGGAAACAAAATTCTTGCAGGATTAAAACTCCAGACTCCTTGCATTGAAATTTCAGGGCTTAATTTATTTGTTTTAGGCCAGGGAGGAAGAGAAGAATACAAAGAATTAGCTAATCTTTCTTCGTCAGTTGAACCATCAGTTAAAGAATTAATGTCAAAGAAAACTTGGGCGCCAGCATTTCCGCCAGAATAACCTGACACATTGATGTCAAAGAAAACAGTTTTTTGTTCGCTTGGTTCAAGAAAAACTGTTTGGGTTTGCTTTTCTCCTAAGTTATACCAGTGTTCAGTTATATCAAAAATAAACCAGAAAAAAGAATCAATTCTAATATACCATGATTTTGGCTGAGCATTAACCTGCACTTCTTGAACCTGGTTAGAATTGTTTTTCACCACAACACCAAATTGTGCAGGAACTTCATTAACCCAAATTTTTTCATTTAGAAAAGTTCCAGTTATTTCAATTGAAGCTGAAGAGGAACCCAAAATTGTTTCATTATTTAATTGCAGTGAGTTCAGCGCAGTAAATTCATCAAATTTATTTATTTCTTCTAAATTATTTAATGCATTGTAAACTTTTGTTCCTGCATCCTCTATTTTGTCTTCATTAAGCAGTGCTTCAGCTTCCAGAACAAAATTTTCTGCTTCAGTTAATTTAGTTTGAGTTGCATTAACTGTTGATAAACTAAAAGCCTCATAACGTAATTCGTTTTTCATTGAATTAATTTCTGTTTTTATGTCAGACAGTTTTTCTTTTAGATAAAATTTTGCTTCGGTTCTAGAAACTTCATTAAACCTTACATCAAAATCTGCAGTATTAGGATGGTTTTCCTGAACATAATTTGAAAAAACATTTTCAAAACAAAAAATTAGAAATAAAATAACTAACAGCAATTTTAAATGTCTTGGCATTATCTCCCCAAAAAATCATTTTTACAGCAAAACCATTTTAAATTAATGCATGGAATTTTTTAATTCAAATGAAATCCACTGGTTTAACAGTATTTCATAACTGCAAGTTAAATGTATGGCATTTAACTGCACAATCAAAGCATGCTTTGATTTGTGTCAAAAAACCTTTTTGGGAAAAAGCTTTGCCAAAAAATCGCCTTTGGCAAAACCACTTTTTCATTTTCAAGCCACCAGTCTTTGACTGGCGGTTTTTGACTGAACAAATTACTGGTAACATTACTTTGCTGAAACCTTCAAGAAAACATTTTTTCTTCAAAGAATTCTTTTTCGCCTAAAACTTTGTTTATTGCCTTAAAAAAATAGTTTTGAGAAACAAAGTCAGCGTCATCCCTTAAAGCAAGAATTCCGGCTTCCATGCAAATAGCTTTAATTTCTGCACCAGAGCTTCCGTCAGTTAATTCAGCTAACTCCCTTAAGTCAACTTCAGTTAAAGGCATTGAAGCAGAATGAATTGCAAAAATTTCTTCTCTTTCGTTTACATCAGGCAAAGGAATTTCAACTATTCTGTCAAACCTTCCCGGCCTCAACAAAGCAGGGTCAATGATGTCAATCCTGTTTGTTGCGCCAATAATCGCAATATTTTTTCTTTTCTTAAAGCCATCCATTTCAGACAATAACTGCATTAAAGTTCTCTGGACTTCGCGGTCTCCGCCTGAAGTGTCATCGCTTCTCTGGGTGCCGATTGCATCAATTTCGTCAATAAAAATAATTGAAGGCTTTTTTTCTTCAGCTAACTTAAAAACATCTCTCACTAATTCAGCTCCTTCACCAATATATTTTCTCACTAACTCTGATGCAGTGATTTTAATGAAAGTTGAATTAGTTTTTCTTGCAATAGCTTTAGCTAACAAGGTTTTTCCTGTTCCGGTTTCACCGTGAAGCAGTACTCCGTTTGGGGCTTCAATGCCTAGTTTCTCAAATTTTTCTGGGTAAATTAACGGCAAAGTAATTGCTTCCTCTAATTCCTGAATCTGATTTTTTAGTCCGCCAACAGAATCAAAGCTTGTTTCAGGTTTTTCAATAATTTCCATTGCCCTAGCCCTGGGGTCTTTTGAGTCAGCTAAAACTTTTACAACCTTAAGACTTCTCTGGCTTAAAGCAATTCTAGAGCCTGGCTTGATAAACGGTTTTTCTGTTTCCTCGAATTCAACTAAAAACTCCATGCCGTTAGAGTTTTTTACAATCAAAGTATTGTCTTCATTTATTTCTTGTGCGGTTCCGACAATCAGCGGAGGCTTTCTCATTTCCTCTAACTCTTTTTTCATTCTCTGAAACTCTAATTCAATCTGGGAATTCCTTGACTTCATTAAATTTTTTTCTGTTTCAAGCAATCTAACCTGTTCTTCTAATCTGGTGACATAATCGTATATGTCAAATACAGGCGTTTTTTTTGCTGAAACATTTCCTTCTTCTTGCATTCTCTCTTCCTAAAAAAACTAATATAATGGGAATCCATAAAAGCCTAACTGAAGAAATTAGTTATAGAGGGAAATGAACTGCGAAATATGCGGCAAAATAATTGACAGGCCTGCAACCATTTTAATTGATGAAACACAGTTTGATGTATGCGAGGGTTGCAGTTCTTTGGGAAAAAAACTTGAAGTAAAAGATGAAAGAACTGAAAGAAAAAGTTTTCAGGCTGCAAGAACAAAAAATTTTGCTTCAGGAAACACTTTAAGCGAAAGCACTTTAATTGAAGGCTTTGGAAAAAAAATAATGCAGGCAAGGCAGAAAAAAGGTTTAACACTAAAAGAGCTTGCAATAAAATTGTATGAAAAAGAATCTGTTATCCAGAGAATTGAATCAGAAAAATTTGTGCCGGAAGACAAGACAATAAAAAAAATTGAAAGAGAGCTTGAAATAAGCTTAACAGAATGATTTTCGGATTAAAGGAATTGTTTGTGGATTTTATGGTGTTAGAAGAATTAACTTCAAACTTTTTTTTCTGGGTCCTGCTGTTCTTGGTTTCAGCAGTCATTTTTACCTGGATTTTAAAAAAATTTTCTTCAGCTAAAACCTATTTTATTGCATCAATGTATAAAACAGATAAAATGAATCCAGTGTTTGATAAATTCTCCAAGCACACAAAAACAATTGATTTTTTGGCTACACTTGGATTAATTTTAGGTTTTGGATTAATTGCAGTTGACTTTTTGTATGGAAAAAAACTGGGTAAACTGAAAAGATTTGGTTTATGGGTTGGTTCAATTCTTTTATTGTATTTTGTTTTTGAATTAGTTTTCGGGGTTTTTTCGAGTTCAAGTTTTATTACAGATGGCTTCACAGACTTCAATGGATTGAATCTGATTAGCTTTGTTTTTGCCTTGACAGGTTTTGCCGGATTCGTGGTTTTTTCTTTAATAATAACTGCTTTAGACATTATAACAAAAACTTTAATTGGAGTAAAAGCCTGCCCGGGAATTGCGCCAGTCATTCCTGGAGTTGAAGTGCCAAATGTTCCTTTAGTGATTCCATTGCATGCATGGATTTCATTAATAATAATTCTGATAATTCATGAAGGCTTTCATGGAATTACTGCAAGAAAAGAAAAACTTAAAGTAAAAAGCTCTGGGTTATTGCTGTTAGGTTTTCTTCCGATTGGAGCTTTTGTAGAGCCGGATGAAAAACAAGTCAAAAAAGCTTCTCCGATAAAACAGTTAAAAGTTTATGCCGCAGGACCGGCAGCAAATTTAGCTTCAATTATTGTATTCATTTTAATTTACAATTTATTGCTTGGATTAATTGTAATGCCTTTTATTGCTCCAACAGCAGAAGCAATCAAAAGAGAGCATATTTCCGGAGTAGAGATAGTTGATGTTTCATCTGACTTGTCTTTTTGCGGGGAAGAATTTAATTCACCTGCTTTTGGGGTAATGGAAAAAGGAATGGTTTTAAAGGAAGTTAACGGAATTAAAATCCAGTTAAGGGAAGATTTTGCTGAAGCCTATGAAGGAAAAAAGATTTCAGATGAATTCACTTTTAAAGTGGAAAAAAACAAAACAGAAAAAGAGTTTTCTTTAACACCCAATGAACAGGGAAGATTCGGCTTCACAGTAGAAGAAATAAAATCAAAAGATTTTTCTTTAAGCGAAGAAATTTTTCTTTCACTGTATTTCTGGGTTTTTGACCCAAGCAATTCACATAACTTTTTTGTCTGGCTGGTTATTTTAAGCCTGTTAATTGCTGTAGTGAATTTTTTGCCGATTGACCCTTTTGACGGCGGAAGAATTGCAAGAATAATGCTTCCAAGTTATTTTGGTTTCTGGAAAGAAAAAGAAGAAAAAAAAGAAGCCTTGATAATGAAGGCGTTGTTTGTTGCAGTCATTGCATTATTTGTATTGAATGCACTGCCATTGTTTTTCTGATTAAATAATATAAAATCAGCTTTTTTTTTGAATCAGATTCTTGTCTTGACTGAAAGAGTGTTCATTGCCTTAACTGTTTCTATTTTTCTGCCTTCATCCATTCTTTCAAGGATTTTTTTTTGGATTCTCTGGGGCTTTAATTCATTGCAAATGCATTCAAATGCCTTTAAAGCGTTTTCCGGGGGCCCGCAGGTAAAAATGTCAATTGAAGCAAAATCTTTTTCAGGCCAGGTGTGAATAGAGAAATGGCTTTGGCTTAAAACAAATACCCCTGTTACTCCGACAGGCTTAAACTGAAAAAAATAGTCTTTTAAGGAAGTTAATTCGCTTTCTTCAACAGCTTTTTTCATTACTTCTTTTACTGTTTCAACGAAATTAAGTTTTTCTTTATTCTGGCATTCCCATAAGTCCGCAACTATATGGATTCCTTTGTGAAAGCTTGTGTTGATCACTGTCATCATCCTCCATATAGTGCACCCTGAAACCAGACATAAAATTAAATCCTAATTTGTTTTTTTTCTCCTTAAAATAAATTACTGAATTAATAATCTAATAAGTAAAAGTTTAAAAGCTTTTACATAATTTTTCCCAAAAATGCCTCTGAAACCAGTTTTTTTGTTTTAGAAAAAAAATAGAAAAAATAAAAGAAAAAACAGGAAAAAAATTTTCCTGTTAAAAAAATAAAAAAAGTTTTTGCTAAAAGCAAAAACCTTTCTTTTAGGCAACAGCCCTTTCAAAAAAGGTTAATAAAAACCTTTTTTCTTTTTGGGCAACTTGCACTTTTTCTTTTTAGGAAAAAAGAAAAAGGGCAGTTTAAATGTAGCCTAAATCCATGTCTCCTTTAGAGAGTCTTCTTGTTGAACTTGCTTGGGTTGCGTTAGGGCTCTTGATGTAAGGAGAGTGGACTCCGGTGAAAATTGAAATCACTTCAATTTTGTTTTCAAATGTCGGGTCAACTCTTGCCCCCCAAATCACTGTTGCTTTTGGGTCAATTGTGTCAGTCAGCATTTCTCCTACAGCGTTTGCTTCTCCTAAAGTTAATTCTGGTCCGCCTGTAATGTGAATCAAGCAGCCTGTTGCACCGGAAAAGTCAACATCCAATAAAACGTTTTTCAAAGTGTCTTCAACTACTTCGTCCACTTTGTTAACTGACTTTGATTCTCCTACTGCAATAACGCTTAATCCTTTGTTTCCCATTACGCTTCTGACGTCAGCAAAGTCCAGGTTAATTAAAGAAGGCTGGGTTATTGTTTCTGTTATTCCTCTGACAGTTCTTGCTGTGACTTCGTCTGCTACTTTGAATGCGTCTTGTATTGGCAGATTTGGAACTAAACTAACTAATCTGTTGTTGTCAATTACAACCACAGTGTCAGTGTTAGCTCTTAATGCTTCAATTCCTTCTTCTGCTTTAATTAATCTTGCTTTTTCTAATGCAAAAGGATAGGTTACAATTGCAATAACTATTGCGCCTTGTTCTTTTGCTATTTGTGCAATAATTGGTGCACTTCCTGTTCCAGTTCCACCGCCCATTCCGGCTGAAATGAACAGCATGTCAGTGTTGCTTAAAATTTCTTCTAAAGCCTGTCTTGAAACTTCAGCTGCTTTAGCTCCAACGTCAGGATATCCTCCTGCTCCAAGGCCTCTTGTAACGCTTTTTCCAATCAATATTTTGGTTAATTCGTCGTTGATTATAGACAAATGCTGCTTGTCTGTGTTAACTGCCACTAATTGTGCGCCAGAAACACCCATGTTAGCTAATCTGTTAACTGCATTGCATCCAGCTCCTCCGGTTCCAATAACCATTATTTTTGGAGCGCCGAATTCTTCGATTCTTTCATCGATTTTGCTGGTGTTTTTCTGCATTGCGTCTTCAATTACACTTTTCACAAATACCACCCCTACTCTTACAAAAAAGAGAATACAGTTATATTATGTGCTTAACTCTTATAAATACGTTTTGATTCAAGAATAGAGGCTGAATAACGCTTTTTTTTCTCCGAAAGGTTTTTAAATAAAAAAAAACTGTTATGTAGAGCCAATATTGGCTGAATTTCAGCCAATTTTTTCCGGTTTTTTTCTGCAGAAGAAGCTGAAACAGAAAAACCAATGATTTAATGCAGGAAAGCGGATTAATTCGTTTAAATCAAAATCTGGGTGTAATAATTCCTTTTTAAGTAAATTAAAACCTTTTTTGCTGGCTTTTCCTGTTAAAAAATCGTTTTAAGCCCTTGTTTTTCAGTTAAAAAACAAAATAATTTATGTATAAACCAGCTTTTGTTTTTTCTTTGGAGTTTGTTTGGCTTTCCTTAGTTTTCCTTTTATGTATATGTAGTGTTATTTTGCTTTTATTTGGCTTTTCTGTTTTTTTCCTGTGTGATAGCTAAAACTCAACTTTTTTAAATGATTCTCTCTATTTTTTTATTTCAGTGTTTTCGCTTAAAGCGAAAACCGTTTTTGTTCAACCTTTTTCTGAAAAAGGTTGTGCCCCGGTAGCTCAGTGGTGGAGCAATCGGCTGTTAACCGATAGGTCGTCAGTTCGAATCTGACCTGGGGCGTTAAACTATTACTATTGCAGCTTTTATTCCTTCTATTACAAATTGGACTGCAATTGATGCAAGAATTAATCCCATTACCCTTACAAAAACTTTTAATCCAACGTTTCCTAAAACCCTGAAAATGATTTCTGATTTAATCAGTATAATCAATGAAACAAGATACACTAATACTGCTGCAACAAAAAAAACTGCTTTTAATTCAATTGTTCCTGCAGTGCTGAATAACACTATTGCTGTTGTTATTGCAGCAGGACCTGTGTGAAGCGGAACAGCTAATGGAGTTACGGTAATGTTTTCTTTTTCTTCTTCTGTTTCTTGTTTGTTGTACTCTGTTCTTGTTCTCATTCCAAAAAGCATTTCCACTGCAATAATAAACAATATTATTCCGCCTGCTATCTTAAAAGAATACAAGTCGATTTTCAGGTAGCCAAAAATTCTTTGCCCAAGGACTGCCATTCCAATCAATACAATGAATGCAATTGCCATTGCCTTGACTGCAATCTCGTTTCTTTCTTTTTTAGAGTATTTTTCTGTCAAAGAAATAAATATAGGCACATTAGCTATTACGTCAACTACAACAAACAATGAAACAAAAACTGAAACAAAAAACCCTGTTAACGGCATTTAATTCACTTGCTAAAAGAAGTTATTTGATTGTGATTAAAAAACATTGTGTGGCTTGAAAAAAGTATTTTTTTTATTTTTCGTATGGAAACGGATTGTGGTTTTCCAGTAACGG
>JBDRFE010000025.1:0-30108 GCA_043819075.1 archaeon
AAAGCTTTCCCCGGGATTCAATAAAACAGGTTTTGTGGTTAAAACGCTTTTCTCTATTTTTTTCTTGAACTCGGTTGTGTCGCATTTAATCATGCTAAAAGTATTGTAATGCATTGGAATAACATATTTTGGCTTCATTAATTTTGTTGCTTTAACGCAGTCAACGCAGTCCATTGTATAAGTTCCTCCAATCGGAAGCAAAGCAACATCTGCGGTTACCTTGGAAAAATCCTCTATCAAAGCAGTGTCACCTGAAAAATAAACGCTTTTTCCTTTGGATGAAACAACAAAGCCAACAGGATAAAATGATTCAGGATGGTGTGCTGTAACACATTCAATGTTTACATTCCTTAAAGTGATTTTCTGGTTTAAATTCAACGGATACAAAAAACGCCTTTCAAGGGAAAGTTCATTTAATACGCTGTCATGCGCTACAACAAGAGAATTATTCTGTTTTGCAATTGATTCAATTGCCTTTTTGTCAAAGTGGTCAAAATGCTCATGCGAAACAAGAATTACATCAATGTCATTTAAATCAGCTTTTTTTGCAGTGCAACTGACAACTCTCTTGAATGCAGGGTCAGTGCAGGTATTGTTTATGAACGGGTCAAACAAAACCTTTGTCCCGTTAAAATCTGCCTTGAAAAATGAATGCCCGAAAAAAGTCAGCTTAACCAAACTCGCACCGACAGGAATAGGTAACGGATGAATATAAATGAATACTATAGATTAACAAAAAAAAAAACTGGTTTTTGCTTTTGAATGCAGTTTAATAGGCTTTTAATATTATTTTGTATTATAAATAATGGGTCAGCATGAAAAAAACAGCAATTATTTTTTTATTGTTTTTTATTGCAACAGCATACAGTGCATCAATTGAAAAAAACTCAATTAATATAATAGTTGACAGCACGGCAAATTCTTTGATAGAAGAAACATTTTTTGTCTCTTTTTCAGACCAGAATGAACTTAATTTATTTAAGGAAAAAATAAAGGAAAGCATTTCAATACAGGCATTAAAAGACTTTAACCTTGATATTGCGCCAAGGCTGGAGGACACTGAAGCAATTATTTTTTTTGAAGAACAGGCTGAAGGCAACAGGGTTAAACTAAATTATTCCTCTAAATCCCTTTTCCTTGTAAAGGACAGGATTAAATTCAATGAATTCACATTAAATGAAAAAAAATTTTCTTTTCTTGTTTCAGGCACAAAAATTGTTTTTCCCGAAAACTTTTCTTTAAGGTTTGTCCTTCCAAAAGAATCACAGGTGAACACTGGAATGATTCCTGAAACACCTGTTTTTTCAAAGACAGTTGAATGGAAAGGGCCGTTAAGCTCTGACAGGCTTTTATTGGTTTATTCAATCCAGAAAACCCCTGAACCAGTAACAATAAAACAGACAAGCATTGGAATTGAAACACAAGAAGACGGTTTTGGCGTAGTCTCTGAAAAATATTTTTTTGAATTCAGGAGCCAGGATGAACTGGATTATTTTGTCACAACAGCCCAAAAAAATGGTTCAAGCCTGCAGATCTGGAGCTCTTTTGACAGCAGGATTTTCCCGCATATAATGGAAAACGAATTGGACATAAAAAAGGCTTCAGTTGAATTCGTGCAGAACGGGCTTGAAAACAGCTACTTAAGAATAGTGTATGAAAACGAGAGCCCGGTTTTTATAGAAAAACAGCAGAAAACAGGAAGATTTGTTGAATGGTCGTTTAATTCAAGGAAACTCAACAACTTTCTTTCAGGCGGGCTGATAATAATTCCAGAAAACACTTTAATTGAAATCATGCTTCCCTCAAACGCTGAAATAAAGGAAAGCAATTTTGAGGCAAAAAACGGGGCAATTTCATTGCAGGGATACAAAAGCACAAGCAAAATAAACATTGTGTACGCAGTAAAAGAAAATATTGCCCCAACCTTTAATTTGTCTTCAGCAATACAAGGCATTATTTCAGACAAACAGTCTGCTTCAATTCTTTTGGTGCTGGTTGCAGCTGTTTCAGCTTTAATTTATTTCAAAAAAGAAACAGTAACAGAAAAAATTGATGACTTCATAGTAAAAAATTCAAAGGTAGAGGAAAGCGAAAAAAACGAAATAGAAATAACTGATTAAGAAAAATAATTATTTAAAGAAGACTGCTTTTCTTCAACAACTGGTTCAGGTTCTTTTTCCGGTTCATCTTTTTCTATTTCACCTAAAAGGCTTTCAGTTAATGCACTTAAAGGCTTTCTTCCAAGAAAAGAAGATTTTTTTTTCTGCTGTGATTCGCTTAAAAGCAGCCCAACTTTTTTTGTTTCAGGCTTTGTGCCAAGCAGGAAAGCAATTTCTTTTTCATTCAAGTCAAATCTTGCGCTGAAAGAAACTGCAAAATCCCTGTTATTCCGGAAAAGCTGGGTGATGAAAGGAATGTCATTCAAAAAAATTTCTTTTGAAGAAGAATGAAAGTCTTTTGAGAGCTTTCCTGCAATAGATTTTTTTACTTCTTTTTCAGAAATTTTTCCGCTCATCTTTGAAAGGACTTTAGGGAACTGGTACATTACAAAATTCCTGTTAGGGCTTTCTTTGCATAAGCTGACGCCAACAGTCATTAAATCAGAACTATACCTGAGAAAACCATAATGCTGTCTTTTCCTTATTCTTCCGTTAAAAATATCAGCTTTGCTTAATGCATTAAATGCATCCTGTATTTCTTTTACGCCTGAAAACTGCCTTGGAATGTTTTCTTCAATCCATTTCATTAAAAAGTTTGAATCAATGTCGGCTGAAAACCTTGCATTCCTTGCTTCAGCAAAAGTTTCTGCAGTAAAAATTTTCCTTAAAACCTTGAAAACGTCTTCCTGTTTTTCCCTGTAACCCAATGAACTGACGCCGTCAAGGGAAATTTTTTTTTCTGATGACAACACTTGTAAATCAATTAAAGCACTCCTCATGTCTCCTGCAGAATTTTTTGCAAGCAATTGAATTGCTTCTTCATCAAATTCAATGCTTTCTGAAACGCATATTTCTTTCAGCCTTTTAGCCATTGACAAATAATTTATTTTCTTGAACTGCATTAAATTGCAGGAAGTTCTTATTGCAAGAAGTTTTTTTTCACCAAAAACATTGTTTGCTGTAAGGATTACAGGATTCTGTGATTCCTTTAAAATTTTGTTAACTGCAGCTGATGCACCGCGGTCAACTGATGAAAGGCCGTCAATTTCATCAAGCAGGATAAGCCTTTTTTTTCCGGAAAAAGAAGAATTCATTGCAGCAGCCGAAACCACGCTTTCAATTACTTCTTTGTTTCTTAAATCACTTGCATTTAATTCAAACAAGCTCCAGGAATTTATTCTGGCAAGCAAATAAGCTAAAGCGGTTTTGCCTGAGCCTGTCTGGCCAAAAAAAAGCAATGGTTTCTGTGAACTGCCTTTATTCCATTCCCTGCCCCATAAAAGGGCTTTCTGCACTAAATCAGTGTTGCCGATGAATTCCTCTAAGTTTTTGGGAAAAAACTTTTCTGTCCAGAGTTCTGCCATCATATAATTAAAGAGGTTAGTGCATAAAAATTATTTGATTGAAATGCAGTTAGGCGTGGTTGGAAAGCCAAATACAGGAAAAAGCACTTTTTTTTCTGCTGCAACATTAATTGACGTTGAAATGCAGAATTACCCTTTTACCACAATAGAGGCAAACAAGGGAATGGGTTTTGTAAGAGTTGAATGCGCTGAAAAAGAATTTGAGGTTAAATGCAATCCAAGAACAGGCTATTGTGTTAACGGAACAAGGTTTGTTCCGGTTGAATTAATTGATGTAGCCGGATTAGTGCCAGGAGCATCAGAGGGAAAAGGATTAGGCAACAAGTTTTTAGACGATTTAAGGAAAGCCGATGTTTTGATTCATGTAATTGACTTGTCCGGAGGAACAAACGAGAAAGGAGAAATAGTTCCAAAAGGAAGTTATGATTCAATAAACGACGTATTGTTTCTTGAAAAAGAAATAGAGTTATGGTTTTTAGGCATTATTAAAAAAAACTGGAACAAGTTTGCAAAAATTCCTGTAAAAGAAAAAAACAGGAAATTAGAGGCAATGGCACAGAATTTAAGCGGCATTGGTGCAAGCGCATTACAGATTGATAAAGCTGTATCAAAACTGGATTTATGGGAAAAAAGTTTTAGTGAATGGACTGAAACAGATTTAGAGGCTTTTGCAAAAGCAATAAGACAGGAATCAAAGCCAATTGTTATTGCGGCAAACAAGGCAGACATTGCCTCAAAAGAACAGATTGAAAAATTAAAGAAAAGGTTTCCGGAAAAAATTATTATTCCATGTTCTGCGGTAAGCGAGCTGACATTAAAAAAAGCTGCAAAAGAAAAAAGCATTGAATACCTGCCTGGAAAAAAAAGTTTCAGTAAAATAAAAGAGTTAAATGAAAAACAGGAACAAGGGCTGAATTACATTGAAAAAAATGTTTTGCAGAAATTCGGTTCAACCGGAGTGCAGGAAATCCTTGACACAGCAGTATTTGAGTTATTAAAATACATTGCAATTTTTCCCGGGGGAGTCAAAGGGCTCACAGATTCTGAGGGGAGAACCCTTCCGGATTGCTGGCTTCTCCCAGAGCACAGCACTGCACTGGATTTTGCTTTCAAGCTGCATACAGACATTGGAGAAAATTTTATCCGCGCAATAGATGTTAAAACAAGGCAGATGATTGGAAAAGACCACGAGCTGAAAAACAGGGATGTAATAGAAATAATTTTCAACAAAAAATGAAAACAGAAAAAGCTTAATAAATGAAACAACGTAATTTTTTTGGCGAAAGAAAATGGTTTTTGACCCGTACAAAGGAAAAGGGCACAAGGCATGGGTGGATGAGATGCATTACATGCTTGACAGGAATGACTTTTTAAGAAATTTATTGGCAGGGCATAAGGAAGCAGGAATTACACTTACAATGAAACAGGCTGAAATTAAGTGGCATATAAGAAATCTGAGAAATGCAGAGTATATCAGCTGGGTGAAACGCAGCCAAAAAAGGATTCCTAAAAAAAAGACTGCAACAAAAAAGCCTGTTAAGCCAAAAAGAATCCTGAAATAAAAATTATTCCATTTTTTCCCTGAAAACCGAATCAAATTCCAAGCCTAATTTCAGGCACACTTTTTGAACACGATAATCATCTGAAAGCAACGGAAACTTTAATTCTAATGCAAGAGCTAAAACAGAAAAATCCGCTTCAGATAATTTATGAAAAACATGGATTTCTTTTGCAGCTTTTTTCACAGCAGAAACTGATTTAGTTGAAGGCTGTTTAATCTTGATTTTAGACTGCTTTAACCCTGACTCAACTAACTGCTTTGACCTCAAATCAATTATTTCGTCAAGAACTTCATTGGTTGTAAAATAAACGGTTTCATCAAAAGAAAAATTAAAGTTGTTTAAGATTACAGCAGAATCCATTACAAAACATTTCATCAAAAAATTCTCAGCCAAAACAAATAAAAACCTTATTATATAAATCTATATAATTGATTTTTTATGGTTCAGAAAATTCATTCCCCAAGATTAGATACTGTTGCAATGGTTGAAGAAACAATAAAAAAATCAAAGGAAAACTTAAGCAAAACAGAGTTATGGAAAAAACTGCCAAAACAAATGATGTACCAGACTTTTTCAACTGCAATAGACTACTTGGTTGAATTAAAAAAAATAAGGCTAAATGAAGAAGGGAAAATTGAATGGATTGCAGAACAGCACAAAGCAAAAGAAATCATGAAAGAAGGAAAAAAAGGAACAAAAGCTGAAGAAAGCAAAAAAAAAGAAACAGTAATGAAACCAGCAGAACAAGAGGAAGAAAAAATAATTAAATCAGGAAAAATTAAAGCAGACGAAAAAACAATTAAAACTGCTTCAGAATTAAGTGAAATTGAAAGAAAAGCACTGAAAGCGCTTGCAGAAGAAAAAAAAGAGTTAAGTGTTTCCGAACTCTCGGAAAAAGCCGGAATTGAACTTGATTCAGCAAGAAGAAGCATTCAGTGGCTGAACGAAAAAGGATTAGGCAAAGCAAGAATACAAAAAGAAGTTTTTGTTTTATTAGGAGAAGAAGGGTTAAAGGCACTAAAAACAGGGCTGCCGGAAAAAAACTTTTTAAAAGAGTTAGGAGAAAACTGGAAAAAAATTTCTGAAATCAAAAGCATTCCGAAAAACGAAATAAATATTGCTTTAGGCAATGCAAAAAAGAAAGGATTAATTGAATTAAAAAAAGAAAACGAGTTAATGATGAAAGCCACAGCAGAAGGAAAAAACTTTCTTGAAAAAAAAACTGAAGAAGAATTAATGCTGGAAAAAATCTCTGGAAAAGAATTAAATGAAAGCTCTTTCAGCGAAAAAGAAAAAGAAGTGCTGAAATTTTTGGGTTTCAGGAAAAACTTTCTGAAACACAGGGAAAAAGGCAATGAATTCATTGAAATAACAGCCAAAGGAATTGAGTGCATCCCTGTTTTAGGCGCAGAAAGAAAATATAATATCCTTGACCCGGTTGAAGAAGTTTTTCCGGGAAAAAAACAGCCTTACTATAAATTCCAGGAAGAAATAAAACAAAAATTAGTGAGCCTGGGCTTCAAAGAAATGGAAAATCCGTTAATTGTACAGGAATTTTATAATTTTGATGTATTGTTTCAGCCACAAAACCATCCTGCAAGAACCTGGACTGACACATACAAATTAAAAAAGCCAGAATATGGAAAACTGCCTGACAAAAAAATTGTTCAGGCAATTAAAGCCGCCCATGAAAACGGGGGAAAAGCAGAATCCAAAGGCTGGAAATATGAATGGAATGAAAAAATTGCCTCACAGTTAATGCCTTCAGCTCACGGCACAGCTCATTCAGCAAGACAGTTAGTAAAAGGAATTGAAGTGCCGGGAAAATATTTCACTATTGCCCGTTGTTTCAGACCAGATGTAGTTGATGCAACACACTTAATTGAATTCAATCAAATGGAAGGATTTGTTGTTGGAAAAGAATTTAATTTCAGGAAACTCCTTGGGTTATTAAAAGAATTTGCAATAGAGATTGCCGGAGCAGAAAAAGTGAAATTTTTGCCGGATTATTATCCTTTCACTGAACCATCAGTCCAGTTAAATGCCTTGCACCCAGAATTAGGCTGGGTTGAATTCGGGGGAGCAGGAATTTTCCGAGCAGAAATAACTGAAAATTTAGGAATAAAAGAAAAATGCCTTGCATGGGGCTTAGGGATGGACAGGCTTGCAATGTTTAAACTAAAATTAAATGACGTGAGAGAATTGTTTTCACAGAACTTAAACTGGCTGAGGAAGGGAATTTAATGCCGACAATAGAATGCTCTAAAAAAGACTTGGAAGAATTAATCGGAAAAAAATTCTCTAAAGAAGAATTAGAGGAAGCATTGCTTTGCGTTAAAGGCGAATTAGATTCAATTGAAGGAATACTAAAGATTGATGTAAAAGAAACAAACAGACCGGATTTATGGTCAGCTGAAGGAATTGCAAGAGAAATAAAAGCTTACATTGGAAAAGAAAAAGGGG
This sequence comes from archaeon, assembly GCA_043819075.1. Taxonomy (GTDB): domain Archaea; phylum Iainarchaeota; class Iainarchaeia; order Iainarchaeales; family 1-14-0-10-31-34; genus 1-14-0-10-31-34. Next base: position 7,549 of record JBDRFE010000025.1, read on the forward strand.
TTCCAGAATTCAAAGTCTTTAAAGGAAAAAGAAAGGCTTTCATTGACTCAAACTTAGAAGGCATAAGGCCAAAAGCAGCTTACGCTGAAATAAAAAATGTTAAAGTGACAGAAGAAGTTTTACTGCAGATAATTCAGTTGCAGGAAAAAATCTGCCATAGTTTTGGAAAAAAAAGAGAGCAGGTTGCAATAGGAGTATTTGATTTGGATAAGATTAAAGGGAATGTAAAATATTTTGCTGCAAATCCTTCAACTGAATTTGTTCCATTGGGTTTCAGTGAAAGCATGAGCTTAAGGGAAATACTGTTAAAGCATCCAAAAGGAAAAGAATATGGAAAATTAATTGAATCAAAAGAAAAATTCCCTTTATTAGTTGATGAAAAAAATGAAGTGCTTTCAATGCCTCCTGTAATCAACTCTGACACCTCAGGAAAAATCACCACTCAGACAAAAAATTTGTTTGTTGATGTAACAGGATTTAACCAGGAGTTAATTGACACTGCATTAAAGATTATGTGTATGGCTTTAGCTGACAGAAAAGGAAAAATTTTTTCAGTTGAATTAAATTACGGGAAAAAAAAGATTGTTTCCCCTGTTTTTGGAAAAGAAAAAATTGTTTTTCCTTTAAAAGAAGTAAATGAAGTGCTTGGAACATATTTCAGCAAAAAAGAAATTTTAAAATTGCTTGAAAAAAAGAGATTGCAGGGAAAAATCAGTGGAAAAAAACTTGAAGTAAGCTTTGGAAATTACAGGAAAGACATAATTCATGCATGGGATGCAATAGAAGACATTGCAATTGCATTTGATTTCAATAAATTAGAGCCAGAAGCACTAAATGTTTTTACTTTAGGCGCTTTAGAAGAAAAAAGCATTGAACTGAATGAAGTAAGAGAGCTTTGCCTTGGATTCGGGCTGCAGGAAATTGCATCAAATCATTTGACTTCAAAAGAAATCCAGTCGGAAAAAATTGGGCTGAAAGAAGATTTTGTGGAAATAGCCAACCCTGTTTCATTGAACTGGGAGATTTTCAGGAAAAAACTGCTTCCAGAAAGCCTTGATTTTTTAAGCAAAAACAAGAATGTAAGCTTTCCGCAAAAAATCTTTGAAGTCGGAAGATGCATTGAATTAAATGAAGAAAAAGAAACTGGCGTGGAAGAAAAATGGAGGCTGTGCATTGCAGTTTCTCATTCAAAAACAAATTTTAATGAAGTTAAATCTGTTTTAGAGGCAGTTGCAAGGGAAAGAAAAAAGAAATTTAAATTAAAAGAAGAAAAAATTCCTTTTTTGCAGGAAGGAAAAAGCGCGGTAATTGAATTCTCTGACGGAAAAAAAGGGTTTATAGGGGAAGTAAACGAAAAAACCCTGCAAAACTTCGGATTAGAGACAAGTGTTTCAGTAATTGAAATTGAACTGTGAAAAATTCATTGCTTTCCAGGTTCAGGGAACAACTGCGCTTTTGTTTCTCCTGCAAGCTCTTTTTCCTCGCTTAAGACTTTGTCTTCAATCAGCTTCATTTCTTTTTCTTTTCTTTTAAGCCTTGCCATTGAATAAAAGTAAGCGTTAATTATTGCATCCAAGTCAAGAGTTCTCTTGAAACCAAGCCTTGCAATTTCTTCAAAATAAAGTTTCACCATGCGGAAAGCCATTTCTTCATCAGGAATGCTAAAAGAAGAAGTTTTTCCTGAAATCTTTTTTAAAGGAATTTTCGGAATCAATTTCTTTTTTGCCATCAAACCACCTGAATTAAATAAGACAAAGAAATATTTAATGCTTTTCCCTGAAGGCACTGCAACGCCTCAGCCTGAAAAAAAATATTTAATGCTTTTCATTCATTTTTTTGCAAAAAATTTCTGCAACGAATCCTTGGGAACCTTTAATGAAATAAAACGGCTTTTTCCCCTGGGCTTTACTTCAAGCAATGGCGCAGAAATTAAATTCATTGACTCAAGCTTTGAAATAACTGCACGAAACTGCCTTAACTCCAAATGGTTTTTTGCCTTTGAATACTCGTCGAATAAGTTGCCTGAAAAAATTCCGTCAGAAAAAGAAATTAATTCAAGAATTGCTTTTTCCTGCGCTAAAAGGAAAGGAAAAGTTTTTGACAAAACAGCTGAATCCATCACAGCAAAAGCTTTTTTCAAATGCACAACAGAAACCTTTGATGCATTCTCTTTTTCCGCAAGCCTTCCTGCCTTTAAAAGCGATTCAATTCCAGTTCTTGCGTCACCGCCTAATTTAGCTGAATGCGCTGCAGCAACATTAATCACATCTTTTTCTAATGCGTCTTCAAAAAAAGCAATTGAAGCCCTTTCTTTCAGAATGTCCTTTAATTGTTCAGGAGAATATTTTTCAAAAACAATTGATTCCTCTGATAAACTGCTTTTAACCCTTGAATCAAGTGAAGACGTAAGATCAAAATTATTTGAAATAAAAATCAATCCTAAACGGATTTTCCCTGATTCAATAATCCTTAACAAGTCATACAAAAGCTTTGAGCCCTCTTCTTTCAAAAGCAACTGGTCGGCTTCATCAAAAACAATTATCGGAATAAAACCGCATTTTTTAAGGTAATCAACCATTTTAGAATAAATTTCATCTGATGCAAGCCCTCTTCTGGGAATTGCGGCACCGACAAAATTCGCAATCAAAGACAAAACAGAATTCCTTGAATTGAATTCAAAACAGTTAATGTACAGGCTTTTAGCCCTTCCGGAGATTTCCTCTAACTGGGATAAAACAAATTTAGCTGAAACAGTTTTGCCGGTTCCAGGAGAGCCAAGGACAACAGCATTAACAGGTTTTTTCCCTGAAAGAACCGGCTTGAAACAAAAAGCAATTGCATCAATTTCTTTTTCACGATGAGGAAGCTTTTCAGGAAGGAATTCAGGATACAAAGCCCTTTCATCCTTAAAAATTTCATTGGCTTTAAAACGCCCTGAAAAAATATTTTCCTTCATAACAAAAAAATAAACGCAACAAAATCTTAAACCAAGCAGTTCATTCGGCAGAAAAAACAGAAAAAGAAAGAAAATATATTAAATATATAAAAAATATATACTACTTTTTTTCCTTGAAATTTATTACTTTTCCTGCTGAATCAAGCCTGAAATCAAATAATTCCCTGTTGATTTCAACTACCGCAAACCATTCATTTTCTTTTTTTTCAAGGGAATTAATCTGAAACCTGTTTTTTGTCCCTAATTCCTCGCCCAAAAATTCAAGCAACAGGTTAAACACTTCATTGTATTCAGCGTCCTTCAAGTATTTGTCTGAAAGCTTTTTTGTTTCTATTTTCCTTTTCTTTTTAATTTCTTCTTTTTTCGGCCTCATCTTTATTTCTGTTACTTTTGAAACCAGTTCAGTTAATGCCTCTTTTCCCTGCCTTTCCACTTCAAAGTCTTGTTTGTTTTTTATTGCTGAATCAAGCAATGAAAGAATTGGCCTGGTTTTTTTCCCTGAAAAAAAGCCTAGCTTCCTTGAAGAAATGCTTCCGAGTGGGAGAAAAATTTTTGCTTTTGAGGAAATCTCGTTGAATTCAGGGGAAATGTTTTCAAGCAACGCCCTGGTGTCTTTTGAGGGAAAGTCATTTTTTATTGATTCAATAAAAAAAACACTTTGCCAGCAGACAAGATAATGTGAAACAAAAGAAGAATAAAAAATTAACAGCAACAAGAAAAGAAGGGCATAAAACAACGAAATCAGGGAAAGGGGAAAAAACTGCATGAAAGGGCTGAAAACAAAAAACAAGACTGCATAAGACAAAAAGAAAAACACATAAGAAAGGATTTGCATTGCAAAAACCTGGAATAAAATGCTGTTTTTTTTCTGGTAAAACATCACTAATGAATCCCTCAGCGAAGTGTAATGGTCAACTGCAGGGTCGGCAAAAACAGAGGAAATCACTGCAGAAAAAATCGCTGAATCCACGTTTGGAATAAAACTCACAAAACCTAAAGCACCGTAAAAAGTTCTTATAGCATTTTTTGTTGTTTTTTCGAATTGCCTGAATTTTTCCAGCGAAGAAAACTTTTTCTTTATTAAATTGAATCCAAAAGAAGCCTGGCTTGTAATTGGAATGATTCTGTCAAAAATGAACTCAGAGACAACAACTGATTCAGATGAAGACAAAACATAAAGAATTCTTTTTCTGAAAAAACTCCAGTAAAAAAGAAAAACAAGAAACCCTAAAACAAGGAAGACATCAGGAAAAGGATAGCCTAATCCGAAAAAGCCTGGGGCAAGAATGAAAAAAAGCCATAACACTGCTGAAAACAATGCAAAGTAAAGCAGTGGAATAAGCCTTGCAATAACAAAAGAAAATGTTTCAGCGAAAACCCTGAATGCCTTAAAAAAATGAAAAGCCATAAGCTTAATACGCATAAAAAGTATTTAAGTTTTCTCTTGAACACGGCTTTTCCATTAAGCTATCAAAACCGCGCCTAAAAACATCAGGGTTATTGCAAGCAGCTTAAAAAAGACTGTTTTCCTGCTAATGTCTTCTTTCAGGATAGAAGGGTAAAAAAAACTTATTAACACAGTGAAAAACAGCACAAAAAACGGCTGGACTGAAAGCATGGCGCTTACAAGAGAGGCAAAACCATAAGACAACGCAAGAGTAAGGAAAAAATAACCTGTTAAGCCAAGGCACTCGCTGAAAGAAATCAATGCAATTGCCTTCCTGCCGTGCTCTTCAGCAGTTTTCACAAGATCTGAAAAATTAAGAAAATAAAACGGAAACAAAACAACAAGCATTCCAATCCTTTCAATTGAAAAAACAGTCCAGACATCAGCAAAATCCAGAACAAATTTAACCAAAACAGTTTGAATTGCGCAAAATAAAACACAAACAAACAAAGGAAAAAGAAATTTTCTTGAACGCAGGTTAACTGACCCCTTAAAAGAAATCAGCATTGCGCCGAACACCAGCAGGAAAATCCCTGCATATTTTAATAAAGTGAAAGTTTCGCCCAAAAAAACCGAGGCAATAACAAGGACAAACAAAGGGTCAAAATAAAAAAGAGGGATTACAACTGAAACATCCTCAATCTTAACCAGCTTGAAATAAAGCAGATTTGAAAGCGCAAAAAATGCGCCTGCAAGCAGAACAACAAAAACATTGAATGAAGACAGTTCACTGAACCCGTGAAAAAAATAAATCAGCAACACTACAGGAATGCTTACAAGTCCCAGAACAAGCATTGGAATTATCGGATTCTTAACCCATTTGCTCATTACAAACTTGTCTATAACATTTGTTGCGGCAAAAATAATTGCTGAAAGAACCGAAAAAACAATCCAAAGCATAACTTAAAACAGGGAAAAAAGAATAAATGCCTTTACCTTAGCAAAATGAAAAATTTTTAAACTGCTTTAAACTGAAGATATAAGAATGAATGAAATAACAATAGGCAAAGAAGAGTTCAGGGCACTCAGTTCAGACACAAGAATCAGCATAGTAAAACTGCTCAATCAAAGAAACTACACTTTAAGCGAATTATCAGCAAAACTCAGCATGAGCTCTCCCACAATAAAACAGCACCTTGAAACACTGGTTAACTCTGATTTAATTGAACAAAAAGATGAAGGCAGGAAATGGAAATACTACTGCCTGACAAGAAAAGGAAAAAAACTTTTAAGGCCTGAAAGCACGCCAAATGTAATGATTCTTTTAGTAACAAGCGTTCTTGGAATAATGTTTTTGGTTTACATGCTTTTTGGAACAGGAATTGATATTCCAATGCTTGCAGCAGAACAGGGAACAGAAAAAATGAATGCAAATGATTCTCTTGCAGTTGCAACAGGAGCAACAGAATACACGACAAAAGAAAGTGCAAGAAACACTGATGAAACAATCCAGCCAGACTCCGGAACAGGGAACGGCTTTCCTGCAGAAAAAACAGGAATAATTCTTGCATTAATTGCCGTCTCTTTTATTGCAGGCTTTCTTGCTTCAAAGGCAACAAAAAAAAGGCAAGCAATTTAGTTCGACAATCAACGTTAGAAAAACTATTTAAGCGCTTTTGCATTCAATCCGGAAATGAGCCAAAAAGGATTAATCAGCTTTGTTTTAGTGCTTGCTTTTATTGCAGTTTATTTTTCCCTTGTTTTTTCGCTGAACTCGTTTAACTCAGAAAAAAATTTCACTGAAGCAAAACTGGTTGAAATAGAAAACAACTCTTTCAAAAGAAACCTGCTGGAAAACGCTGTTGACTCATTAATTGAAGAAACAATGCAGGAAGAAATAGCTTTTGGCTCTGATGACCCTGAAAAAATAAATGAAAAAATTTCGGCAAAACTTTTTGAACTGTTTTCCGGAATGGAAGAAAAGGGAACTGAATTCAAGGAAACGTTGTCAGGAAAAAAATACAGTGAAACAGAAATAAAAGGGGAAAAAATATCAAAAAAATTTATAAAAGAAAACAGCAAAACAATTGTTTTCAGCCTTGAAAACAGGCTTTATGAAGTGCAATTTATTTTTACCGGAGGAATAAACAAAAACAATTTGGCGGGGGCTGAAATAAAAGAAAATTCTTCAACACAAAAATTTTTTATTCCACTGGATTACACTGTAAAAATAGTTTCCCTGAGGCTTGTATGAAAAAAGGGATAATCAGTTTTGAAGCAACAATCCTGCTGCTGGCTTATTTCCTGTTTATTGGAATTATAGTTGGCTCGCTTTCAGAAGCAAACAATACTGCAGAAGAAAAAACAAGCCTTGTTGCGGCTAAAACAGATGTATTCAAGTGCGCAGTGATTGCTGATTCAATTTACTCTAATTCAGGAGGAAGCATTGGAATAAAAGAAAACTGTTTTTTTAGCGAAAGGAAAATGAAAAGCACAATAAACGGCCAGAGCGCAGAAGAAAAAACCATGACAGAAAAAATAACTAACTCAGAAAAAGGAATTGAAATAGGGGTTGAAGACCATTACAGGCAAAGGGATAATTGAAGCAGACTTCATTGCCGCGACAGCAATAATCCTGTTAATGGCTTTGCTGATGATGCAGTCGCTTAACCAGGCAGTTAAAGATGAAAGCGAGACAAAAAACCTGTTTTACCTGAAATCAAAAGCATTGTTTTTTGCCGACTCGCTTGTAAAAAACTCTAATACAGAAGAGCCTGAAAAAGGAATTGCTTTTTACAGCAGTGAAAAAAAAAGGGTTGAAGAAAATGTTATTGACTTTGATTTAGCTGAAAAAATAAAAGAAGAAAGTTTTCCTGAACTGCTGAAAGAAATTAGAATTGAATCCAGCGGGCAAAAAATTGTTTTCGGGAAAAAAACAGGAAACTGTTTTGAGGCAAGAAGATTTGTTTTAATCATGCAGACAGGGAAAAAAGGGGTTGTATTTGTTTCAGCCTGCAGTTAAAGAAAAAGGCTTCAGCTTTACGTTTGAAGCAGCATTAAGCATGATTATTCTTGTAATCATTATTTCCATTCCGGTTCAAAGCGAACCGGGAAAACTGGAAAAAATTTATGTGCTTCAAAAAGAAAACGACTTAATTAAAGTCTGGGTTAAAGAAAAAGAATTCAATGAAAATGAAATGAAAAAAGATTTCAGGGAAATGTTTCTTTCAGAGAAAGGAGAAATAACAGTTGAAGGCAAAAAAATCGGAATAGATGGAAAAACCGGAAATACAATAATAAAAAGTTCTGGCTTTTATTACAGGAACGGGAAACTCGACGAAATTTCAGTGAAAGTTTTTGTGTGAACTGCTTGCAGTGTCTTCAATGATTTCGTCCATTGATTTCTTTCTTTGCTTCATTGAAAATTTTCCTTTTTCTGTTTCATTCAAGGCATTTCTCCCAAAAGTCTTTCTCAGCGAGGAATCCTCTATCAAAAGAGAAGTTTTTTCAGTTAACTTGGAAACAATTTTTGTTTTATCAAGTTTTTTTGATTCAGAAAAAAAACTGTAAGGGTTCAGAAAAAGCTTTTTATGATACCAGTCAGGGAAGCGAATGAGAAAACCTGTTTTGTTGTCCTGGTTTATTTCAGGCAAAGCCATTACATCAGATGAAACAACAGGAATTGAACTGGAAAAAGCCTGTAATGCAGTGAAACCAAATGACTCCATCAAAGAAGGCATTAAAAGAATGTCATTTTCCGGAAGGATTTTTTCAGAAAAATCTTTTGCTGAAGCAAAACCAAAATTTATTTCAGGAAACATTTTTTTTGTTTTTTCGGAAAAGTTGCCAAAACAGTTTAATTCAACATCAAATTTTTTCCTGAGCTCCCTGAAAGCGGGAAAAACGAATTCTGTTCCCTTGTACACAGGGTTTGTTGCAACAAACAACAATGAAATTTTTTCTTTTTCCTTTCTTTTTCTTTCTGAAGGGTTAACTGCAGGGTAACATACAGTTGTTTTTTCTTCAAGTTTTTTTCCGCCGAAAAAAACAATTGTTTTTTTTGAGTATTCGCTCCATGGAACTATTTTTTTGCAGTAAGAGTTTGAAATACCTTTTTTTATTATGTTTTTTGCAAGAAAATGCATTTTGCCTGAAAAAAAATCATTTTTGTGGAAAAAACTGTAAAAAGCGTTAAGGTAATGAAATTCCTCAACATCAGCTATCCACGGGATTTTATTCAGCGGAAAAACCTTGAAAGCGTAAATAAGTTCAATGCTGTTTTCTTCAATCAGTTTTTTCGGATAATAAACAAAATTAATGAAAGGAAAAAAAGGGTATGGAAGGCAGTGCCTTGAAGAATTAAGGAAAGGCTTTTCCCGCGGAATAGAAAAAATTTTTTTATTTGAACCATTTAAGAAATCAAATGCTTCTGTCCTTATGTCAAGGCCGTCAAAAAAAATGTTCATAAAAAAATTGCATTATTCTGGCTTTAAACCTGCTGGATTTCAGTTAAAATTCCCTGCTCTGTTTTAGTAAGAACAAAAACAGTTTTTTCGCTGAAAGAATGCTCAAATGGAACAAGATTGAACTGCCCTGAAAAAAAAGTTTTCTTTTTGCCGTATTTTTCAAGCAAAACAGTTGCCTCCAAAGAATTTGAATCAGCTTTTACCCGCCATTCAAGCAATGGCTCTGCAGTAATGCTTAAGCTTGATTCAGTGCTCATTGAATTCAGTTCAGCTGATGCAGCAGAAAAAGAATCAGAAAAATCTTTTGCCTTTAAGGCGTCTAATGCATAAATGCCCAAAAAAAATGTTTTTGAGATAACCGGAGTGAACAACAGCATTACCGAAAAAAACACTGACATTAAAAGGATTAATTCAAGTGAAGCCTGGGCTTTCATTTAATGTCACTTATTTCATCAAAAATGCGGTCAGCTTTTTTTTCTATTACTTCTGCGCCTTTGGTACCGGTTTTCTGCAATTGTGTTACTAAAATTAATGCAACTGCAACAACTGCTGCAAGCAGTACAATCATTTCAACTGAAACCTGAGCTTTGTTTTCCATGAAAAAAAACCTTTCAGGAAAGGAATAAAAACAGTTTTCAACGTTAATTGACGAAAAACAATAAGAAAAAGCAAATGGTTTTATTGCTTTAGTTCAGAAGTTATTTAACAAACAAAAACTAATTTTGTGATTTAAATGGTTTCAAGAGAAACAAAAGATATTGCGATTGCATGGATTGCCTTAAGCGTGGCTTTTGCCTTGGCTTTCAGCAACCTTAACTTAATTGGGGTTATTTCAGGAAACTTTTTGCAGGCAGTTCCGTTGTTTATTGTAATGTTTCCTGTTTCATTGTTTGTTGTGGGAACAGCTTTTGTTTTCCACGAACTAGGCCACAGGAATGTTGCAAGGCATTTTAATTTTGTCGCTGAATTCAGGAAATGGAATCAGGGATTAATGATTGCATTAGGCTTTGCTTTTCTCATAGGAGCAATTTTTGCCGCACCAGGAGCAGTTTACATTGGCGGGAAAAAGAAAAAAAACTGGGATGAACAGTCAAAATGGGATTCAGAGTATCCAGAGTATGCTTCTTCAAATGATGAATCAAATGAATTAGGGTTAATTTCTGTTGCAGGAGTAGTAATCAATATAATTCTTGGATTTGTTTTTCTTGGATTGCTGTTGTTTTTGCCTTCTTTTGGGGCGTTTGACTTTATTCTTAAAATGGTTTTCAGTTTAGGCTATACAATAAATTTTATTCTGGCAGGGTTTAACCTGCTTCCATTCGGCCCGTTAGACGGAAAAAAAGTAATGCAATGGAATCCAATAATTTGGGGAATACTGTTTTTGCCTATTGCAGCATGGTATTTCTTTTTTTTGTAAAACAGTTCAGCCCACATAATTTGGCTTGAAAACAGAATAATGCTGGGCAAACATTTTAGGAATACTTTAACCAACATAATTAGGTTTAAAGACGGAATAATGCTGGGCAAACTCTTCGTAAGCCTCTTCTGTTTCCTTTGAAATTGAAGGCCTGATTTTTTTTAATGCTTCAAGAAAATGAGTTAACTGAATTGGCTTTGCCTGCATTTTATTTTCTTTTAAAGAAATTAAGGCTGCTTCTCTCACCAAGCCTTCAATGTCTGCCCCGCTAAAGCCATTAGTTTTTTTCACTAATTCATCCACACTAAAATCTTTTTCCAATGGAACTTTTCTTAAATGAATTCTGAAAATTTCTTTTCTTGCTTTTTCATCCGGAGTCCTAACCAACACAAGCTTGTCAATTCTTCCAGGCCTTAATAAAGCTGAATCAACCAAGTCCGGCCTGTTTGTTGCTGCAATAAAAACCAGGTCCTTTAATTCTTCTATTCCATCCAGTTCAGTCAGCAACTGGTTTACTGCCCTGTCGCCAACACCTGAATCAAAAGAGTTTCCCCTTAAGCTTGCAAGAGAATCAATTTCATCAAAAAAAACTATTACCGGAGCAACCTGCCTTGCTTTCCTGAAAATCTTTCTGATGCCTCTTTCTGTTTCACCCACAAACTTTGAAATAAGCTCCGGCCCTTTAACTGAAATAAAGTTTGCCTCTGACTCGGTTGCAACAGCTTTAGCCAATAAGGTTTTTCCTGTTCCAGGAGGGCCATACAACAAAACTCCTCTCGGAGGCTTTATTCCCATTTTCTTGAATGCATCAGGATTCTTTAAAGGCCATTCAACTGCCTGCTTTAATTCTTCTTTCACTTCATCTAATGCGCCAATGTCAGTCCATTTCACATTAGGAATTTCAACTAAAACTTCCCTTAAAGCAGAAGGCTGAACTTCTTTTAATGCTTCAACAAAATCGTTTTTGTTTACTTCCAGGCTTTCAAGGACTTCAGGAGGAATAGTATCTTTCTCAAAATCAATTTTTGATTCATATCTTCTCAAGGCTTTCATTGCAGATTCTTTTGCCAAAGCCGCTAAATCAGCTCCCACAAAACCATGCAACTGTGAGGCAAGGTCATCCAAAAAATTATCTAACAGCTGGTTTCCAATTGCATCAGCATGATTTGACTGAAGGCTTTCAAAAAACTTTTTTCTTTCTTTTTCAGGAATCTTAAAATATTTATTCAGCAGCTCTTTTTTTTCCTGTTCTGAAATAACTTCTTTTTTTATTTTCTCTAATGCCTTTGCAAAAGATTCAGTGTCATCCGGAGGGTAAATCGGCATGCCTCTGGTGTGAATCTGCAGAATATTTTTTCTTCCTTTTTTGTCCGGAATTCCGATTTCAATTTCCCTGTCAAACCTTCCCGGCCTTCTCAAGGCTTCATCCATTGAATTAACCCTGTTGGTTGCAGCAACAACAATTACGTTTCCTCTTGCCTCCATTCCATCCATTGCAGAAAGCAATTGAGCTACAACCCTTCTTTCCACTTCACCGATTACTTCCTCTCTTTTCGGTGCAATTGCATCAATTTCGTCAATAAAAATAATGCTTGGCGCATTTTCTTCTGCTTCCTTGAAAATCTGCCTGATTCTTTCTTCGGCTTCTCCAACAAACTTGCTCATTATTTGCGGAGCAGAAACAGAAATAAAATGAGCTTGAGTTTCATTTGCAACAGCTTTTGCAAGCAAAGTTTTTCCTGTTCCAGGAGGGCCATACAACAAAACCCCTTTTGGAGGGTTAATGCCTAATTTAATGAATAACTCCGGATGCCGCATCGGCCTTTCAATCATTTCCCTTACTTTCCTGACCTGTTCGTCTAATCCGCCAATATCTTCGTATGCAACTTTTGGCACTGCTTCAAGCGATTCTTTTACTGGTTCTTCTTTTAGCACGAACTGCGTTAAGTTTGTGACTTTAACTATTCCTTTTGGATTAGTGTCAACTACATTATAAATAAAACCAGAGCCAAAAACAGAAATCCAGATATTGTCTCCTTTAGTCATTGGCCTTCCAATAAAGCTTTTTTTTAAAATCCTGTCATAGCCTGAAGCAATAATTCTTACTTCTTGTGTTGGCGCAAGGACAACTCTTTTTGCCTCGCTGTAAACTGCTTTAGACAGTTTAACTTTTTCTCCCAAAGAAACACTGCAAGAATGCCTTATCAGGGAATCCATTCTAATTACTCTTCTTCCTTCATCAGAGCTTTTTGCAGGCCAGATTATTGCAGCAGTTTTTTTTCCTGCCTCTAATTCAACTATATCTCCAGAGGTTAACCCTAAAAATTCTTTTGACTCCCTGTCCAAAGTAACTATTCCTCTGCCCACATGGCTTGGGTCAGTGTCATGAACCCTTAATTCAAGGAATTTCTTGTTTGAATTGTGAGTGCTCAGCATATAACAAAAAATAGCTGAAAAGGTTTAAAGAGTTAATGAAAAAGCAATTATTTTAATTCAGTTTCAAGGCTTTCAACAAAAGAATCAAGCAAAACCATTCTTTTTTCTGCCAGTATCTTTGCTTTTTCAGTGAAAAACGCTGTTTTCAGCAGAAAAGCCTTTGTTTTTTCTTCTTCAAGAAAACTCTTCAAAGAAATTTTTTTAAGGTAAAACAAAACAGAATCCTTTACTATTCCAACTGCACTTATTTCATCAAGCAGATTAACTTCATGCACTAAAATTGCTTCAATGGTTTTCGGCTGGCCTTTTAATCCTGCTTCCTGGATGCAGTGCAAAACAAAATCAGTTTTTTCTTTCGGAAAACCGCTGGCAACCAAAAACTTTTTTGCAAGGTTAAGCGAGGTCTGGATTAAATCCTGATTGAATTTAACTGACTGGGAAAAACCGATTGAATGCAATAAAATTCCTGCAAAAACAGTTTCTTCGTCAAAAGAATTCTCTTTAATTAATTCAAGGCAGTCAAAACACCTGTTAATATGGCCTGCTGAAAAAAAATCTTTTTTTGCCTGGTTTTCGGTTAACCGCTTTAATTCATTCCTGTCAAACATTAAAACACTATCTCTGATTCACCGTTAGGAAGCATTGAAATGATTTCATCCAAATCAACAACAGAATTAATTTTTTCTTCAAACAGTTTCTTCAGTTTTTTTGCAGCAACTCCTTTAGAGTCCTTTCCCTGCACTACTTTAAAAAAAACCGTTGACTGTTTTTTTACTGCACTAGAAGGGCCTGAAATCAGTGCAAAAGAATCGTTTTCTTTTTTTACTCCGATAGAAAAATCCAGTGAAGTTTTCTTGAACCAGTTTCTTTCGCCGTAAATCATGAAAGAACCGGATTTCATTGATTCTCCTGAAGGCGCTTTCTTGCTTACTTGTTCAGGCAAAACAGAATAAACATCAACCGAACCAAAACCTGATTTCCATGCACTTGAAAAAATTGCAGCAAACTCAGCTGTCTCCTTTAATGAAGCCTGGGAAGCAGAACCATTTTTTGCTTTAAGAATGCAGTGCGGGGCGCCGTGGATTTCTGCATGAAAATACAAATCAGTTTTATCCATGTGTTTTTTTACCAGTTCTTCATTGCTTTTTGTGTCTCTTCCAGCAACTGCCAGCAATCCGTCTGATGAAAAAAACCAGTGGAATTTCTCAAACCAGCTTTTCTTCCTTTTTTTCACCAAAACATTTTTAGGTATGGCTTCATGTTTTAGGTTCATTTCATTAATTTTTTTCTCTGATTCCTTTAATGCTTTTCTCAGGCCCTCAATTTTTTTCCTGCTCTTCTTTGATTTCTCAAAAAAAGCTGAAGCATTTTCGTTCAGGCTCTTGTTTAAGTCAATTTCAATTTTCATTCAACCAATCCCTTTTTCTTTTTCAAGAATGCTTATAATCGAAGAAGTCCTTGAACCGATTTTATGGAAAGGCGCTGTAGCATAAATTATTTGCCTGTCCTTAATCAATTTATGAATGCCTTTTATTTTTTCATAATATTTTTTTGTAGTTGATTCATGAAATGACTCAATATCCCTGTAAAAATGCCTTAACAAAAGATTCCATTTTCCAGGCCCAATGACACCTGAAACCATGTAAATGTTGTCGTCTTTTTCAACTGCAGCCAGAAAGTTTTTCAGGATTTCTTTTTCAGCAAAATCCACTTGAAGCATTTCAATTACCTCTAACTTGAAGCCAAATTTATTGAAATCAATTTTCGGGCCAAATCCCTGCAACACCCCGTCTTTCATCATGAAGTCAACAGAAGACTTTATTGTGGCTTTATGGAAACCAGAATACCGCTTAACCTGCCTCATATTCGGGACAACAGAGCCTTTTTTAAGCAAAGCCTCCAAAGTTTTTAATCTAATACTATCATCTGGCTTCATCTGAACAGCCATAACAAAATCACTGTAAAAAAAATACAATCAAAAGATATTTAAGTGTATTTTTTGGCACATTAAAAACAGTATAATATATAAATACCAGTCCATCGCTTTAGTTAATGCAAAAGAACAAATCAAATCTGGAGGGATTCAATTCTAGAGAGAAAAAAAATAAACGAAAAAAAGAAAGAGGCGGGGATAGGCTCACCAGGCCAATCTGGTTTTTGAAAGATCCCCCCTCTATAAAAACCTAATTCTTTTGCATTTCCTCCTTTCCTGTTTTCTCTGGATAATTTATTAAATTTGTTGAAGCATACTTGTTTATGGAAAAAGAATTACAGGATGAAAAATGGAAAAACGTTGATTCAGGGAATACATGGATTGGGTGGAAAAAAATGTACTGGAGCAATAATGACAAAGGGCCAAGCCTTGGCTTTCCTTTGATTTTGTTGGTTGTGGGAATTTACTGGCTTGGAAGCGAGTTAGGGGTTTGGCCTGTTTCGTTTTCAATCTGGCCTGTGCTGTTAATTGCTTTGGCCGGCTACTGGCTGATTAAAGGATTAATTTACAAGCGTTAAATTCTCCACATTCTTTTTTTCGGAGTCCTTGCTGGCTTGATTCTTGCAAGCCTCCTGCGTGCAATCAGATGCTTTCTTGAATGCATTACTTTCCGAATTCGTTTCCTTGAACTGGCTTCTTTAACCCATTTATCTGTTACCATCAGTATTCCTTGTTCCTCTATTTTCCCGTTATTAGTATTTTTCACCCAATTGGATTCTTTTTTATGATAAACCAGTTTAACCAGACCATCTTTCAGCAAACGCCTGTGCATCAACCTTCCAGAATGGAAAGTTGCATCATACAAAAAAAATCTTATTCCATGCCTAATAAATGATTCCCAAATGTATTTTGATGGGAGAACACCAAATTCTTTAACAAAACCACGCAAATGCCTGTTGTTTGTCTGACCATAAAATACTTCGCAGAGCCTGGCTGAAGTGGAATGCCAAACAAATGCCACCAAGTCGTTTCCGCAGTAAATTCCTCTCCCATGGCCTTTTTTAAAAAAGCTTTCAGAATAAGAAGAAACATTAACTCCCAAAGATTTGTGAACTTCAGAAGAAATTTCTTTTCCAAAAGAATCTATGAGTTCGCGTGGAAGCTCGGAGAAATCTAAAAAAAACCTGAACTCTGGTTTTTGGCGCATAAACAGATTGAGTTAAAAGAATTTATTTAGCTTTTGTTTTGGTTTTAGCTTTGGTTTTTTCTGCTAATTCTTTTTTTTCCTGCATTTTCTTTTTCCATTCATCTTTGCTCGGGCAGTCAGGGTCAATGCACATATTGAACCTGAATCTTTTTCCCTGCACTGAAACCATTGGCATTGAACAGATTTTGCATTTATCGTCTGTTGGGGAAACTTTTCCTTTTTGAGGCAAAGGATAAGAGTTAGTGCAGTCAGGGTAACTAGTGCATCCTAAAAAATATTTTTTGTTCCTGCTAAAAATAATTCTCAGGTTTCCTTCACTGCATTTAGGGCATTTGCCTACAATCCTGTCCTCGCTTAAGCCTTCTTTTATTTCGTTTGCAATTAAAAGCTTGTGCAAAAACAGGTCTTTTACAATAACTGAAAGAAGGTCTCTTGAATGCGCTACAACCTCTTCTTTTGACTTGTTTTTGACTGAAATCAAATCCATTTCTTTTTCCAAGTCTGAAGTCATTTCAGGTTCTATAACCTTGCTTGAATACTTTTCTAATACATCTGTTACTGCAAAAGCCAGATTGGTTGGCTCAATTGCTTTTGCCCCTAAAATATATTTTCTTGCAAAAAGTTTCTGGATAATGTTATGCCTTGTTGATTTAGTGCCTAAGTTTAAGTCCTCCATTAACTTCAATAAAGCTCCCTGTGAATACCTTGGAGGAGGCTGGGTTGTTTTTGCAAGCAAGTCAAGTTTTTTGACTTCAGCTTTATCGCCTTTGTTTAGGGAAGGCAGCAAAATTTCTTTTATTGTAGAATAAGGATAGAATTCCTTCCAGCCTAATTTTAATATTCTCTGGCCGTTTGAAACAAATAATTCTTCAGCTAAATCAAATTCAACTGCAAGGTTTTCTGTTTCAGCTTCTTCTGCAAGAGTTGCATAAAACCTTCTTACAATTAACTCATAAATTTTGAAAGACCTTTCACCTAATTTTCCTTTTTCTGCAGAAGAAACAGGGTGAACTGGCGGATGGTCTTTTGATTCTTTTCCAAAAGAAGCTGTAAGATTTTCCTGCCCTAAAAGCTTTTTTGACAAAACACTGAATTCTTTTGTTTTGCCTGTTTCAATTACAAGCTTTTTCAAATCAAGGCTTGCAGGATATTTTGTGTTATCTGTTCTAGGATAAGAAATGAAACCAGTTTGGTACAAGGTTTCAGCTATATTCATTGCCTGCCCTGCGCTGAAGCCAATTGATGTTGCAGCCCTTAAAAAAGAAGTTGTGTTAAATGGAATCGGCTTTGAAATAATCCTGTGCTTTTTTTCAACTCTCAAAACTTTAGCGGTTTTTGGCTTTCTGTTAATTATTTTTTCTGCTTCTTTTTTATCCAAAAACCTTCCTTTTTTTGGAACAGCCTCAAACAGCATTTTGTCTTTTTCCAGTAAAGCTTTTATTTCCCAGTATTTTTCCGGCTTGAATGCATTCCTCTCTTTTTCCCTTTTAACAATCAAATATAATACCGGGCTCTGGACTCTGCCTACACTCAAAAAAGATTTTCCCATCCTTCCGGAAACAATTGAAATAAATCTTGTCAGAACCGCTCCCCAGATTAAATCAATTTCTCTTCTTGCATTAGCTGAGTCAGCCAAAGCAAAATCAACTTCAATTAAACTCGAAAAAGAGTCGTCAATGTCTTTTTGTGTTATCGCAGAAAACAATGCACGCTTTATTTTGATTTTAGGGTTTCCTTTTTTTAAATAATCCAGTGCTTCAACTCCAATGCTTTCCCCTTCCCTGTCGGCATCGGTTGCAATAATGACTTCAGAGAATTCTTTTGCTTTTCCTTCAAGCAAAGAAGTAATTGCTTTTTCTGACGGAATGTACTCGATTTCAGTGTTAACGAGTTTTCTTAAATCTGTTCCGGTCCAGTTATTAAATTTTTTCGGAAAATCAACGTCTTCTATGTGGCCCCTTAAAGGAATTACAAAAGCTTTTTCTCCGCTGAAATCAAATTCAAATAACTGGGCTTTTTTTTCAAACAAAGTTTTTGTTTTTCCTTTGCCTAAGATTTCTGCAATCCTTTTTCCTGCAATAGATTTCTCTGAAATAATTAATTTCATTAATGCACCGAACAGAATTTGATAAAAGAAAATGAATTTAAATTGGAAACATCAGAGTTTTTTCTGGAGAGTCTGGATTGGCAGGGCATTTGTTTTCTTTAATTCGCTTAACACTAACTGTGTCTTGATGTCAGAGATGCCGTCAATTAACCCTAAATCGTTTATGAATCTTTCAGCTGAATCCAGGTCCTGAACAATGATTTTTGCTATTAAATTGTATTCCCCTAAAACCTGGTATAATTCAATTACATGGTCAAAAGAACTCAGTTTTTTCACTAAATCCTTGTGTTTTCCCATATCAGTCCTCATCTGAACAAAAACAGGGTTTTCATAGCCTAAAACCTTATAGTTTAAGTTTGCGCCCACAGAAGAAATAACGCCTTTCCTGATCAAAGATTCAACTCTTTTTTTTATTGCAACATCAGTTAATTTTACTTCTTTTGCAATAGAACTAAAAGAAGCCCTGCCGTCTTCAAGCAGTTTCTGCAAAATCATGTGGTCAATTTTATCCAAACTAACAGCAACAGGCATAATTAATAAAACAAAGGAAAAGTATATAAAAAGTTAAGTTATCTAACAATTTTCTTGTTCTGTTGGATGTTATTTAAAACATTTTTTTACAAAATGAGTGTATGGATTCAGTAATTAAACCTTTAGTCCAAAAAATTGCCTTTGAATGCGGGGAAGCAGGGGCAACAAAATGGGATGTAATAAAAATAATAAAAGAATTAAATGAAGCTGAAACCCAAAGCGAAAGAAAACTCAAAGAAAAAGCAATTGAACTGCTCAGGCAGTTAAACCCAAAGGCAGCAGAAAATTATTCTTCTTTTGACAAAATGATTGTTTTTACTTCCAAGCAGAAAACAGAGGCATTTGACAGAGGCAATATAACCAAGTCATTGCTGAAGGAAACAAAAATAAAAAGAGGGCTTGCAGAAAAAATTTCAACTGAATTAGAAGAAAAAATAAAGGACTTAAAAATCTCGCACATTACTACTTCTTTGATTAGGCAGATGGTGTGCGTTAAGCTCCTTGAACTTGGATTAGAAGAAACATTCAACGAATACACCAGAATAGGAATCCCGGTATTTGAAATAGAGAAAACAGAAAATCCTTTGAAAGAGGTTTTCACTGAATTCAATTTAGTTTCAAGGATTCCTGCAAAAGCAAAAGAACTTCACTTTAATTCAACGGTTTTTATTCCGTTCATGGAAGATTTTTCCTCCAAAGCTTTTTCAACAAATATTCCTCTTGAAGAAAAAAACGATTCAGGCGAAAACATAATAATAGGGCTGCTGAAACAAATAAAAGAAAAAAACAAATTATTTTCTTCTTCTGTCTGCATTAATTATCTTAACTTCTGGTTTTCAAGGGCTTTAGAGAAAAAAAGCAGGCAAAAAATAACTGAATTAATTGACTTCTTTTTTAACGCAAGCTCGCTGAACGAAAAAAGGTTTTGTGTTACAGTTTCATTGTTTTCCCCTGAAGAATCAAACTATAAATCAAACAAAAAAAACATCTGGTTTTTTTCAAATGAATTCATCAAAAAATTCAATGAAAGAAAAAAAGAATTAAACTTTGATTTGATTGTCTGCCTGGAAAACAAGTTTCAGCTGAAACTGCTTGAAAGCAAAACATTTGAAAGCCAGATGAATTTTTTAAGCCAGAAAAATATTGTTCTTAACGCACAAGAAAAAGGGCTTTACGTCAAAGGCACTGGAATTCTTTCAATGGCTGAAATAAATGCAGAAAAACTTTTCATTGAATGCAATGGAAACCCGAAAAAGCTTTTTGATTCAGCTGAAGAAACAATGAAGGCAGTGAATGAACTTAATTCAGCCAAAGAAAAAGAACTGAAAGAAAAAGAGTTTGACACAGCAAAACTGAAAAAATGCGTTTCATTGTATGGCGTTGATTCCGGCGCAGAAATTTTTTCTAAAGGAAACAGAATGGAAGCAAAAACAATTGCAAGAAGGTTCAGGGAAAAAATAAGAAAAGAAGCAGGAAACTCTGTTGTATTAAGGAGCTTTAATTCAGCTGAAGCAAAAAAAAGGTTTTCTGAATTTAACCAGGAAAAATATTCTGCCAAAGCAGAAGAAAAAAATTTAAGGACAACAAGCTATGCTGTTGCAACAACAAAAAAAGAATTAGAGGAATTAATAGAAAAAAATTACGAGTATATTTCTTTCAGGCCTTAATCCATGTCAACCAAAGCCAAACCGAATTTTTTCATGTACAATCTTGTTTTCACTATTTCAATGAATGGAACAACAAAAAGCAATACAATAATTAAAGAAACATAGTTTGCCCCCAAAAAAACAAAATCCAGGGCAAACTCAATTAAAGGCACAATTAAAAGAAAGATAACTGACATGAAAACGACTTTCAAAACTGTTACAGGGTTCTTTAAAAGAAATTCAATGCTGTTCTGCACTGCATGCATTATTTTGTATTCGTCAACCACAATGCTTTGCGGGACAAACAAAAAGAAAACAGATGCAATAAACAGGATTAAATTAATCAAAGCAAATGGCACACTAAAAAAAGCAAGCAAAGAATACACTAAATAAAATGCAAGAAAATACAAAACAAAAAACAATGCAAGCACAAAACTGAATTTATGCAGTTTCTCGCTTAAATAATAATTCAGCCTGACTTTATTCAGTTTATTTCTTACATCAAAAATCAGGAACGAAACAAACATTGAATAAAATACTAGGAAAACAAGAATTGAAATTAATTCAACAAAAAAAACCGGCAAGTCAACCAAAAAAAGATTGTATTCCAGGAAAATGCTTCCAGAGCCCACAAAAACGTTTTCAAATAAAACAAAGAAAGCAAAAACTAATAAGACTCCAAACAATAAGCTGAGCTTAAAGCTCTCCAAGTAATCCCTTAAAGCATGCTGTAAAACCACTTAAAACCCCATTAAATGCTGTGAAAAACAATTTAAATGGCTTTTCCTGAAAGAAAAGAAATAAATAACAGAAAAACAAAGTAATAGTTAAATGAATAAAAAAAGTGCATTAATGTTTTTGATTGTTTTCCTTGCGCTCTTAATTGACAATGTTGGTGCAGTAGGAGGGGAACCAGGATTATGCAGCCCCCCGGGAGCAACACAGGCATGCACTACACTAGAAGGCTGCCCTGGAACACGAGTGTGCGATGAGTTTGGAGCATGGGGTGAATGCATTGACACTCCAAGCGACGGCTGCCCCGGAGCAACTCCAACAGTTACACTGACATGGCGTTACCCTGATGTAACGCCTTGGAGGATTCCATGGGATACTTGGGGTTCAGTAACCATTTTATGCAATAATAGCCCGTGCAATACAATGTCTGCAACCCTGCAATGGTGCAAAGGAATTGACTGCACTAACTTCCAGAGTATTACAACAACAGGAGACATAACCCTGTTTACAGGCTATTCTACAACTTATTATACTGCAAGTATTGCAACAGGGGCTGAATGGAAGCCTTTATGGAGGCTTGTGACAACAGCAACAGCACCATATGACGGGGAAACATACAGGCTGAGAATTAAAGTAATCGGAGGAAATACAGTCCCGACAATAAATTATATTATCTGGGATAAATTGCTGGTAAATTTTGCGCCAACAGCAGTATTGACTGCCCCTGCAGAAGGAACAGCAACAAAAACAGGCAATGTTCTTGCAATCAACTGGACCACAAGTGACGTGGATTATGATACAGTGAAATCATATCTTTATTATGCCCCAAAAACTAACTGCACTGCCAGCGCAGGAACAAACTTTTACACTACAACAATGCTTCCTGTCGGAGCGCAAGCATATAACTGGACTGTTCCTTCAATTGCTGCAGGCGAATACTGTGTTTTTGTAAGGCCGCAGGACAGCTATGAATACGGCAATATTTCAAATGACAGAAACATAACAGTTAACTTGTCGAAAGCAGAAGTAAATAATATTGCAGGAGACACAACTGCTCCTTACATTGATTTATTGAATGACAAGAAAACAGATTTGGTTCTTAATATTACAACAAATGACGGAATTGAATGCAAGTGGGCTGCAACATCATTTGACCCTGTCACACAAGGGACAAACTGCACAATGAACAGTGCTTCAAGTTCAACCTGTGGTTTGGGAAGCCTTGTAAATGGAAACTATTCAAGGTATTACGCCTGCAAAAACAATTTCACTTGGAGCCCAATTAAAAGCGTTGACTTTACTGTGGACTTGACTTCACTGCTTTCAGCTGCAATTGTTTTCCCAAAGGATGGAAACGCATTCCTTATAGGGGAAACAATAAACTTTGATTCAAATATTTACAGCAATTTCTTTAATTACACAGTGCAATGGGATTCAAACACTGACACAGACTGGAAGCCCTCGCAAGAAGATTTTTCTTATTCAGGCTTGAGCATTGCAGACCATTTAATTGGATTAAAAGCAGTGTTTGATATTGGGGGCGGAAACTTTTTAGAAAAAACTGGTTCAGTTAAAGTAAGGGTTTATCCGGTGCCACAAGACATTCTCAGAATAGTTGAATTTGAATTAGTTTACATAAAACTCATTAGCGGTCATCCTGCAATGACATTCAAACTGACAACAAACAATGATTATATTCAGGTTAAAACAAAAATCCAGAATGTCGGGCCAGTAGACAA
>JBDRFE010000026.1:0-43946 GCA_043819075.1 archaeon
TCAGTCTTTAATTGATGACGTCAAAAACCATGGCGGAATTCCTGTGTTGTCTCCTACAGGCCACAGCATTATTGAAGCAAAAATGCTTGAAGAACATGCTTTAATCTCTGGGGAAATGTCCGGCCACATGTTTTTCAGGGATGAATACTTTGGGTTTGATGACGCAATTTATGCTGGTGCAAGGCTTTTGAGGATTCTGTCAAACACTGATAAAAAGCTTTCAGAGCTTTTGGCTGATGCGCCAAAATATTTTTCTTCGCCTGAAATTCGTGTTGAATGCTCTGATGAAGAAAAATTTGAGGTAGTGCAAAAAGTCGGGGATTTTTTCAGGAAAAGCCATGAAGTTATCTCGGTTGACGGTGCAAGAGTATTATTTGAGCATGGCTGGGGATTAATTCGTGCATCAAACACCCAGCCTGTTTTAGTGTTAAGGTTTGAGGCAAAAACAAAAGACGAATTAAATGAAATAACTTCTAAATTCAGGCAGAAATTAAACGAGTTTGACTGCGTTAAAATAGATTTTTGAAAGGGAAACTAAATGAAAGAAAAGCAGCAAAATAATTTTGCTTTTTTTAATGTCATTTATTTTGCTTTTTTTTCTGTTTTTGCTTTATATGAATCATTATTTGGAGCTAAATTCCTTTCTGCTTTTATTATTTCCCCTTTGTTTTATTCTTTATTTGTTTTTTTAATTTTTCTGGTTCCCTTTATTTTGCTTTCAATCCCTATCGTCTGTGTTCATTTCATTAAAAATTCAGTGTTCATTAAACAAAAAACAAAAGCCGCTGAGAACAGAAAAGAAAAATTTGGGGTGAAAGATTTAATTAATTCCGTTGTTTTTCTCCTTTTAATCTTGCTTTTTGTATTTTTTGGGCTGTTGGAGCTGGTTAAAGTAGGTGAAGATCTCAATCTTTTTGCAGGAGGTTTATTGATTTTTTTCTTGCTTTCTTTTGTTCAAATATTTGTTTTTGCATTTCCGTTCAATGAAATTAAAAAAGCCATTGGCCAGAAAAAAATAGAGGTAAAAGAATTGAAAATTTTGTCAGAAAAATGGATAAAAAAAGTTCTTGATTTTGGGATTATTCCAGGATTCACTATTTTTGTTGCATTACTGTTCTCTTCATCTCTTTTCATTTTGTTTGTAGGGCCAAAAGACTTTTTTATTTTAGGCCCGGCCTTTAGCTTAGAAAACTGGGCTTATGTTTCAATATCCCATCTTTTTACGTTTTGGATTTTGGCTGGTTTGTTTTACAAGAAATATACTGGAAATCAATTTATTATTAGCCGTGAAGTAGCTAAAATATTTGTTGTGTTATTTTTTATTTCTCTGTTTTCTCCAATAGTCGTGAACAAACTTTTTTTTGTTCTAGTTCCGACAGAAGTTCAATTACAATTGCTGATTTTTTCTCTTACATATTTTTTATTGGCAATGCTTGAATTTAGGAAAATGAAAAAACCTGTTTTGGCATCAAATTCTGTTCAGTAAAATTCTGTTGTAATTTTGTTGTCTGTTGTTCTTGCAGTGATTTTTCCGTTTTTTCTGTCCACAATCAGCTCAAAAAAACTGTTTTCCATTCTCAGTTTTCTTTTAATAAAATTCACTTTTTCGGATAGTTTTGGCTGCAAAAAAACTTTTTTTTCAAAGGCATTTAATTTAATGCCTAACATGAATTCATCAATTGCTTTAATCACAAAAGCATGGCCCCATAACTGCATTCCACAGCCCTTTAATTTCCCAGAAGAATTCCAACATTCTCCGATGCCGCCAACACAGTCTTCATTCAAATCATCGATTAACAGCATTAAATAATGCATTGCTTTTTCAGTTCTTTCTGCCTTGAATTCACTGCACGCCATCCATCCGTTACATAAGCTCCAGCTTAATCCAGTGTGATAGCCGTTTTCTTCAAAACTCTGTTCTTTTCTGCTTCTGGTTAAAACCCCTTTTTTTCCGTTAAATTCATCTGATTCAAATAATTTAATTTCTTTTTCACTTGCTTTTTTCTGCATTAAATACGCTAAAGGATTACAGGTTTTAATGCATTCATTTTTTTCGTTTATTGAGTCAACAAAAAAACCGTTTTTCCAGTATTCTTCAAGGATTTTCCTGTTTAATTCAACTGCTTTTTTTTCAAGCTTATGCACTTCTATTTCTTTTCCCTCTAAAGCAGTTAAATTCCTTGCAGAATGCAGTGCTTTCAAATAAAGCGCCTGAACCTCTATTCCTGCACCTTGTCTGTTAATTGAATCCATCCAGGTTTCATCTGATTGATGGAAAATTAATCCGTTTTTTTCTTTTGATTCAAGGAAACCCAGTGTTTTCCTGAAATTAATTGTTTCAAGTATTTTTTTGTTTCCTGACGCAAAAACATAATTGTTTAATGCAATCAAAAACAACAGCGAGGCATCAACTGAATTGAATAAAACTTTTTTTCCTTCAATAAAATTAGGTATTTTTCCATCCAGATTTTTTTCCCAGAAAAACAACAAAATTTTTTCTGCTTCCTCAAATTTTCCAAGAGAAATTAATGCAGGCAGGCTCCAGAAAACATCCCTTCCCCAGTACTGCAGAAACCACGGATAGCCGGCAAAAAAATTTGAATTGTTTTCAAGCAACCCAATTCCTTTAGCGCTTTCAGCAAAACCTTTTTCCAGTTCTTTTGAACTGCATTCAATCAGTTCATCAAATTTTTCAAGTTCTTTTTCTTTTCTTTCAAGCTCTTTTTTTAATTCAGCTTCAGTTAATTTTTTTTCTTTTTGCGGTTCTGGCACAAAACAAAAAATTATTTCTTTTCCTGAAACAAGGATTTTTCCCGGAATAAAACAGTTTTGTTTTTCCCCTGAAGGAAAATGAATTTTATTCAACGGGTTTTCTTTGAACTCCATTTTTCCTTTAATCAAAGAAAACCCGAGTTTTCCAAGTGAATTAGATACTTCCACTGAATTGTTTTTTCCTGTTTTTATCCTGTATTCCCTTGCTGTCTCGTTTTCCTCTCTTTTCCTTATATTAACTGCAAATTCTAGCTCTGTTTGTGTTTCGCCAAAAAACTCAATTATTATGTATAAGCTGCTTTTGTTTTTTGGGGCAAAAACCGTTTCCACTGCATTCTTGTAGTAATGTTTTGCTTTGGCGTAATCGTATGTTGTTTTAATGCAGTTTTTTTCTTCTAATCCTTTAACCGAATAATACTCTAAGTATTTTTGTGTGTCTTTCCATAATCCTGTCCATTTGGTTTTGAAGCCGTTATCACAGTACCTTGAAAAAAAGCCTTTGTTTCCTGAAAGAATATAATATTTTTTTTCTTTGTTTTCTTCAACTAAGTGCATCCTTTTAAAATGGAAATAAACTTGATTTAAAAGTATCATGTTTGAAGCTTTTTTGCTTAATTTTAAAGCAGTTTTTCCGCCAGTGCTGGGTCAAGCTTTAATGTTGTTGCAAGAAAGAATTCACGGAATTTTTCAAGGTTGTTTTGTGTTAATGAATTTAATGCTTTTGAAATCATTCCTGCTTCCCTTTTTCTTCCAAGGCTTTCTGCAATCAATGACAGTTCTTTAACTGAACCTAAAATAAGCCTTTTTTTCTGTTCTGCTGCAATTGTTTTTCCTTTCGGCCACCACAATTGAATCATGTCATAAAATAATGCCGCTTGGTTTGTCAGGACTGTTTTTTTGAAAACTGAATCATGGCTTTCCCTTATTTCGCTTAATTTATCCGGATAAATTGATGAAATCTCTGCTGCCTTTGCAACTGCTTTCTTGTTTGCATCCCTAATGTATTTTCTTGCTTTAGCTAATTCTCCTTTGTTGACTAATTCAGCTGCTCTTTCAAGTATTATTGCAGATGGTTTAAAGGCTTTTAATCCAGTGTAATAAAGGCTTTTTTTGCCTTTAAAATCTTGTCTGCAATAGTGTTCCTTTTGTTTGCTGCATCCGACCTTCCTAATTCAATGTAAATGCTTCTTATTGAATCAATTGCAGAAAATAATCTTGTGTCTGTCTCAAATTTTTTGTCTATTACTGCCTTCCTTCTTCTTTCAAGGTATTTTTCCTGAAACCTTAATTTTCTTGTCCAGTCAAGCATGTCGTTTTTTATGCCTCTCATTGAAGCTGATGCCGAAGTGTATTTTCCTTCCCTAAGCAATTGCCCTGCTGTTTCAAACCTTTTTATTGAATTAAGCTTTTGTTCTTCTGACACAAGCAATGGGTTTTTTGCAAGCCTGGCTAAAATTCCTGTAAAATATTCGGTGAAAGCTTTTTTTTGCATTGCATTAAATTTTTTCCATTTAAACTGCAAATCCCATTGCAGCCTTGAAATCTCATCAAAAATCTTTTGCGCCTTGCCTGCCCTCGTTTTGACTGATTCAATCTGGTGGTAAACAAGCCTTACCCCTTCTGGAATTGTTTTCGGGCGAAGCATTCTGGTTATTTCCAAGCTTGCTTCGTTTCCCTTATAAAAAGGGATTTCTATGTTTCCGTCTGAATGAAATTTTATTTTAAGTTCTTCTGTTGTTTTTGGCTTGGCTGGCTTTAACTTTACGTTTGTTCCCCTTGGAATAATTTTTCCTTTTTCCAGCAATTCCCTGTACTGCTGTTCTGTCATTACAGGCTGTTTTTCCCTTAACATTCTTTTTTTTGGCGGAACATATTTTTTGCCTGGCATAAAAAAAATTATGCTTTGGAAGTAGTTAAATCTTTTGAATCAGAGTTTAATGCTTTCAGAGATTTTTTTGTTTAATTTTTCCTTGAATTCGTTTTGCTGCCATGAATTGATTCTGCATCCTGCGGCTATTTTGTGGCCTCCGCCTTCTGCGTCAGAGCCTAATTCAATGCAGGTTTCTTTGAGTATTTTCCCTAAATTAAGCCCTTTTCTCACTAAATCATCTGTTGCCCTTGCGCTTACCTTGATTAATTCATCTGACTGTTTTGCAAAAGCAATTACCGGCTTGTTTTGTTCAATTAATCTTGAACCATAAAGCATTCCTGCAATTATGCCTACAATTTCTTCTTTAATGTTTTTTCCTGCGTCAAAAAAATAAAATGCTTTTTCTTCTTGCACTCCGTTTGAGTGAACCCATGTAATTCCTTCCCTTAACTGTTTTCTGTGCTCTAAAAGCAGTTCCATTGCATTCTGGTAGGCGTGAGTTCTGTCTCCCATGCAGACTTTTAATCCAACTTCTGCCTGCCCGTGCCTTCCGCAATTATGCACTACTATTCCATTAGCAATATAATTGTGGTTTTTTTCTACACTGACATCATAAACAAATTCCGGAAGTTCTTTTGTTTTAATTTTTATGTTCTTTATTTTATCCCAGTGTATATCAGACTCGACAAATAGATTTATCTCTTGAATAAGTTTTTCTGCTTCATTTATGATCGAAGAATAGTATTCAAATGCGTCTTCTATTTTTTTTTGGGCATTTTTTCCAGGAACTTTTCCTTTTAATATTCTTGAAACCCATTCTCTTGAAATTCCTCCTTTTGCCGAAAATTTTGTCACACTAATTCTAAATGCATTTAATAATAATTTAATGTCTCTTTTAGAGATGGCTTTTTTACATTTAAGAATTTGCTTTAAATAGTATTCCGCAAATTTTGTGGCATTTTCTTCTAAAGGATTTTTTCCTTTTGAATAATATGTAAAATGAGATGACCACTTTACTGATATCCCGAGAAGTTTTCCTAAACCCAAAATCTTTTCTCTTATTGGAATGGTACTTCCGGAAGCACGGCCACTATTTCTTCTAATAATGGATTTTAAAAAATCATTTCGTTCTTTGTCTGGAAAACCTATTCCACTTAAGAATTTTTTGATATTTGGCTTCCCGCAAACGATTAATCTGTTTTTTTGCCCTTCACAATCAGCGCATTTTCTTGAAGTGTTATGCGCCACAATTCCAAATCTCTGAAGCAAAAAAGTCATTTGCTTAATCAATGCAGAAGAATGACTGGAAAATTCTACTCCCCCGGAATAAACGTTTCCATCACTTGCAAACAATCCGCTTAACAAACCAGAAACAAACTCTTTGTTTCCATTAAGAAGTTTTTCATCAAAACAAACTGAATTCGTTTTTTTTCCTTTATTTATTCCTAATCTATTAAAAAAGTCTGACAAAGTCTTTGAACTCCATTCAGCATTAAAAAAATTTTTTTTGTTTGAAAGGGAAATTTTCTTCACACCAAACTGCTCTTTAAAAGTCTTTTTTATAAGCTTAAAAGAAAACAAATCTTTTTTATTTCTTGAAAAAGCTATGTTTACAACAGATTTTTTTAAATGGCCGTCTCCAGCAATATAACCTGTAAGAAAGCCGAGATTTTTATTAAAAGCTGGTTTCTTGATGGTTTTAATTGTTGAACGCAATCTGACTCTGTTCCCAAAAACAACAAGTTCTTCATCCTTAAAAAAATCGTCAAATTTAAGCTTTACTGAAATATCTGGAATGTTTTTTGATATTGCTATATAGTCTCCTTCTTTGAGTTTTTCAGCAGTTACCCAACACCTGTTGCCTTCTTTAACTGACATCAGTTCATGATTTGGTGTTAAGCTTATTGACCGCCCTGCATTAGAAATCAGCTCAATTATTGGAACTCCTTTTGGCAAAGGAATTTTATGCTTTTTCAGGATTTTATCCCTGACTATTTTATTGTTTTCCACCGAAAACACATTTTTAGAAGAAATTTCTTCTATTTTTGTTGGTGTTCCATTAAGGTAAACTTCGGTGCCCGGAACAAGGCAGGAATTCAAGAGTGTAGCATATTCTTTTGCATCCCTTAAAGGGCTTTTTGGATTTTCTTTCAGCAAAGTGTATGTTTCGCCAAAAATTTTTTTTGCCTTTTCCTCGCTGCAGCCGTTTTCAATCAAATGCATTACTAAAGCCGATGCAAAAACTTTTTTTTCTTCTTTGCTTAAATCAGAGTAAACCCTCCATTTTTCTTTTTCTTTTAACTGTATTCCGTTTTTTAAAATGAATTCAGCGCTTGCCTTGTCGTTTGCAGCCAGACCGGGAAAAACCGGGTTGGATGAAAATGAAAGAAACTGGGTTAAAGGCCTTGAAATTTTTCCATACAAAATTAAATCGTTTTCTTTTTTTATTAAGCCTGTTTCTTCTGCGTCTTCAAGTATTTTCCTGTTCAAGCCAGTTAATTTTCCTTCATAGTCCTGCATGTCTCCTACTGCCCCGACAATCGCTAATGCGCTTAAATCCTTGTTTTTTTCGTCAATTTCTTTTGCCACCAAATACGTCATTCCTGCACCAGAAATTTCTGTTCCTCCGTCAAACCCGAACAAAAAAGGGTTTGAATGAAACAGGTAATCTGATTTAATTGGCTGATGGTGGTCTATTACAAAAAAGTTTTCTTTAATAAATTCTTCTAATAAATTAATCTGCCCTGAGCCAAAGTCAACGAAAACAAAGTTTTTTCCCAAAGACTTTATTTCTCTTATTGTGTCAGAGTAAAGCTGTTTTGATGTTATTTGAGTGAATTTTTTTCCTTTTCTTTCAAGAGCTTTTGCCATTATGCTTCCAGCGCATAACCCGTCTGCGTCATGATGGCTTACAACAACAAAATCGTTTCTTTCAAGGATTTCTTCTGCAATCAGCTTATTTCTTTCCTTTAATGCATTCCATTCTTCCATATAAACCTTTTTTTTCGTTGTCTCTAAAAGTTTATTGGTTTTCCAATTATTGTTTAATTCTTTCTTTTCCTTTTATTTACTGGTTTCATGGGGTTTTTTGACAGGATTTTCGGGAAAAAGCAGGTGAAAGAGGAAGTTCAGCCAAAAGATAAAATTTTTCTTGGCTTGAGTGAAGCCAAAGATTTTGCTGAAAAAACTTATTCTGATTCATTTTTTTTAATCCAAAAAGAAGTTTTTTCCAGGTTCTCTGAAATAAAGCATCTGGTAAAAGAACTTGAACTGGTATTAAAAGAATTAGAGGAAACAAAAGTAGAGGAAAACCAGGGCAATCCAAGGCTGAGAAAAATTGTTTTCACAAGCAAGAAAACTCTGACAGACAAAATGAGTTCTCTTGCCTCAAAATTATCGCCGCCTTCTTCTAACGATTTCATTGAACTGAATTCTTTTACTGCTAATTCTATTGCAGTTCTTGAATCTGAAATAAATTCTTTCGGCAAAAACATTGCTTACACTGGCATTGTCTTGAAAGAGCCTGTGAAAAAGCTTGGGGAAAGAATTAAAGAGCTTAATTTTGTTTTTCTTGAAACAAAAAATCTTTTTGACTCAAAAAAAATGCTTTTATTGCTTCCAGAAATCAAAGGGCTTTTATCTGAGCTGAAGGAAAAGATTGAACTTCATTCTGATTCAGTTTCAGCTGAAGAACAGGTTTCAGAAAAAATTTCTTTGGCTGAAAAAGAACTTGTTTTAGTGAAAGAAAAACTGGTTTCATTAGAGAATTCAGCTGAAGCGCTTCAGTTCAGGAAGCTGCTGGAAGAAAAAAGCATTTTGGCTGAAAGAAAGCAGGAAATGAAGTCAAAACTAATCCAGTTGTTTTACCCTGTTGACAAGCAGTTAATCCAGTTCAATAAGCTGGCTGAATCAAAGCGTTTTATTTTGAGTGAAGAAGAAAAAAGCATTCTTGGCTCTTATTTATCCAATCCTTTTTTTGCATTAAAGAAAGACAACAAAGCTGTTGTGCTGAAAAAGATTTTTGTTTATGTAAAGGATTTAGTTGAAAAAGGAAAAATTTCCCTTAAAGAAAAAGAGAAGGCAAAAAAGCTGTCTGCACTGGATGAACTCATTGAATTCGATTTTTTCAGCGAGGTTTTCTGGAAATTCAACGAGCTTGAGAAAAAAATAATTGAAGCCGATTACTCCATAAGCCATCTGGATGTTTCAGGCAGGATTTCAGGCTTAAAGGAATCAATTGCTTCTCTTGAAAATTCCTGCAGGAATTTTTCAGCTGAACTGGAAAAGCAGAGGAAAAATTCTCTGAGAATTTATTCTGATGTATTGCAGTTAAAGTCAGTTTTAGAAGAAAAGCTGGGTGTTTTTTCAGGAAAGCAGGCTGAATTAAAGCTCAAACAATAAGCCTTTTATTTTATGGCTGCTTAATTTATTCATGGATTTTTCTCTTGAAGCTTTAGGCGTTAAAGGCAGGAAAACAATATTGTTTTCCGGGAAAGCAGGCCAGTCAAAAAAATTAATTGAATCAATTTTAATTCATTACAGGGGCAAAAAAAATGTTTTGGTTGTTTTTGACCCGTTAAATTATTCGAGTTTGATGGCTGATTCTTTTGTTATTTCAAAAAAGACTTTTGGAAAAAACTCTTTGAATCTTGAATCTTTTTCCCTTCCTGAGATTTCTTCAGCCATTCATTCTGTTGAAGGAAACAAAAAATCAGAAGGCATTTTATTGTTTGATTCGCTTTCTTCAATGCTTTCATTTAATCCGTCTAACGCAGTGTATTCTTTCATGTTTTTTGAGTCAAGAAAGGCAAAAGAACTGAATTATTCTGTTGTATGCTTTATTGATGAAAGGCTGCATGACAATGCTGTTTTAAATAACATCAAAAAGATAATGGATTTTAATTTCTTTTTTGAGGTAAAAGACAACAGGCTGTTTGTCGAGTTAACTGCTTTTCCTTTTAATTCAATTTCAAAGAATTTTGTTTTTGACCTTTAATGTTAAAGTATTTCAAGGATTTTGTCACAGAACTGGCTTAAAGAATTTACGACCCCTCTTTGTTCTTCTGACTTAACCATTAATAGAACGCCTTTTATTTTCCATTCCCTGAGCCTTCCGATAATCAAATGAGTAAACCTTTCAACAGAAGAAACATCATTGTAAATCAATAAGGTGCTGATTGAATCAAATATAAGGAATTTGGGTTTTTCTTCCATTCTTTTGTATGAATCGTCTATTGCAACGCTTAATTCAGTCAGGTTTCTCGGGGACTCAGTGAATTGAACGCTTTCAGTTTCAACCACATTTTTTCCTGTTCCTCTGCTTATTGCATCAATGAAGAAAATTTTTTCTGTGTCAATTTTTTCTTTTTTAAGTGTTTCAATCATGAATTCATGTGACCTGTTCAGGGTAATGTATAAGCCATTGCCTTTTGTGTGGTTTAAGAGAATGCGGATTAGTTCATAATTTATTTTAGAGTAATTTGTCGGTTCAACAATCAATAATGCAGTGAACTGCTCTTTTGGAAGTTCTTCCAGGTATTTAAGTATTTTTAAATCAATTCCCCTTCTTGGGTTAATTAATTCAGTTAATTCTTCTTCTGGGTTAAGCTCTCTTTTCAGGTTTGTTTTCATTTCTATTTTATTGTCTTTTTCTTTTGCCACAATTGTTTTTTTCTGTGTTTCAGGCTTTGTAAGCAGTTTTTCTAATTCTTTTACAGGGTCTCTTGCGGGTTTTTTAACTTTTTTTACAGATTCTTTTTCTTTCTGTGTTTTTTTCTTTTTTTTCATTTAAATGTCCTCGAATAATTCTTGTTTTGATAAGACTTTTAATCCTGTCGGGCCAATCGTTACAGGATGAAGCTTTTCAGATATTTTTGTTCCCCTCATCTTTAATACCCCTAAACTTCTTACAAACCTGTTCTCTATTTTTGTGTGGTACAATAATAGCACTCCGTCTGCAACATATTCTTCTAATCCGAATAAGCTTCTTGTCTTGTCCAAGTTTATTTCGTTTGTGATTACTGTAGTGCAGTCAATTAGCTTAAGCATTTTGCCCAAACTCATTATTCTTTTTCTTGCATCTAATTCTCTGTCAAAGTATAATCTGAAAATAACTCCTGGGTCAATTACAAGCCTTTTTGCGTTGATTACCTGAATAGAGTCTTCAATTAAGTTTTTCAGCTTGTCAAAGTCATATAATTCAACTGTTTCAATCATCAGCATCTTTTTTTTGATTAATACTTCTAAATCGTATCCGAATTCTTTTCCGTTCCTGATTATTTCGTCATATGATTCTTCTAATGAAATGTATATTCCTGGTTCATTGAAATCTGTTGCACCCCTGAAAAGGTATTCAATGCAAAAGCAGGTTTTTCCTGAGCCAGGGTCTCCTGCTAATACAACTAAGTTTCCTCTGGGAATTCCGCCGTCAAGCAGTTCATCTAATCCAGGAATCCCGGTTTTTGTTCTGTCAGTTAATCTTGCCATCAATCTTCACTTCTAAAATATAATGTTGAAGTTATTTAAAATAACTCGCTTAATTTTTTTGTTTAATATCTTATCCAATAATCTTTTTTTGTGTGAAACCCGCCAAAGGTTTTGTTTTCTTACCCGCAAAACATTTAAATACAATTAACATTCTAATAGTATTCAATCATTGTTTTTTAAAAATTTAAGGAGGAAGATAAATGTTTAAGAACAATAAAGGACAATCTGCCTTGGAATACTTAATGACATATGGTTGGGCTTTGGTTGTAATTGTAATTGTTATTGCAGCCTTGTTTGCTTTTGGTGTCTTTAATACTCCAAAAAACTGCACTCAGACAAGCGGGCTTCTAATAAAAGACTATGACTTTAACGGTGGCACTATCCAGCTTAGAATACAGAACGGAACACCAGACACAATAACTTTAACAGCTTTTTCATCAGAGCATAGCACTTCGTGGTATGGTTTGGGCGGAGATGCAACAACAGACGCTGCAAATGGTTCAGCGCTTGCCAGAACAGATGTCAACACATTCTTTTTGCAGGGAAGTTATACAGGGAATATTACTGAAGAAATCACAATAAACTATTCCGCTGGAGGACTCACAAAAACAGCAAAAACAACTTGTAGTGGACCAGTTTAAATTTAAACTTCCACTCTTTTTTTCTTTTTTTTTATTTTTAGCTGGCAATTAATGCCTGTTTTTTTTTGCTGTTTTTCTTTTTTTTATTTTTAATTAGCAATTAGTGTATGCTTTTTTTTTGCTTATTTTGCTTTTTTTGTTTGTTTTTATGTAAGTGACCTGAAAGAGTTTTCCAGTATGGCTAATACAATAAAATAAATCACATATGATGCGATTAACATTAAGGGAATGTATTTTATTCCGCCTTTTTCGCTTCTTGAATTGATTATTCCTATTGTAAGTGAGCCGAAAACAGATATCATTGCCAAGGTAACTAAAGAGAAAAGCAGGATGAATTCAGGGGTTATAAGCATACCGCCTGTTCCTACTCCAATGGCAGATTTTGATGAAACCATTGCAGCTGTTTCTGTCGGAATGCTTCCGATTCCTCCCATTTGTTTTGACATTATTTTTACAATAAAAGAGCTTATCCCAAACATTAATGGAGCGCCAATCATTGAAGCAAAAAAAATCAGTATTACGTACATTGAAACATTTCCTTTTACTTCTTCTTGTAATGCATTTTGTTCTCTTAAGTCATCTGATAATTGGATGAGCAGGTTAGCCATTTCTCCGCCTGAATTAATTCCTTCTGTTATCAGCCAGATAGTCCTTTCAAATGTTTTTGATCGGATTTTTTGTGTCATTTCCCTTAATG
Source organism: archaeon (assembly GCA_043819075.1). Taxonomy (GTDB): domain Archaea; phylum Iainarchaeota; class Iainarchaeia; order Iainarchaeales; family 1-14-0-10-31-34; genus 1-14-0-10-31-34. The sequence continues at coordinate 12,467 of JBDRFE010000026.1, forward strand.
CAGTTTCAGTTCTTTCTCCTGTCATCATTTTTTTGCTTGCCTGCTTTAACTCCATTTCTAATGGCCCGAACTCTGGCCTTGCAGAAACAAGCAAAGCCTTTTCTGTTGTCAGCCCTGATTTCATGTTTGATGCAATTAACTGCAAGGCGTCTGGCAGGATTTTTTCCACAAACCTTGCTTTTGATTCTCCTGTCTGGTTCAATAAATAGTAAATGCTTCCTGCGGTAAGGAAAAAACCGATTACAAAGCCTACAATAAAGTTAATCCAGAAAAAGTATGTTAACGCAAATCCTATTGCAAAAGCCATTGCAATGCTTAAGACTATTATGAATCCAGCAAAATTTTTTGAATCAATGTCTATTCCAGAGTACCTTAATTCTTTTTCAAATTCTCTAAGCAAATTGTTTGGAATCATTCTTCCAATTCTTTCGTACAGCATTTTTTATCCCATTAAATTTGGTGTCTTTGATTTTAATATTCCTAAGTACATGAATTCTCCTACTGCAACAAACATTAACAGCATCCAAAAAAGAAGCTCGCCTAATTTCATTTGCGGAAAAGAAGAAAGCACTATCAAAAACGTTACCCCAAGAGAAGGAATTATTACCCCTAACATCATGTACATTAATGAAAGCAGTTTCATTGAGTTTCCATAGCGGGTTATCTGCAGTTTTTCTTCTCTAATCATTGTTGCCACTAATTCTTCCATTACTTGGCTTACGTCTGCCCCTGCTTTCATTCCGTTAATTATCTGCCAGATGCTTCTCCTGAAAAAAATTGACGGATTATATCTTGCAATTTTTTCCAGTGCAGCTTCTTCTATTGTTCCGGTTTCAATTTCTTTTACTGCTTTCCTGAATTCAGTTGATAATGCGCCGTAATCCCCTTGAGCTATAATGTTTAATGCATTGAATAAAGATACTCCTGATTTTATTTCAACTGTCATTGTCCTTAAAGCAAAAATTAAATTCCTTTCAATTTCTCTTACTTTTTGTTTTCCCTTCATTTTAGGGTATAATGCAACCTGAACCATTACAAAAAGGCCCAATAATATTCCTCCAGCCAATCCTGCTAAAAGAAACAAGTCAGGCAAAAGCCTTACTCCGATTAAAACCGCTATAACAAACCCAAGTAATGCATATATTGCGCCCATTGCAAGGATTATTGAACAGTATTCTTTGTCTTCATAAGATATTTCTGACTGGCTTAATTCAAGCTTTAAGTAAGGAAAAAGTTTTGACAGCTTTAAGCCTAATCCATAAAACTTTGCTGAAACCCCTTTTATCACAGGCAATGGCATGAAATTGAACGGAATTATTGTGCTTTTATCTGTCTCCATTTTTTTCCCCTAAAATTTTGGTTTTTTGTTTTCTTGCACCATTTTAATTATTTCGTTTTTGTCCATATAATAGTTTGCCATTATTTTTCCAACTTCTTTTATCGGCCTTATCTTATTTTTTACAAGCCAGTCAAGAATAGATTTTTTTGTTTTTAGTTCGCTTGTCATTTCCTGTTTGCTGAATCCTGTATGCAATCCAAGTTCATCAAACAATCTCACGCTTTCAGAGTGCTTTTCAATTGAATCTATTGCTCCCTTCCACCTGTATAAAACATTTGCTTTTACTTCTTCTTCTGAACCCCTTCTTTCTGTAATGAATTCAGCTACCTGTAAAACTCTTCTTACATTCAGCCTTCTGTTCCTGAACATTACCACATTCAAATGAACTGAATCAAGCATTGTTTTTGGCACGTCAATTGGAGGATTTGTAAGCCTTCTGATTGTTTCTTCTGCAGTGTTTGCGTGAACTGTAGTGTAAGCTGAATGCCCTGTATGCATTGCTTCAAACAATACTTCTGCTTCTCTCTGCCTTCTAATTTCTCCTACAATTAATCTGTCAGGCCTCATCCTCAAAGAGTTAATTAAAAGCTGGAGCATTGAGACTTCTCCTTTTCCTTCAACATTTGGTTCTCTTGTAGTTAATGGCACCCAGTGAAGATAAGGGGGGAGCGATAATTCCCTTGTATTGTGGCATACAATGTTGTCTGCTATAAAGCTTTCGTTTTCAGGCACACTGAAATCATATACAAATCCTTCAAATTTTTCTGTTGAAATTTTTTCTATTCTGTCCCATTGAAGGTCATTGAACGCAAGTTCCTGTAACGAAAAAGAAATTTTTTCAGGATATTTCAGGATAATTTTCTGAAGGTTTTCCCTTCCGATAACTCCCCTGTATTTCAGGCTTTTCCATCCCTTGTATGTTCTGGTTTTCCCTACTTCTTCTTTTAATGCTTTCTTTATTTCATTATGCATTTCTTTTGTTATCGGAATAATATCGGTTATATCATGGTTTACAGAAGTCAGCCATTTTTCTGAGGCAGTATTTTTTTTGTTTATGCAGAAGCCTATGTCTTCAACGTATTTTTTCAGGAATTTGGTTCCAGAAATTCTTGCCTCAAAAGTTTTGTCTTTTAGCAGTTTCCATTTCACTCTCAGCGGAATGCCAAATCTTGATAAGAGTGTCTGCATATCTTTCAGCAACTGCATTGAACTTGACCTGACAGCAATATCGTTTTTTCTCACCCAACCGTCTCCTGAAAAATACCCGTTCAATAAAGCAGCAATTTCTTTTCTTTTAAGAGAGAAAACCCATTCAGGAACTTTTTTTGTGTAAGCGTTTCCTTTTAATTCAAAAACATTTTCCATCAGCTGTTTTACTGGTTTTGAGTTAACCATTAAAGTAAACCCGTCTGAATGCATTTTAGTTTTAAGATTAAATCTTTCTGCAATGCATTCAACTGTTTTTCTTGCTTCAGGCTCTACAATTGACATTAACACACTGTTTTTGTCATAGCATCCGTCTGCAAGCCATATTCCAATAAACCTTGCGAACTCTTCATCTATTTCAATCTCCAGCGGGATTTGTGTTCCCTGCCCTGAAGAAATCCAGCCTTTTTGAGGGATTTTTTGTATTGTTTTAATCATTTTGACTGAAGCCGTGTTACGCATTATTGAATTCTGGATTGCTGATTTCCCAAAACCGTTTTTCAGCAATGTCTTGTTTTCTTTCAGCAAAGCTCCTATTTCGATGCTTTTCATAAAGCAGCCGTCAAATGCATTCATGTTTTTTCTTAAGTCAAAAGAAACTTTTTTTCCACTCCAGTTTTGTTTTCTTGGGGTTGCAATTAAAGTATTTTCATTTAATGAATTGCCTTTTATGGCTTTTATTTTGCCTTCTCCGAAAGTGAATAAAGAATGGTCTGGCGTTACTTTTATTTTTCTCCCGCTTTTCAAAGTAATTTCCATTAAATCTTTTTTTACCCAGTGCCTGATAAAATTGCTTGGCTTTTTCCATTCAATTATTCCTTTTTTGTTCATGCTCTGTATTTCAATTTCTTCGTTGTTTTCAAGTGAAATATCTTTTATTGAATCATCTTCAATTATTCCATCAATCAATTTTCCGACAGTTGTTTTTTTTGTTGTTCCTTCGTGGCTGTAAATTATTTCACTGTTCCCGCTTACACTGTCTTCAATTGAAAGGATTCTCTGGTTTGGCTGGATAAACGGCAAACAAACATTTAATGAAGTTGTTTTTCCAGAGCCTGTTCCTCCTGAAAAAATAATGTTTAATTCGTATTCCATTGCAAGCCAGATTAAAGCCATTACTTCTGTGTTGACTGTCTTGTTTTCAACAAAATCTGTTACAGTGTATGGTTCTCTCCTGAATCTCCTGATTGTTATTGTGTTTCCTTTGCTTGAAATAGGGAATAATGTTGCATTAGCTCTGTCTCCTGTAATCAAGTGTGCATCAAGCAATGGATTCAATATTGTAATCTGTTTTCCTATTCTTCTTGCAATAATGCTTGCGTAATTTTGTATTTCGCTTTCAGGTGAAATAAATACATTTGTTTTAAGCCAGCCATATCCTTTATGGTAAACCCAGATAGGTTCTGTTGCGGCATTAATCACTATTTCTTCCAGGTTTCCGTCATTCAACAAGAATTCTATTTTTCCTAATCCAAGCATTTCTTCTAACAGCATCCCGATTAAAACATTTCTTGATCCTTCAGCTATGTTTGGCAGTTCTTTGTCTAAAACTTTTTCTGCTTTTGCCTGGAATTTTTTTTTCAAGGAATCAACAAAATCAGGGTCCATCATTCTTTCTGCCTGAATAGTTGAATCAGTTATAATGCTTCTTTTCAGGTTTTCCAGTACTGCTTCTGTTCCCTCGCCGAATTCAGGGAAATCAAGCAAATAAACCCTTACAAATTCTTTTTCCCTTTCAACTATGTTTACTTCTATTTCTGTTTCAATTGATTTAATCTTGTATGTTTCAAGGACTTTTTCTCTCATTCAACCATTCCTCTTCTTTTTTTTCTCTTTTTTTGGCACCACATAATTTTTTGCAATGAGTTTTGCCCCGCCAAACACAGGAAATTCAAGTTTCACTAAATCGTTTTTTTCAAGGACAGCATAACATTGCTTTATTCGTTCAGAGCTTAACCCAAGCAGTTTCCCTGCTTCTTTTTCATTTACTATTCCTTTCTTTTTCACTAATTCAAGCAGCCTGTCAAAATCTGTTACAATCTTTTTTTCCTGTATTTCTTTCATTTTTCCCGTTTTTTCCTCTTCTTTTTTCATTTCGCCCACTGTTGTTTCTGCAAAGGTTTTATCCCTTATTATCTCAGTTTTTTTTGCATATTTTCTCTCTATTGCATCAAGTATTCTGTCAAATCTTTTCATCAGGTCTTGAGGCGATATAAACTCAAATTCCTTTCTTATATCTCCTTCAGAAATATTGTTTTTCTTCATTGTTTTAACGATTTTTTCTTCCATCTGCATTGCTGTTTTGTCTTTTATCGTCGGTGCAATTCTTTTTACTATTCCAGTAGGTTTTATTGATGCTTCTAATTTTTCAGGGGATTCAATTTTGTATACCCCGCTTGGCCCGCCTCCTCCAAAATAAGAATTTGATGTGAATTCTTTGTGAAAGGTTTTCATTGCTTGTTCTAGTTTCTGTTTGCTTGAAGGAGTGTGTTTTACTGCTTCTTCAATTTGTTCTTCTTGCACAGTTTTGAGTTCTGGTTTACCCTCAATTTCTTTTACTGCACTTTCTTTCATTGGTTTTGGCCTTCTTTTTTCTATTTCAATGGTTTTTAGTTCTTCATCATATTCAAAGAGTTTTTTCCTGTAATCCTCTTCATTTATTTGCCTGTGGAAAAAAGCTTTTTTCAAGTTCTTTATTTTTTCTTTTGTTTTTTCTATTTCAAAATTGATTTCTTCCTCCCTTTTTTGCTGCATTTCAATTAATTCTTTTTTGCTTGGTTCTGTTTTTCCCGAAACTGTTTTCCCTGTAATGATTTGTGCATCCCCTTTTATGCTTACAAGGGTTTTTTCTTTTCCAGTTGTAAATTCTTCATGAAACTGCTTCACTGCTTTCTTTTTTTTTTCGCCGAGGGCTTGTTCTCTTTTCTTTTTAAGTTCTTCTTCAGGGGTGATAAAAGAAATTTTTTGCCTTGTTTTTCTTTTTTTCTTTTTTAATTGAACATTTTTCTCTTTCTTTTTTTTCCTTGTTTTGTTCTTTTTTTTTTTCGGTTTCTGTTCTTTCTTCTGCAGGTGTTATTTCTTCTGTTTCAGGCTCTTCTTCTGCCCTTTTTTTCTCCTTTTCTGTTTTTTTTTGTCTTGCAAATGCTTTTATTTCCCCTACTTTTTCTTCCAGTTCTTTCTTGAGCTCAAGTATTTCTTTTCTATGAAAACCAATTTCTCTCGCAATTTTTCCCCTTTTTCCCTCTTTTTTCCTTATTTCTTCAGCAAGCTTGACCACTTCTCTTATTTTTTCTTTTTCTTTTTCTTTTTTTGTTTTTTTTTCTAGTGTGAGAAGCACGTGCTGTTTTTCAAGAATCATTTCTTCTAATTCTTCAACTTCTTTCCTTTCAAGCGTTTTTTCCAGTTTTTCTATTTTTTCTTTTTCTTTTTTCGGTTGTTTTGTGAACAGGCTTTTCAGTTTGTAAATAAGGCTGTTTCTTTTTGTTTCCAGCTCTATTCTTTTGACTTCCAGCATTCTGCTTATGAGGAATTTTTTTCTTGCCTTTTTTTTCATGCAAAAACCGTATTTATTTTGTTATTTGTTCTTTTTAATTGATTCTGTCATCTTTTTTCAATCCCTGTTGTATAATCCATTATTCTTATGAAGCCTTCAGGGAATTTAATATAAGGTGTTATTCCTGTGCTTCCAAAGTCTATTCCGCTTTTGATTTCCACTTGAACCGAGTTGTTGTTTAAAAGAATCATTTTTGCAAATGGTTCAATAAAAATGTGCACATCTTTTTCCGCTTCCCCGCTTGTTTCAACAACAATTTCACAGCTAAGGTTTGGGTCAAGATTGCAGTAACTTACAGTTTCTTCCGGAACTTTGACGCTGTTCCTTACAATTAAGGTAAGGCAGAAACCGTTTGGGTCCCCTGGGCTCATACAGGAATTGTTTTCAATATATATTCCATTGAACGTCTGGTTTTGGAGAGTTATGTCCACTAAATAAGAATTAAAGTCAAGGGAGGCAGGAGCATATTCTATTGTATTGTTTGTCCTGTTTCCCCTTCCAGGCGCGCTTGCGTGAAAAAAGTTAATGTCGTAAGGCCCAATAACTATTTTGTTCATGTCTTGTGTGTTAATTGTTATGTCTAATGCGTCTGTATGCTCCTGAAGGAAAAGAACGTATTTGTTCAGTGAAGTGTAAAAGTTTATTTGGCTTCTTTTGTCGGGCAGGTCTTCAGTGAAATAAATGTAGTCTGTCCCAATGTTTATGTCAATTTCTGTTCCGTTAATCATTATGTCAAATATGTTGTCTGCAATGTTTTCATATTTATAGTCTACCCTGTTTACCATTGCATAGTTTTCCATGCTTTCCCTTGCCCCAAGTGAATTGTTTTTCAGAAAAGAAGAAAAATTAAGGAAAGTAATTCCGACAAGAAGAATCATCACAGAAAAAATGAATCCTTTTTTCATTTTGTCCACACCCAATATTCAGAGACATAATACTTGCTGATTTTTTTTTCTGCAAAAGAAAGAAATATTCGGTTTCCTTTTATTACATCTTTTTCGCTTAAATCCTCTGAATTATTCCCTGTTGTATAAGTTCCTGTCTGCCTGAAGCTGTCATTTTCTTCTATGAATTCACTTATTGTTATTCTCCACTCATACTGTGTTCCAAAAGCAGAATCCATTTCTTGCTCTATTCTTGTCAAATCAAGCTGGCTGAAAATTCCTTTTCTGTCCATTATGTCAAATAAATCATTCACTTTTCTTTGTCCTTCAATTTTTGTCATAATGTTGTCGCTTTGATAAAAAGGATTAAATGAATTCATGCTTATGAAAAGGAATGCAATAATCAACGCCAGCAGCGCATCTGAAGTGAAAACAAACCCTTTAGCCGTAGATTTTGAAGTAAATTTCAGATATTTCTCCATTGTATTCAACCACCCTTTTTATGCTGACAACTTTTTCTGAATTGCTTAGGTAAGACGGGTTGGTGTCATCAAATTTTTCTTTTACTGTAAACCCGTCCTGTTCTATTGAAAAATAATAATTGTAGCCTAAAATGCCAAGTTTTTCAACCGACTCCCCGTAACCCATTTCAAGAAAAGCTTCAAGCTTTTCTTCATTTATAACCCTTCTTTCATTCACCAAACCAATGATGTTTACATCTGAAACAGCTTGCCAGTTTTCGGGAAACCCTTTTGTCATGACCAAGTTGTTTGCTGTGCTTGAAGCAATTCTTTTCATTTCCTTTTCAGTAACTTGTTCAATGGAATAAGAATTGTTCAGGCGGTTCTGTGAAATAAAAGCAAAAAAAATAAGAAAAACTATTGCTATTGCAAAGAACAAGTCAATTGAAATCGCTTGGCCTTTATTCATTCAATCACCACATTTCCGTCATAATTATAAATTTTTATGTTCCCTTTACTGCTTGAATCAAGAATTTTTCCTGAAGCAAAGCATTCAATGCTTTCGTTTTCATCATTTGTCACTTTTATAAAGCCTTGCCTTAAAAAAGAAATATTGTAATCGCTGTAGCCGTTCCATTCAATGTATTTTCCAGAGGCATGCATTTCTGAAACAATTGCCGCAATGTGCTCGCATTCTGTTTTAAGTTCAACAGTTGTTTTCACCACCCTGATTGAATTCTGCTGATTGATTAAAGAAATGCTGATAAGCAAGAAAAAAACCATTGCTATAATTACCGCGATTATTGCTTCAATGCTTACTTGCCCTTTCATTAAAATTCACTTCACAAAACTTACGGTGTAAACACTGCTGTCACTAAATTCAAAATCAATTGTGTAGGCGTTCCCGTTTCCAGCGGCACTAGAGAATTTCATTTCGTTGTTGGAAGTGTAGAGAGTGTTTGCAGTGACAAGGGTTCCCGCAGGCCAGTCCAAGTTAACCCAGTTTGCAGTAGGCGCTCCTGACCACACAGTATCTCCGTTCAATTCTATTTCGTTAACCATTATTCCAGAAGAAACATTCACTCTCATCCTGTTTATTGTTATATCAGGCGAGCAAACATTTCCATAAGCGAAGTCAACAAGCCTTGTTCCGGTAGTGTATGCATCTGAGTAATCAAAGCTGAATTTGCTTGCTTGTGTTGCAGTGTCTATTTGGAATGAATTGCTGTCGCTTGCAGAATCAAATTTTTTTCCTTGCGCAAGAATGCTCCATACCCCTGTTTCTGAAGTGCAGGAAACGCTTTCTGTTCCAAGATAAATCCCGTTTGTAGTGGCCAAGCCGGTTAAAACGCTTTGGCTGGTCACTGGAGGAGGGTCGCTTAGTGTAATGTTTAAATCGCTTATGTCCATTACCTCACCTATATGGTCTGAAACGCTGACTTTATAATAAATTGTTTCTCCCTGATAAAAAATTGTTTTTGGGGTGCTGTAATTTGCGTCGCCAAACAAGCTTACATTAATGTCTTTGAGCACATGAGGCACTCTTATTTGAATAATTGATTTGTCTATGTAGCCTTCAGCTGAAAATAATTCAATGTATCCGCTGTAATCTGTTGCAGGATGTGTTGTGGCAACAGACCAGTTAACATCAAAATTTATTGTCTGATTAGGATTAATTATGCTTGCAAGTATCCTGCTGTTTTCCCCGTTAAGGCTTGCAATGTCTGTAATATTTCCTTTTAAAGTTACATTCAAGTCTGCTAATGCCCTGCTGGTGTTGTTCCAGACAGAAAAAACATTTGAATCATTTGTCCCTGGCCTAATAGCCCTAATAAACTTTGCAGGAATTATTGTCAGTCCCCCGCCAATCCTTGTCGTGCCTGATTCCAGTACTTGAACAAGAACAAAATGTCTGCCTTGTTCTGTTGGCAGTTCTCCAACAACAAACGCTTTTGTATTTTCATAAATATCTGTGTTGGTGCCGCTCAAATTCAGCAGATAGCCTACTTGGTTATTTGAAACATATTGGCCTGTAATTCCGCCTGGAATTTCTATTTCAACAAACAGCTGATTTTCTGGACCAAGCGAGTAAACACTGTCAGCTGCTTTTGCCAGAGTTTTTACAGCGTTTTGTGTCATGGAAATATCTATTGTAGTTGAAGCATTCATTTGAGAGAAAACAAACAAGAATGCTGAAATTGAAAGAATTATTGCAGACAACACTAAGTATTCATTGCTTATTTGGCCTTTTTCCATAAAAACACTTTCCTTAAAATAAAATGTACTTCTTTAATAAAAACCTTTACAAAAAGGAAATCGAACGCCAAACAGGTAAAAAACACCTAATTCGTCAATAAACGAACGATTTGCTTTTCGTTATGTTTAAAGTCTGCTCTGCGGACTTTTATTTAATGTTTTCAGCCAAAACAAAGGCAGTTGAAGAGCAAGGCTTGTGGAAGAAAATAGAGGATTTAGAGGATTCGCTTAAAAAAGCTGAATCTGCCTTAAAACCTGAAATAGAGGTTGAATTGGCGAAATTAAAGGCAAAACTGCATGAAATCCAGTCTCCTGCGCCAAAAAAAAGAAATCTTGATGTTGAGCTTGAGCTTGAAAAAAAGCAGTCACAGTATAATGACCTTTTTGAAAAATACTCTAAGTTAAGGCAGGCAGTCGGCTCTGTCAGTGAAATAGACGAAAAACAGCTTGAAAAAGAATTAAAGTTCAGGCTTTACAGTTTTCTTCTTGAAAAATACGGTGAAATAATAAACGAAAAAGAAAAGAAAACCATTGGTGAAATAAAAGGCTTGATTGACCCAGATGACTTAAGCATCCAGTCAATTTTAGCTGAATTGATTTCAAAAAACTATTCTTTTGAAAAAAATTATTTAAGCATTGCAAGAGAAGCATATGATTTTGTTGTAAAAGAAATTTCTTTTGTTGAATCAGATGTAAGAATCAATTTCTGGCTCACCCCGATGGAAATAATAAAGCAAAAGATTGCAGACGACGAAGACATGGCGGTATTCTTATGCACACTGCTTTATGCCTTGGGTGACGAAAAAGCTTTTGTTGTAATATCTGAAATGGAAAACCTTTCAACACACGCTTTTGTGATAACAGAACACAAAAATAATTTTTACTTATTCGACCCCTCGCAGAAAAAAGATTTTGAAGAATTCTCAGGCAAAAAAGAGACAGTAATAGAAAAATATTCTTTCAGGAATTCAAAAATAAAAAAATTTCTCTACCGCTTTAATGCAACAGAATATGAACAGTTTGCAGAAGAAGAAAACAAAGAATGATTTATGTAGCATGTTCATTTTGTTTTTAAACACTATTATTTTTAACAGTATTATTTCATACTTTTTATGAATTACAGGGGGCTTGAAATGATTAGAGTTGCAATAAATGGTTTTGGAAGAATCGGAAGAGTTGTTTTAAGGCAGGGGCTGAAAAGAAAAGACATTGAATTCGTTGCAGTAAACGACCTAACCGACAACAAAACCCTTGCTTATTTATTCAAGTATGATTCAATTCACGGAGTCTATCCAGAAGAAGTTTCTTTTTCTGATGACAGCATTTCAATCGGAGGCAAAAAAATTAATTCTTATTCTATTTCTGACCCTGAACAGCTTCCATGGAAAAAGCTTAAAGTCGATGTAGTGCTTGAATGCACCGGCAAACTGAAAAAAAGAGAAGACTTTGACAAGCACCTGAAAGCAGGGGCAAAAAAAGTGATTATTTCCGCGCCGGCTGAAGGCGTTGATGAAACAATTGTTTTAGGCGTTAATAATAATTCTTTAAGCCAACAAAAAACCTGTTACTCTACTGCTTCCTGCACGACAAACTGCCTTGCTCCGGTTGCAATGGTTTTGGAAAAAGAATTTGGCATTGTATCAGGAATGATGAATACAATTCATGCTTACACTAATGACCAGAAATTAATGGATGCCCCTCACAAGGATTTAAGGAGAGCAAGAGCTGCAGCACAATCAGTTATTCCAACAACAACTGGTGCAACAAAAGCTGTTGCAATAGTTCTGCCTTCTCTTAAAGGCAAAATGGATGGAATTTCTTTAAGGGTGCCGGTTCCAAATGGTTCAATAACAGATTTTGTTTGTGTCCTTAAAAAAACAGTGACAAAAGATGAAGTGAATTCTGCTTTTAAAAAAGCAGCTGAAACTTATTTGAAAGGAATTCTTTTGTACAGCGAAGAAAACCTTGTATCCCATGACATTATTGGAAGCACTTACTCTAGCATTGTTGACTCACAATTAACTCAGGTAGTGAACAAGAACATGGTGAGGGTAATGGCCTGGTATGACAATGAATGGGGTTATAGTGCAAGAATGCTTGACCTGATAACAAAAGTGTAAAAAGTGATTTAATGCTTAATGAACCCATAACCTCTGTTTCATTAAAAGGAAAAACCGTTTTGTTAAGGGTTGACATTAATTCTAACATACAGCAGGGAAAGCCAGTTGTTTCTGCCAGAATAAAAGAGCACTCTATGACAATAAAGCTTTTTTCGTCAAAAAAAGCTAAAACTGTTGTTCTTGCTCATCAGGGCAGGAAAGGACAGGAAGATTTTATTTCATTGAAAGGCCATCTCACTGAATTAGAAAAACTTGTTGGAAAAAAATTTTTGTTTTGCTCTTGGGAAGAAAATTTTTCTGAAAAAATTTCTTCTTTAACTGATGGGCAAATCCTGTTAATGGAGAACACGCGTTTCCTTGACTTCGAGGAAAAAGATTTAACCCCGGAAGAGCATTCAAAAGAAAAAGTAATTCAAGAACTTGCTTCTGTTTCAGATGTGTTTGTTTTGGATGCATTAAGTGTTGCCCACAGGAGCCATGCAAGTGTTGTAGGCTTTATTCCCTTGCTTCCGTCTTTTGCCGGCCCGATACTTGAAAAAGAAATAATTAATCTTGATAAAGCGCTTAACTCAAAAGAAAAACCCAGATTGCTTGTCTTGGGCGGGGCAAAGCCATTAGACTCTTTCAAAACCCTTGTTTTTTTCTTAAAAGAAAACAGGGCAGACAAGGCATTAGTTTCAGGAATTTTTGGGGAATTATTTCTTGTTGCCTCAGGCATTAAGTTCGGCAAAAAAGATTCTTTTTTTGAATCAAAAGGCTTTCTTGAAGCAGTTCCAGAGCTCAAAAAACTGCTTGACGAATTTCCTGAAAAAATTGTCCTGCCAGAAGATCTTGCTGTTGATGAAAACAGCAGGAGAATTAACACTGATATTTCTTCGCTTCCGTCTGATTTTATTTCAAAAGACTTGGGTGAAAAAACAATAAAGAATTTTTCTGAAGAAATAATGAAAGCTAAATTAATTGTTTTTAACGGCCCGCCAGGCGTCTTTGAGGAAAAAATTTTTTCCAAAGGAACAAAAGAAATTTTAAAAGCAATTTCTGAGTCAAATGCTTTTACTTTTTTAGGCGGAGGAGACACTGAAACTGCCTTGACTTCCCTTGGCTTTTCTTCAAAAGACTTTTCTTTTGTTTCTTTGAGCGGAAAAGCTTCTTTGAACTATCTTTCAGGAAAAAAATTAGTTGCATTAGAGGCTTTAAAGAATTCCACTCTGTCTTTATGATTTACTGCCCGCAAACTGCTTCAATGCAGTCGCAGTTTCCGTTGCATGCAGCAAAATCATTGCTTTCATCGCATCCTTTATTGCAGTCACAGCCGTAATCTGCACAATGCAGTGAACCGCAAGAAACAGTTTCTGTTGCTCCTGTTAAATCAGAGTAAATGCATTCCCCGCCTTGAGGGCCGTTACAGTTATTGTATACTGCAAAATTATACAATCCTATCACAGAATAAGCAAGGCTTAAAATCATTAAAATCGTAAGCGCCCATGAAATTAATTCAAAGTGCTTGAATACAATGCCGCCTGCTTGTGGGCTGGTTTTCATTATTTTTGCTGTTACTTTTGTTTTCATTTTCTTGTCAAAGGCTGCCTCGCATTTTCTTAAGGTAAGCCTTCTGAAAACACAGTCAAATGCTTCTTTAGCGTATTCCCTGTATTTAGCTGAAAAAATCCCTAAAACAGCAAAAACAATCAAGGCAATAAAACAAATCATTTTCAATCACTTAAAAAAATAAATCTTAAAGAATAAATATTAACCCTAAAAGCTTTTTAATTCAATTCATTTTATTAGCAAAATCATTCAATTAATATTGCTGGCTTTAACGGAAAAGCATTCAAAGCCTTTTTTTCACTGCTTTTTTCTGCTTCAATTAACTCTATTTTGGCTTTAAACTCTTCTTCTAATTCTTTTCTGTTTTCTTCCAAAGCTTGCATTTCATTTAATTCAATTAACTCTTTTGTTTCATTCAGCTTCCTTACTGCTGTCTGGACAAAGCCCTTTAATTCTTCTTTATGTGTTTTTTCCAGTTCAACTGCTTTCTTCATTGCCTGCCCGAATTCAAGCCTGTTATTTTCTGTTTTTTGTTTTTCTTCAGACAGTTTTTTTAATAAACTCCATTTCCATTTTGGCGCAACAAAAATTTTCACTTTAGAAATTTTTTCTTTTTTAACCAGTTCTTTTATGTGAATTACATCTTCTTTTACCCCTTCAGTGAATTCCTCTTCTTTTTCCGCTTTCCTGTTTATTTTTTTTGCATCAAATTCAGGCCATTTCTCCAGGCTTGCAAAACCTTTTCCTCCAAGCATTTCCCATAATTCTTCGCTTGAATGCGGGGCAAAAGGATTCATCATCAAAACAAGTTTTTTTGTTCCTTCAAGGAATACAACTGATTCTTTTTCCCTGAATTTCTGCAGCTCTGAAGTTAATTTCATTAACTCGCTTATTGCCTTATTTAATTCAAAACCAGAAATAAATTCTGTTACATTTTTCACTGCCCTCTGGGTTTTTGTTTCCAATAAAATTTCTTTAGAGGAATTAAATTTCTTTTTTTTCTTCAAATTCTCAAGATTTTCTTCAACCAAAGAATAAACCCTGTTCAAAAACTTAAAAGTGTTTTCTGTTCCTTTGTCTTCCCATTCCATTTCGCTTTCAGGGTTTGATGCAAACAAGATAAACACCCTAACAGTGTCTGGTCCGAATTCTTCAATTATTTTTCCGGGGTCAACCACATTGCCAAAGCTTTTGCTCATTGCTTTTCCGTCTTTTAACACCATTCCCTGAGTTAAAAGCTTTTCAAACGGTTCATCAAATTTAATTAATTTCAAATCCCTTATTGCTTTAGTAAAAAACCTTGCATACATTAAATGCATTATTGCGTGTTCTATTCCTCCAATGTACTGGTCTACTGGCATCCAATAGCTTACTTCTTTTCCTTCAAAAACTTTTTTTGCTTTCGGCGAACAATACCTCAAAAAATACCAGCTTGAATCAAAAAAAGTATCCATTGTATCTGTTTCTCTTCTGGCTTTTCCTTTGCATTTAGGGCACTTTGTTTCAACAAAACTTTTAATTGAATCCAAGGGATTTCCTTTTCCTGTGAACTCTGCTTTTTCCGGCAGTTTAACTGGAAGGTCTTTTTCAGGAACCAATTGTATTCCGCATTTCTCGCAATAAATTATTGGAATCGGTGTTCCCCAAAACCTTTGCCTTGAAATCAGCCAGTCCCTCAGCTTATAATTCACTGTTCTTTTCCCTAATTTTTTTTCTTCCAAAAAATCAGTTATTTTTTCCATTGCTTCAAGTGAATTCATTCCATTAAATTTTTCTGAATTAACCATTATTCCTTCTTCTGTAAAAGCTTCTTGCATTTCTTCTGCTTGTAGTTTTTTGTCTTTTGGCTGGATTACAACTTTTATTGGCAAATCGTATTTTTTTGCAAACAAAAAATCTCTTTGGTCGTGTGCCGGCACAGCCATTACTGCGCCTGTTCCATAACCCATTACAGCGTAATCTGCAACAAAAATCCTGCATTTTTCTCCGTTAACCGGGTTAATGAAATGCTTTCCAATAAACATTCCTTTTTTTTCTAATCCCTCTGAAGTCCTTTCAATTGTTGACTGTTTTTTCACTTCCTCTAAAAACTCATTTAATTTCTCTTCATATTCTGTTCCTTTAACCCATGTTTTTATTTTCGGGTGCTCTGGAGCAAAAACCAAATAAGTTATTCCAAAAACTGTGTCAGGCCTTGTAGTAAAAGTTGAAATTTTTTCTCCTGTTTCTTCTACTTTAAAATAAATTTCTGTTCCAAAGCTTTTTCCAATCCAGTTTTTCTGCATTGTCTTGACTCTTTCAGGCCAGTCCTTTAATTTCTCCAAGTCATTAAGCAGTTCATCAGAGTATTCAGTTATTTTCAAAAACCATTGCTCTAGTTCTTTTTCTGTTACAGAATTATGGCATCTCCAGCATTTTCCGTCTGTAACCTGTTCGTTTGCTAAAACCGTTTTGCAGTTTTCACACCAGTTAACGCTTGCTTTTTTTTTGTATGCTAAACCTTTTTCAAAAAATTTTTCAAAAAGCCACTGGTTCCATTTGTAATAATCTTCATCTGCTGTGGCAAAACTCCTGCTCCAGTCATAGCTAAATCCAAGCAATTCCTGCTGTGCTTTCATTTCTTTTATTCTTTCAAAAGTCCATTTTTTTGGGTCGGTTTTGCCTTTTATTGCAGCGTTTTCTGCAGGCAAACCCAAGGCATCATAGCCCATCGGATACAATACATTGAAGCCTTGCATTCTCTTGAATCTTGCAATGCAGTCTCCTATTGAATAATTTCTTGCGTGCCCTATATGCAGTTTGCCTGAAGGATAAGGAAACATTTCTAAAACAAAATACTTTTTTTTCTTTGAATCTGCTTTGGCTTCAAAGGCTTTTTTCTGTTTCCATTTCTTCTGCCATTTCAATGCAATTTTTAGATGGTCTGCCATTTTCTCACTCAAACTAAAGTATTACTTCATGAAAAACTTTTAATAGCCTCTTTTCTGCTTTTTTTGATTTAATTTAATGGTTGTTAAATAAAAAAGCTTTCCTTTTATTTGATTATTTGTTTGAGGTGTTTTGTTGGAAGAAAAAAGGTTTCCTGAATTCAAATCAGAGTTATGCATGTACTGTGGTGCATGCGTTGGGGTCTGCCCAGTTCTTGCGCTTGATTTAAAGGAAACAAAAATTTTTTTAGACGAAAAAAAATGCATTAAATGTTTTTCTTGTGTTAAAATCTGCCCTGTGGGAGCATTAAAGTAAAAGTGATTGAATGAAAAAAAACCAGTTGAATTTATTGGAACGGAGCTGAATTAATGGATTTCAATGAAGAATTTGACGTAATTATTGCAGGCGGAGGCCCAGCAGGATTAAGGGCTGCAATAAAGTGCGCTGAAAAAAAACTGAAAACAGTTTTGTTTGAAAAAGACCAGGAAATCGGTTCTCCGGTTAGATGCGGCGAAGGGCTAGGAATAGGCTGGTTTAACAGATTAGGCATTGAACCAAAACCAGAGTTTGCTGTTCACCCGATTAATGGTGCAGTATTATATGCCCCTTCAGGAAAACAATTAGTTGTAAGGTTTGACAAAATTTCAGGATATATTATTGAGAGAAGGATTTTTGAAAAACATTTAGCAAGAGAAGCTTCTTCAAAGGGCGCAAGAATTATTGCAAAAGCAACTGTAACCGATGTATTAAAAGAAAACAATAAAGTAACTGGAGTAAAAGTTTTAATTGACGGAAAAGAAATTGAAGTAAAATCAAAGGTTGTTGTTGCAGCTGACGGCGTTGAATCAGTTGTTGCAAGAAAAGCCGGCTTAAACACTGTTAACAGTCTTTATCACGTTGATTCAGGATATCAGTATGAAATGGCTGGAGTAAAATTCGAGCACCCTGATTTAATTTCATTGTTTTTTTCAAACAAATATGCGCCCAGGGGTTACGCCTGGCTGTTTCCAAAAGGAAACGATTACGCTAATGTCGGAGTCGGGATTTTAGGCTCTGACATTAAGACAGCAAAAAAGTATTTGGATGAATGGCTTGAAACCCAGCCAGGGCTGAAAAACGGAAGCAGGATAGTGGTTAATGCAGGCTGTATTCCAGTCGGCGGCTTTTTAGAAAAAATGACTTTAAACGGTTTTATTGCAGTAGGAGACGCAGCCCACCAAGTAAACCCGATTCATGGAGGCGGTATGGGGATTGCAATGGAGGCAGCAGATATTGCAGCAGAAGTCATTTCAGAGGCAAAACAAAAAAACGATTTCTCTGATACAATGCTTTCAGCTTACACTACAAGATGGTATGAAAAAAGAGGCAATTCATTGAAAGGAGTTTTAAAGAAGAGAAAAATGCTTGAATCTGTTTCAGACAAAGACTTTGAAGTGTTAGTTAATTCTTTGACTGGAGAAGATGTGTTAAAAGTAATGCACGGCGACATGCTTGAGTCAGCTAAAGTGTTAACCAAAAAACTCGTAAAAAACCCAAAGCTTGCACTAGTTTTGGTCAAATACCTTACTTAATAAGATTATTTTAATTCGTTTAATATTTCTTCTGAGGTTGCCGGGCTTGCATTGTATATTACTATTTTTTCAAGTTTTCCATTCAATGAAACAATTTCAGTGTTTAGATTGCCTTTGAATTTATTGAAATTTTTAAGCGTTTCTTCGCCTTTAGCTGTCTTGATTGTTATTGCATCAGAGTTCATTGAAGTTATTGTTGCTTCTGTTCCAAACCAATTTATCCTCACGTTTTTTGCGCTGAATTCCATTGCAGGCTTAAAGCTTAATTCATACCTGAACTCATACTGAAGAAAAGTTTTTTTCGGATTCAAAAAGTTTTCAGTGGCAGAAAAATAATAAGTTGTTCCGTTTGTTGTGTAAGCGCTTTTTGTTTCATTAACAAACTGCCTGCTGTTTTTCAGCGAGTTTTCGAATGACTGTGAGACTGCTTGCTGGCTGTCAAGCGAAATATTTATTGCCCCTCCAGTCGGCTGGGGTTCTGAATTCAGCACGCAACCGGATAAAATAAAAGCAGAAAAAATCAGGGTTAATACAATACTTTTTTTCATCAAGCCACCTGTTTTGCAGAAAAAACTATTTTCCGTTATATATACTTGTTTTTGTGCTTTTTATATTTATTGTTTTGTTTTTAAAGTTATTTTAATCCAATATTAAAATATTAAAAGGTTTTTTTTATGAAGCTCTTAGACTTGTCTTTAACTTGCCTGCTGCAGGAAATAAAGCCTTTAATTGAAGGCTCTTATATCAATAAAGTGCAGGAAATTTCTTCAGACAAGTTCAAGTTAAAGTTAAGGACAAACGAAGGCACAAAAAACCTTTTTTTGTTTCCTAATGCAGTCTTTTTTTCTGATTACAAGATTGAAGCAAAAAAACAGACTTCAGGTTTTGGTGCTTTCCTGAGGAAAAGAATTGAAGGAAAAAAAATTCTTTCGGTGAAACAGCATAAAACTGACAGAATCCTTGAAATTGAACTGCAGGATTATTTTCTTTTCATTGAATTGTTTTTGAACGGCAATATTATTCTGGCAGACAAAAACCTTGAAATAATTTCTGCTTTAAGAAAAGAGGAAACAAAGAACAGGAAGATTTCAAAAAAAGAAAAATATTTTTTTCCTGAATCAGGCAAGCTTGACCCGGTTGAAATGCAGTTTAACGAGTTTAATGCAAAATTCGCTGAACTTTTCATGGAAAAAAACAATGCCCTGCATTCAATTGCCTCTGCGGTTGATATTGCCCCGATTTTTTTAGAGGAAATTTTTTTCAGGCTCAAGCTAAGCAAAGAAAAACTGGCTGAAAAAGAATTAAAAAATTTTTTTGATGAAATAAAAAAAATGTATTCCTTCAAAGAAAAGCCTTTTCCTGTTGTAATCCAAAAAGGAACTGAAAAAACAATTCTTCCTTTCAGGCCTGCTTCAATAAAAGATTTTGCTGAAGTGCCTTCAGTTAATTCTGCTTTAGATGACTTTTATTCAAAAGAGTTTTTTTCAGAAAAACAGCCTGAAACAAAACCAAAAAAGCTTATTGCATTAGAGCACAGCTTCAGCCAGCAGCTCGGCTCAGAAAAACTGCTTTTGGATTCAGCTGAAGAAAACAGGAAAAAAGGAGAACTGATTTATGCAAATAACTTAATCCTGCAGGAAATAATTGATTCAATGAAAAAAGGCTTCAGCAAAGGATTAAAGGAAAAGGAAATAACTGAAAAAATTAATGCGTTCCTTAAGGAAAACAATAAAAGAATAGAAGTAATTTCTTTGAGCAAGAACAAACTGCTGTTGAATTTCAGGGAAAATTAAATTCAATCGTTTTCGATTATTTTTAATTCCCTTTCATCAACAATAAAGACGTCGCTCACTGCGGTAACCGCAGAGTAAGGGATGTTAATGATTCTGTCTTTTGCGCCGATTCTTCTCATGATTTTGCTGTCTCTGTCGACTTCCACAAGCAGTGTTTCTATTTCACCTGTGACTTCGTTGACCATTAAATCAGTTAATTTCCCTACTTCGTCGCCTCTGTTTGTAATAACTCTTTTAGTGGCTAATTGCCTTGCAACAGTGTATTTGTACATTTTCACAACCTTCAAATGATTATTATAATTTATAAAGGCTTAACCTCTTTATAAATCTTGCGTTAAAACCCCTCAAAAACCAACTATACATAAATTCTTTTTAAATATAAGGCAGAAAAACCTTTTTTCCCGTGAATTCAAAAAAATAGTGCGGGTTTTCCCAACACCAAAACACCGTTATGTATACTTGTGTTTTTGTCTGCTTTTATGGTGTTTTTTTGCTGTTTTAAGCTGTTTTCCAATACCTTTTTTAATTCCTTTAACGTATTTTTTTGTGTTATGCAAAAAGATCAGCTTAAAAGAAATTCAAAATCTCTTGTTTCAGGTAAAATCCTGGTTGTTTTTGTAGTTGGCTTAATCCTTGGCGTTTTAATCCAATTTTTTTTAATTCAGCCTTTAATGGATAACTCTGATTCTTTTAAGACAAAATATGCTGCCTGCGAGTCAAGCAGGGAAATCTGCGACAAAGAAGTAAAAACTTTTTTTTCCTGCATGCAGGAACAAGGCTTAGACCCTAATTCCTGCACTTAAGTTTCTTCTGTTTTTCCTTCAGGCTTTTTTTCCTTAAAAATTTGTGCCCGAAACTTAAAAATTTTGCAGTCTTCTTTTTTCCATGCTTCTTTTTCTAATCCTGCTTTAATGCATGTTTCTTCAAGGAATTGAATTGAATTCCAGTTCCACGCTAATGCGACTTGAGGTAATAACAAACCTGAAAACCTGTTCATTTTCACTATTAAGCCGTCTTCTCCTGCCCTTATTTTTTTTGGAATCAGTTCTTTTTTTTCTTTTATTTCTTCCGGAACAGTTAAAACAGAAATCTCTAAAACCACTTTTTCAAGTTCCCCTGCTTCAAGTTCCTTGAACCTCGGGTCATTGAATGCAGCTGAAACAGCTGCGTCAATCACTGCATTCCATAAAGGCATTACAGGATTTGGAAATCCAATACAGCCTCTCAGTTCTTTTGAAGGAAATTCATGCAGTGAAACAAACACTCCTTGCTTTTCAGAAAACTTTTCCGGCGCAATTTCCTGCATTGTTCTCCCTGAAACAAGAAAATATTTTATGCTTTTCCTTGCAAGCTTAATCAATTGCTCTGCTTCTTTCAGTGAAAGCTTTTCCATGCAAGAATTATGCATTAACTTTTTTTAATTCTTTTTTTTCGTCAATCAACGTGGAAAATCCTTTTTATTTTTTTTCCAAGTGAATTCAGGCATGAAAGCCAGATTTCTTGCATTTTTTCTTGCAATTGTTTTTCTTTCAGGTTGTGTCTCCCAAGAAGAATTGTTCAAAAACAGGACAGCATGCATTTCTTTAACAGCTTATTCTTTTCAGGAAATCCCTGAATGCTCTTCACAAGAAGAGTGCTTTAAGAAAGTCGAGGAAAACCTGTTTAATTTTTCTGAAAACTCTTTTTCAGGGAGTTCTGCTATTGCACTTGCCTCTTACAAGAATAATCTTGCTTCTTCCTGGCTTTACTTCAATAAATCCCTTGTTCTTGCAAAAGAAATAAACAAGGCCTGCGAAACAGGCAATTTTTCTTTGCTTCCGGAAAAAACAAACGATTTTGGCTTTCACCTGCAGAAAGCATTTGATTTTGCAGACAAGGCAGCTCTTGACAGTTTTTCTTTTATTCTCTTAGAAAAAGAATTTCTTGAAGAACAAGGCATTCAGCTTATGCCTGAAGAAAAGCTGTTTGATGACTTTATTTTGTTTAACCAGAACCTCAACGAGCTTTCTGTCCCAGAAACAACCAAAAATTCTTCTTCTTATGTTTCTCTTTATTTCAGTACTTCACAGGAATTCAATGAATTTTCTTCCAAGGCAGGCTTTTATTCCCTTTACCTTAATGAGTTTTCTTCAACTGATTTAGTCGGGTTTTACAGCAAAGACTTGTTGAACCTTGTTAAGTCAAAAAAATTTTATGTTCCTTTGCTAAAAAAAACTGTTTCTTCTCTTGTATCCTTTTTTTCTTCTTA
This sequence comes from archaeon, assembly GCA_043819075.1. Lineage (GTDB taxonomy): Archaea > Iainarchaeota > Iainarchaeia > Iainarchaeales > 1-14-0-10-31-34 > 1-14-0-10-31-34. The sequence goes on from JBDRFE010000026.1 coordinate 34,374, forward strand.
TAATAACCTTAATGAAGCTGTTGGCTTGCTTGAAAAAATGCCGTCAAACGAGCTTTTTTCGTTGCTGGGAAATTTTGTTTCATCAGAGAATTCTGTTGCTCATTCTTTTTCTGAACTGGTTTCAAACACTGCCTTGCATAAAAATTCGCTTAAGGAATCAAATGCACAGCTTTCCATGCAGATAGAGCAGAAAATAACTCAAACTTCTTTAAGGCTTGATGAACTCTCTTTTTCTTCTCTGAATGAATTTGATTCAAATGTTCTTGCTTTCTTGTTTGAAAACCTTGAAACAAATTCTGTTTCAGGCAGACAGCACGGAGTTGAGTCAGTCAAAGGATTTGTTTCTGATTCAAGGGAAAAACTTTTTTTCATCAAAAACAGTTTTGCTGAACTGCAGAGAAAACAGTACTTTAATGAAATTTCTTTGGGTGAAACAACTGCTTTTCTTAAAAAAATTAATTCAGAGCTTTTTTCCCTTAACTCTGATGCAGACTATTATTCCGGAAGCCTTTTTGATGAACTCACAGTTTTATGCGATGCAAAAATTTTTGTGATTAAACAGGAGCTTAATTCAGTTGATTTTTCTTCAAAGCCCTGGGAAATCCTTTCACTGGCTTCAATGGTTTCAGTCAAGATTTCTGATTACCCAAAACTTGGCAAAGAGGAAAAGCTTTTGCAGTGCAAGGAAATAATTTCTTCTTTTGAAAGCCTTTCTTTGGCATTAGCTGACAGCAACAAATTTTTTCTTGAATCAGGGAAATCCCTTGAAAGCTGTTTGGCTGAGCTTGAAGCCATTTTTAATTCAAAAAATCTTCCCCTTTTCCTTGACTCTTTTTATTCCCTTAAGTCAGTACAAGAAAAGCTTGATTCATCTTATGTTTTAAGTTCGTGTTCAGAGCTAAAGGAAAGAATAAAGGATTTCATTTATTCAAATGACGGGGAAGTAATTGAAATTAATTCTTTGCATGCTGATTCACAAAAAACGCTGTCAAGGCTTGTTTTTTTGAACAAAACTTTTCCTGTTTTTTTTCCTTCAGCAAAAGTAAACGGCTTTAAACAGGAATTAGACAGCCAGTCAGGGCATTTTTCTTCCGGGAAACTATCAGTTGAATTTTTTGCGGATTCTTCTTCAATGCTTTCTTCAATCAAAAAACTAAATGATTCAATGCATGCTTTTTTTGTTTCTTCTTTAGAGGAATTCCTTTCAGCTAATTCTGAAACAAAACTGGTTCCTTTGGATGAAGCTGTTTTAGGGAAAGAGTTTGCTGCAAGGCAGAAAATTTTTTTCCCCAACCCCTTAAATGAACCAGTTAATGAAAGCCTTTCTTTTCTTTCCCCTGAAATTTATGGCAATCCATTGCTTTACGGCAGCTGTTTGAATGAAATCACTAAAGAAAAAAATAATTCAAGGATTTTTTTGTCCTGCCTGCCTGAAAACGGCTTTTTCATTGAATCTGATGTAAATTATTTGATTCCTTTTTCTGTTTCCTCTGAATTAATTGAATCTTCGCAGGAAAAAATTGTTTTCAGAAAACTCGTTAAAGTGAATTCACTTTTTTCTGTTTCAAGGGTTAAAGCCGTAATCCCGCTGGAATTTAATTCTGAGTATGCTTTTGCTTTTTTTGATTCTGAAAGGATTCCTGCAGGTGTTGATTCAAAGAAAGCGGTTTTTTTCCTTAATGACTTAAAGCCTGATTCTGAAATTGAATTATTTTATTCTGTTTTTAACCCTGTTTCTGTTGTGTTGTCAGAGAAATCAAGAACAAAATTTGATGAAAACACTTTTCTTCTTGAATTCAGCTTTTTAATAAAAAACAATCTTGCCTTGAAGTTTGATTCAATGGATTTTTTTGTTCCGCTGGATGACACTGTTTCAGTGAAAAACATTAAGCTTTTCAGCCCTGTTTCTGAAATTCCTTTAAAGAAAGTTAATGAAAAAATAGTTTTTTCTTCTTCTCTGAATGAATTTCAGGAAAAAGAATTTATTTTAAAGTTTGAGTTAACTGACTTAACAGGTTATTCAGCTGAATTAAAGCAGTCAATTCTTTCAGACCTTTCCCTGCTTTTAAATTCACAGAACAATGAAACTGCTCTTGAATCTAAAAAACTGCTTGAAGCAGTTGATTTGGTTTCAGGCCTTGCAGGATTGCTTGGATTAAGGCAGAAAACAGATGCTCTTTTGCTGAAAGAAAACAGTTCAGTTGAAACAGAATTTGCTTCAATAAAAAAATCAATTGAAGAAAAAATTGATTCACTTGAAAAAAGCATTGTTTTTATTGAGTCAGTTGGCTTTGTTTCCGAGGCAAACGAGCTTAAGTCAAAGCTCCTGAAAGAAAAAACTGCTTTAGCTGATGCGCTTTTTCTTTCAAAAGAAAAGTCCCTTAATTCATTGTTTTCAATTAATTCTTCTCTGGAAGAATTTTCAGAAAAAAACTTTGAGGAATTTCTTTTGGGGAAAAGGGATTTTCTCATCAAAAAAACAGCTGGATTATCAGAACAGGTTTTTCTGCTGGAAGACAGCGGGCTTTCAAGCCTGGCAGAAAAGATTTCGCTTCAGGACAACAATTTTTTTTCATTTTTTTCCGGCAAAGACTACTTTAGTGCCGGAGTCTCCCTTAAACTTATTGAAGAACAGGTCAATCTGTTTGAAACAGGATTAAAAGAAAAAATTTCTGAAAAAAAGCAGTTTTTGTTTGAAAAAGCTTTTCTGCTGGAAGAAAAAAAGAAATCCCTTGAACTGCTTTTCGCCGAAACAGAGCATGCCTTGGCTGAAAGTGATTCATATGTTGTTCCTATTACGTCCAAGCGGCTTGATTTCCTGAAAAATTCATTTTCTGCCGGTGAAAAAGATTTTGTTTTTGACGGCAATTCCTTGTCGGATTTGGTTTCAGCTGAAAAAAAATTAATTGCTTTTGAATCAGAATTAAATTCAGTTGAATCAGAGCTTGGTTTTGCCTTAAGCAAAATGAAGGAAGATGCAAGAGTTTTTCTTTTGTCTGCAAAGCTTTCTGGAAACAATGATTTGTCTGTTGCAGAAAAATTGTTCAGTGAAGGAAAATACGTTGAATCAATTAATGCTTCTTTTAATGCATTTAATTCCAATAAAACAGGCTTGCTTGCATTAACTGGTTTTGAGCTGCCTTTACAGGTTTATCCTTTAATCGGCGTGATTTTTTTTATTGCTGCCAGAAAATTGTTTTGGAAGAAAAAACAGAAGCGCAAGCCAAAGAAAAAAACCCTGCTTTCTTATTCTGAAGCATAAACTTTAAATAAAGCTTAAGGGTTATATTAGTGGATGGCTGAAAGTAAACCAAATGAGCAGGAAATAAATGCTTTAAAAGAAAAAATCCTTAAAGAAAAAAAAGAGCAGAAACAGGCTGAGCCAAAGAAAGCAGAGCAGAAAAATCAGGCAGAAACTAAAAAGCCCGAAGAAAAGAAAGCTGAACAGAAAAAGCCTGAATTAAAAATTCCTGAGCCAAAACAGGCTGAAAAAGCAAAACCTGTTTCAAAGCCTTCAATGTCATCAAATTCAATTATTTTGATTGTGATTGTTTTTGCTTTACTTGTTTCTCTTGTTTTTGTCTTGACTGGCTTGGGAGACAAGCTGTTAAAACCTGAAGCTAAAGAAAAAACTTTTACCTGCCCTGACGGAACAGTTGTTTCTTCTGAAGACCAATGCCCTGATGTTGTGCCTCCAAAAAAAAAGCTTTCTTTTGATGAAAGATATGATTTGTGTTTGAATGAAAGCAGTGTGCAGATAAAAGATGAATGCATTCAGGAACTTGCAATTGAATTCAACAAGCAAGAATTATGTGTTGAATTAGTGAATCTTGATGAAGAAAAATGTGTTCGAGCTGTTTTAAGGGCTAATGCAGTTTTTTCGGCTGACACAGAAGAATGCAACAGCCTTATAACAAAGTTTGACAGGGTTGAATGCATTAAAGAAATTGCTTTGCTTTCTCTGGATAAAACTGTTTGTGACAAACTGTCTGATTCAACTGAAAGGAATTCCTGCCTGACAGAATTAGCAATTGAAGCAGAGGATTTAAGTGTCTGTGATTCAATTAAAACCAGTGCAATTCAAACATGTAAATTCAATACTGCTATTGCAATAGCTGATGTTTCTTCTTGCAGTATCTTCAGCCTGCCAAAAATCAGGTATGACTGCATTTCAAGGATTGCAGAAAAAACAAATAATGTTTCTTTGTGCGAGCAGATTCTTGATTCTTCAGCGAAGTCAAACTGCTTAAGCAAGTTTCCTTAATTTACTTTAAATACAGGTAAGCGTAAATTATTATTCCGATTACAGCCAGCAGGCTTCCTGCAATAAGTTCTTTTGGAAGGCCTTTTTCTTCAAAGATTATTGCTGTTTTCTTGCACTCGGTTTTTTCCTGCCCAAAAGTTAATTCGCATCCTAATTCAAATTCTCCTGCGGCATCTGATTTGGCTGTTGTCCTGAAATAAACTGTTTCTTTTGGCTGGATTACTTCAAATTTTTTGTTTTTGCTTTCAAAGGTTATTCCTGAATCAGCAAAAAGTGTTATTTCTGAATTGTGGACTGCGTTCAATGAATTGTTTATTATCACTATTTCTATTTCACTTTTTTCTCCAACAGAATTAATCTGTTTTTTCAGCATTATCACTGGTTCAAGTGCTTTTTGGGTTGAAGGGAATATTTCAGGGTAATTTGATTCAATTTTTTCTTTTTCCCCGAATGCATTGAAATAGTATGCGTCTGCATTTGGAAGGACTCTGGTGTTTTCGTTTTTCAGCCTGTAAGTGTATTCAAGCGAAATTTCCTGCCCTGGAAGTATTTCTCCTTTAAAAGAGCTGTTTCCTTTGACTAATTCAATGTCTGTTCTTTCAGCGTCACCGTCAATTATTTCAACAACAGTTTTTTCGTTCCCGTAATTTTTCAGCGAGGTTTTAATCATGATTTCGTTGCCGACAATTCTTTCTTTTGATATGACTTCTTTTCTGAAACTGTTTTCAGGGAAAAAAGCTGTAGTGTAATTCCCTATGCTTGAATCATCAAACACATTTATTCTTGTTATTGAATCCGAAGTAAAACTGCATAATTTCAGGGTGTTTTTTTCTTTAAGTTTTTCTTTTTTTACTGTAATTCTTTCAAACTCTTTTCCTTTGCCTGGCTCTATAACCAAAACCAGTTCGTTGTTCAAAAAAACATTTATTTTTGCGTTTCCTTTTGTGTCTGGAGTGAACTCAGAATGAACTGAAATAACCGTGAATTCTTCTTGGTTGAATTCATCGTAAAAGATTATTTCCCTGCATTCTTCTTTGTTTGCCCCGTCAAGCACAAATTCTTCATAGCCGATTGAATCAAATGTTTCTTCTTTAATTGTTTCTGCATGAACCGTTAAGCCGGCTAAAATAACCAAAACCAGAAAAAAGACTGTTTTCTTCATTTTTTTCCCTTTATTTTTTTAATTATTTCCTGCAGCGAACTGTTTAAAGATTTCTCGTTTTTTATTTCAATTACTTTTTTGTAGTTTTTAAGGCATTTTTCCCTGCAGTAGCCTGTTTCCTCGCAGAATACGTTGTCCTGTATTTTCACTTCATTATAGCCTTTTTTCCTGAGCCTTTTTTCAATTATTTCTGGTTTTGTCCTGAGCAGGAAAACCATGTCTGCTTTTATTTTCATTTCACATAATACGTGGCCTTCAATTATTGTTCTTGTTTTTTTTTCCAGCAATTCATTGAGTTTTTTCCGGAATTCTTTTGTGTCTATTTCAACTTCTTTTCCTTTTTTTTTGCCTGTTTTTGTTTTTAATGCAAAATCCTTTTCGTTAATCACTTCAAATTTAAGTTTTTTCCCAAGTTTTTTTGCAATAGCGGTTTTTCCTGTTCCAGGAGTTCCGGTAATGACAATATTCATTTTTTTCCTGAAGAATTTGCTGAAAACTTTTCCTGTAATTAATGAAAAAACTGTTATCGGGATTTTTGTCAGCTCAAATGCAAGTGAATCAGTTTTTTTCCCGTTCACTTTCACTGCTTTTCCCACAATATTTTTTTCATTTATTTTTTTGTCAAACCTGTTGTTGTTGTCTCCTTTTACAAGGAAATTTTTCCCTTTTTTTCCTAGAATGCGGTGAATAACAAATTTTCCTTTAGAGTAATACGCTGCGATGTCCCCTGTTTTAAGTTCTTTTGGAGAAATTATTTTGATTTCAACCTCTGATTTTTCCGGAATCAAAGGATACATGCTTTTCCCTTTTATTTTTACTTTTATTTTTTTTCCAGAATTTTTTTCCCTTAAAAATTCAATTGCTTTCTCTATTGTTTTTTCTTTCATTTAATCACTAAAACAACCGTATTTTTGTTTGTCAAATTCTTCTTTTATTTCTTTTTGAAATCTATGTGAAAAAGTATTATTTTTAGCGTAAAGCACCAGATTGGGTTCTTTAGCCTGCACATACAACTTCATTATTTTATTTTTTATATGGTAATCTATTTCAAACACACTCCAGCCTTTCCATGTGTTTTCTTTTATTAAATTAAGGTCGCTGCGAAGCGACCCATTTTGTTCATCAAAATATACTATAAAAGAATGTTTGTTCATTATAAGTTCGCTGAATGAAAAATTTTCATCGCTTTCAAGATAGTTGAATAAAAAAGGAATAATAAAAACAAATTCATTTTGGTCGTAGAGTTTTGGGCTAAGAACGCTTTTGTAAGCTTCATCACAGTTTCCTCTTAGTCCGCTTGTAAAAAATTGAGATGAATTCTTGTCAATCAAAAATAAAAGAAAATAAAACTTTTTTTTCATTTCAGCATAAACCATCCCTTTTGTGAAATCTGCGTTTTCATCTAAAATAAATGTGTTGTGGTCTTCAGGGTAAGGGTTGTAATATTCGACTTTATATTGGTATTTGAACCCTTTTTTCAGTGAAATTTTTTCTTTCAAGGCAATTTTAATTTCAAATGCAATTTTTTTTGTTTTTCCGTCTGAAGGAGTTATTTCAAACACAATATTTTCGGTTTCTGTATCTGGGCATTTTATAGAAAGTTTGTTTTCCCCTTTTTTTAAGTCAAAATAACCAAAGCACTTTAATTCTTTTGTTTTGCCAGTGACTTCAAATCTTGTTTTTGGGAGTTCTTTTTCTGAATTAACTTCAAGTTCAATGCTTTCGCTTTCAAAATCAAATTCGCCTGAATTAATTTCTATTTTGTATTCTTTCATTTCCTGATTTTTCTTTTCAGTGCACCCTGAAAATATTAATAAGACTAAGATTAAAACCAGAATCAACAATTTTTTGTCCATGGCATAAAAAGTATCCTGCAATGTTTTTTTATTCAATTGGATTGTTATTTAATGTTTGACTGGCAAGATTCATAAAGCGCTTCTAACTGCTGTGCGTTTCTTTACAGATAAACCTATTCTTAGATTGAGTTTTTTTTACAGTTTATTGTTATCAACTGTTTTTTTTGTGTTATGAGGCTGTTCCAACTGGACTAATTGGTTTAGTTCCTGAGAAACCCATTTTTAGGTTAAGCTTTTTTATTGCGGGTTTTTTATAATTTTCCATTCAATCAAGCTTCTATTTTTTTTATAAACATTAAGTACTGAATTAATATATATTAACTAATCTTTTATTTATATAAATGTTTGTTTATTGTTTTTTTATGTTTTGGTTGTGCGTAAATGAAACTTAATAAAATTAATTCTTTTGCGGTTTCTTATACTAATAAGTGTAATATTGAATGCAGGCATTGTATTGTTGATTGTGGTCCTGATAAGGGTGAAAAGCTTGATTTTGAGAGGTTTTTGTTGTTTGTCGGGCGATTTAAGGAATTTGGTGTTAAGAGTTTGGAGGTTACTGGTGGCGAGTCTTTTTTGTTTTTTGATGAGCTTGTAAAGATTTTTTCTGAGGCGAAAAAGCTTGGTGTTTCTAGTAGTTTGATTTCTAATGGTTTGTGGGGTTTTTCTGAAGAGAATGCTGAAAGGGTTGTATCTGAATTGGTTGGTGCTGGTTTAAAGGGACTTTATATCAGTTCTGATGAGTTTCATTTGGAGTTTGTTCCGGCTAAAAGTGTTTTTAATATTGTTGACGCTGTAATGAAACGAAAAGAAAAGGTTAAGGCGGTAATAAAGTTTTGTTATTCAAGGAATTATTCTTTTTTTGATTTTTTAACTGAAAACGCAGGTTATTTTAAAAATTTAAAGAAAAAGTATCCTAAAAAGAATTTGAATGTGCTTGTTCAGCCGGTGATTCCGCTTGGAAGAGCAATTGAAAAAGTTCCAAAGGAAAACTGTGTTGCGGGGAAAAAAACCACTGAAAAATTGTGCCCTATGTTAGGTTCTCCTTTTATAAATCATGATGGAAATGTTTTTTTCTGTTGCAATGGCTCTGAATTAAGTAATCCTCTGGAGGGTGTTTTCTTTTTGGGTAATTTTTATTCTGATTCTTTTGAGGAATTTGTAAAAAAGTATCAAAAGAATCTTTTTGCTTTTTATGTAAAAGTTAAAGGTCCTGCTTTTATTGAAAAATTGGTTAGAAAGCATAAACTGAAGAAAGTGAATAAAATGAAGTATCCTCTTGTTGGCTACACTGGAATATGTGATTTTTGTTTTTGGAATTTAGGCCAATATCTTAAGCAAGATCTTGATGACATGTTGTTAGAGGAGTTCAGCAAGGACAAGGCAATGCAAAAGCTTGCTGTAAAAGAGTCATTAAAATTCCGGAAAAACAAAAAAAATTAATTTAGTTTTCATTTGTGTTGGTTTGGATGAAAATAAATAGAATCGAATTATTTGCCTTTTCTTATACTGACAAGTGCAACATTAAATGCGCCCACTGCATTGCTGGCAGCAGCCCTGAAAAGCATAAAAAGCTCGACCTTGAAAGACTTTTGTTGTTTGTAAAGCAGTTGAAGGAGTTTAATATAAAGAGTTTTGAGATAACAGGAGGAGAAGCCCTTGTGTTTTTTGACGAGGTCATTGAATTGCTTTCTGTTGGGAAACAAGCCGGAATTTCATCTAGTGTGATTTCTAATGGTTCTTGGGGTTTTTCTGAGGAAAATGCTGAAAGGGTTGTATCCGAATTAGCTGATGCAGGCTTAAAAGATCTTTTTATCAGTTCTGATGAGTTTCATTTGGAGTTTGTTCCGGCTAAAAGTGTTTTTAATATTGTTGACGCTGTAATGAAACGAAAAGAGCCTATTAAAGTGTTTTTAAGGTTTTGTGAGTCAAAAAATTATTCTTTCCTTGATTTTTTAACTGAAAATGCAGGTTATTTCAAAAATTTAAAGAAAAAATATCCTAAAAAGAATTTAAGAGTGCTTACCCAATTTTTAGCCCCGCTTGGAAGGGCATTTAAAAAAGTTCCAAAAGAAAATTATGTCATTAAAGCAAAGCTTGCTGAAAACCCCTGCAATCTGGTAAAGCGCCCTTTTCTAAATGCTGATGGAAATATTTTTTGCTGCTGTAATGGCCCTAAACTGAACAACCCTTTGACTGCACCATATTTTTTGGGTAATTTTTATTCTGATTCTCCTGCAGAATTTATTAAAAATTATGAGGAAAGCTTTTTTGTTTTTTATTTGAGGACCAAA
>JBDRFE010000027.1:0-11411 GCA_043819075.1 archaeon
ATTCGTTCAACCATTTTGCCTAACCATAAATTCATTTCAACCTTGACTTGTCCTTTAATCTGTTTTCCCTTGTCAAGGCTTTTCCTCAGCATATTAACAATAGTTGCCTTTGGAAAAGGCAAACCCAAGTCATCTGCTTCATCGTCTTCAATGTCTTCCGGAATCGCGGTTTCAGATTCCTGCAATAAGTCTTCTGCCTGCTCTTCAATAGCTTTTTTTTCTTCTTCTTTCTTATTCTTTTCAGCTTTACTTTCTTTTGACATCAGTTTATACCCCCAAAAAAATTAAACAAAGAGTGCTGTAAAACTCCATAAAAATAGAATAAGATTCAAAATAAAAAGCCTTACTGCAGGAAAAAGTTAAAGGGTTTAAAAACTTTTGCATCAACTGCAATTAACCCTCCCCCCTGAATGCTTTATCGAGCTGAAAGCGAAGATAATGCTTCGTGACAGCCGAGCGAAATCGGCTAATTAAATCCATATTGGCGGGCAAATAACAGCACTTCAATTGCAGTTATAATAAAGAAAAAGCCTGCAACATAAGAAATCCATGCGCTGATAACAACAACTGGAAGGGCAGAAAAATCAAATAAGAATGAAATAAAACTGAATAAATGCAGGGTAAAAAACATTAAAGAAGTGAGAAAAATCCATCGGGTAATAGCCTTTAACTCAGTTGAATTAAATTTCAGTGAACTCAAAAAAGATACAACTACTGCAACCAGAATTAAGATTAAACTGGTTACATTCAGCAATGAAGTGAAATTCAGTTCAATCATTCCAGCACCTTCTTGTTTTTCATTCCGAATTTCTCTGAAAACCTTAAAGCCTCAAAAGACGTTAAAATTAATCCAATGCTTGTGGCAATCACAAAAAAAGCCCTTACAGCATAAATTAAGTAAATAGGGTAATCAGTGTAAACCATTACTAAAATAAAAAACTGGCCTGAAACAAAAATCAGCAGAGAATAAAAAAAATGAATTAAAATATCTCTTAACTTTCCTTCATTAAACCTGTATAATGCGCCAAAAAAAAGCATTACAGTAAGTAATGCAATGACAAAACTGATTAAACTTGAAGTAAAATCAAAGCCTAAAGTCATTTTCCTACCTCAATGATTCTGTCACAGAACTGGCTTACCTGTGCAATCAGCCTTTCATCAACATTTTTCTGCAAAGAAATTAATACCCCTTTAATTTTCCATTCCCTCATTCTTCCCGTAAGAAAATGCGCAAATTTTGTCACACTCTGCGACTGGTTGTAAATCAGTAAAGTGCTCAAAGAATCAAGGAAAATAAACCTGTCAGTTGTTTCTTTCATTGCCTTAAATGCTTCTCCTAAAGCAATGCCTAACTCTGTTAAGCTGTTAGGGGAATTAATAAACAAACAGTTTGGAACTTCTTTTGCTTCACCTACAACTGTCATGGTTATTGCATCAATGAAAAAAATGTTTTTGGTTTTAATCTTGTTTGATTCAAGCAATTCAATCAAGCTGTTAAAAGGCCTGTTGATTGTAACATAAATTCCTTTTTCGTTTAACTTGTTTGTTAAAATGTTAAGGATTTTAAGGTTTGTTTCAAGATACTTTTTTTCATCAGACAAAATCAATACAATCTCTTTTTTCTTTACTTTAGACAACTCTTTAATCAAATCCATTTTCTAGCACCCGTAAAACTTCAATTAAATTCCTTAAATAAAAACACTTTAAAGGTTAATAAGTCTTACTGTAAAAACACAATTAAAATAAAAGGAAAAGCTTAAATTAATCCAAAAACCAATCATATAAGTGATAAAAATGCAAAAAAATCTTAGGCAAAGGCGCATAACAGGCGGAACACTGTTTGGCAGCTTTAACTTAGGCGCAGGTCATGAAATAAAGGCAAAGCCATTGTACAAACCAGAAGCCCCTGCAGGAAAAATTAATTTAAATGAAATAGCTGTTTCAAAAAGAAGAACAGACAGAACAGCTTTCAATAAGTTTCTCAGAAAATTTAGTGCAAGAGTTAACGAAAAAGGAACTCTAGTTAACTCGGATGGAAGTGTTATTCAGGGCGGAGGAACACATGAAAACATTGAAAGAGTAAGAAAAATACTTAAAGCAATTCACAGCTGGCAGCCAGAATACAAGCCAACAGACTTGCAGAAAAAGAAAACTAAGAAAAAATAATTCACACTATTTTTAAAAGCTCGTTAATGTCTTTTATTTCAAAATCAGCTTTAATCTTTTTTGAAAAAAACTTTTGCCCATACAATGCAAGACAGGTCTTCATTCCAGCCTGTTTTGCGCCAACAATATCTCTTTCAGGGTTATCGCCGACAAACAATATTTCTTTTGGCTTTAACTTTAATTCCTTTAAAGCTTTTTCAAAAGGAATTCTGTTTGGCTTTAACAAGCCAGTGTCATCTAAAGTGACAACAACATCAAAATAATGGGTTAAATTCATTTCAGCTAACCTCAGCCAGGCACGCATTCTTGGAGCATCAGAGACAATGCCTAAAACAATATTTTTTTCCTTTAATTTGACTAAAGTGCTTCTCACATGAGGATAAGGAAACAAAAAACCTGACTGCACTCTTCTGTAGGCTGCAATGCCATTGCTTAAAATCCTGTAATCAATTTTTTTAATAGTTTTTTCAAGAAATTTCTGGAAAATGGTTTGGTCTTCAATGCCATGCTCTCTGAACAACTCAGACAAAATCTTTCTTGCCTTGTCTTCTTTAATATCTAAGCCTGCGTCAATCATTGCAAGAATTGCGGCATTAGATGATTCAGTTTTCATTCTCATGAAATCAATTAAAGTATTATCCAAGTCAAACAAAACAGCTTTTATCTTTCCCATAACACATCACTCTTCCAAAAAAACATTTATTTTATCCATAAAACCTCACACTTCCCAAAAAAAACCAGCTTTTTTTCATTAAATCACACTTCCAATAAAAACAATTCAGTTTTACTGTCTTTTTTTCTTTCAATTTTTTCAGGAAAAACCTGCAAAAAAACCTCTAAAGTTGCACCAACTGTCCCAGAAACAAAATGGCCTCCGATTACACTGAAATCTTTTTTTCCTAAAACAATATGCGAGTGAACAAAAGGCTTTCCCTGCTTTAAAGAAATGTTTCCGGAAAAGCTTAATACTTCAAGGTCTTCTTCAAAAGTTTTGCTTAAATACTTTTTTTCTTCCAGAGAAAAATGCGCTAACTCGGCTTTATTTAACGCCCCGATTCCATAAAAAAAGCCTGAAAAAACTTTTTTTTCTTCAAGGAATGCAATGAATTCTTCTAAAACACTTTCCCCTGAAAAAAACCTTAAAACAAACCCAGAAGAAGTTTTTTTGTGTCTCATTTTATCCCTTCAATTTTATTTATTCTGTCCCTTCTTATAAAAAAATAATTTTTTTTACTGCATTAACTAACTCCATTCCATTGCTTTCTTTCATACAGTTCAGGCTTTCCCCCTTCAATTGCAGGTTTTAATCCAGGCATAATAATAGAGTCTGATAAAAGCTTTAAAACACTTTTTAACATAGTTTTTTCTGGCTGAAAACAGATGAACATTATTTTGGTTACCGCAGACACTTTAAAGGCAAAAACCCTTGAAATAGAAAAAAATAATATTCCAAACATTGAATTCCTGAGAAAAAACGGCTTTGAGTTCAGGAACCATTTTGTTTCAAGCCCTTGGACTGGCGCAAGCTTTGCCTCTTTTTTTACCGGAGCCTATCCAAAACAACATGGGTTCATCCTCAATTGCCCTGAAATAAAAAACTTTTCCGAGCCCCCTCACGAAGAAGAACCTGACGGGGTTTCATTCAAGTCATTCAACCCAGACAAAGAAAACCATTTCACTAAAACCCTGAAAAAAACCCATTATTGCATTGGAATCCAGGGAAACAGTGTGTGCCATGAAGAGCGTTTTGGAAGGCACTTTCATGAATACAAAGAAGATTTCAACAGCAGGCTCATGGAAAAGATTTTCAGGTTTTCAAGAAAAATACGTCTTTTCCCTTTGCTGATGAAAATAAAAAGAATCAAAGACAATGCAAAAGCCAAGTTATTCAAAAACAAATACCAAGAAACCGCAAAATTATTCAATAAAAGAAAAGCTAATATTCCGGTTTACAAGACCGCAGAAACATTAACTGACAGAACAATAAAAAAAATCAAGGCAAACAAAAACAAAGACTTTTTTTTATGGATTAATTTTGTTGACATGCACGCCCCATACACTGACTTATACAATTTAAGCAGCAAGCCGGAATACAAAAAAATTAACTGCAACAAAACAGAATTGTTTGACCTGATTTACAACCTGAAAAACAAGTTAACTGAAACAGAAAAAAAATTTGTTGAAGAAAAATATCACGCAAAAATCAGGCTGATTGACAGCCAAATCGGAAGAATAATTGAATGCTTAAAAGAAAACAGCCTGTTTGAAAAAACCTCAATAATTTTTTCAAGCGACCACGGAGAAGAATTCTGGGAGCACGGAACAAAAAGAGACGACAAATTTTTTTACACCAGAGGCGTATCACACGGCCACACACTATACAACGAGTTAATTAAAGTGCCTTTATTCATTTACAGCTCATCAATTAGCCCAAAAAAAATAAACAAGTTAACCAGCTGCGTCAACATTTATAACACAGTGCTTGAAATAGCCGGAGCAGAAAAAAACCCTGAGCTTCCTCCTTCTCTTATTGACATTGCATTAAACAAAAAAGAAATGGATTATGTGATAGCTGAAAGCATTTTATTCGGAAAAGAAAGAAAAACAGTCATAGACAAAAACAATTTCAAGCTCATAAAAGGAACAGAAGACAATAAAACAGAATTATTTGACTTAAACAATGATCCAAAAGAAAAAAACGATATTGCAGAACAAAACCCAAAAAAAACCAAAGAAATGCTTGACAGGCTTTTCTTTTACATATAACCCATTGAACGCAGTTTCTGCATCATAAACTGTTTTTCTTTGTCTTGTGCTCTTCCGCTTCTTTCAGCAATTTTTGTCTTTGATAGTTCGACAACAATTTTTTCAAGTGAATCAGCATTGCTTTCAACCGGAGCACAACAGCACTCGCATCCAATGCTCCTATACCTTTTTCCTTTTTCCCTGTAACCGGAAAAATATAAGTTCACCATTGGAATGCTTTCTCTTTTAACGTAAGCCCAGACATCTTGTTCAGTCCAGTTAAGCAATGGATGAATTCTCATGTGCTCGCCTTTTCCTGTCTCGCTTTTATATAAATTCCATACTTCTGCGTCCTGGTCAGAGTAATTCCATTTAAAGTCTTTGCCTCTCAAAGAAAAAATCCTTTCCTTGCCTCGAATTCCATGCTCGTCTCTTCTTATTCCTAATAAAACTGCCTCTAACTTGTGTTTTTGAATTACTTCCTTGAATGCCTCTGTTTTCAGCTGAGAACAGCATTCAAATCTTCCTTTTTCCGGATTCATTCCGGCTTTCAATGCTTTAGAATTTTTTCCAATAATGAGGTTTAAATTCCATTCTTTTGAGTACTTGTCTCTGAAATCATAGATTTCTTTGAATTTAAATGAAGTGTCAATGTGAATTACTGGAAAAGGAATTTCTCCAAAAAAAGCTTTTTTGCATAACCATAATAAAGTTGTTGAATCTTTTCCCATGCTCCAAAGCATTCCGGTTTTCTTGAATTTATTGAAAACTTCTCTTATAATGTAAATGCTCTGGCTTTCAAGTTCATCCAAGTGATTCATTACCTGAATTTAACTGCAAAACATTTTTTAATCATTTAACTACAAAATTTTTCTGGCTGATGATGATTTGACGATGACTCCGAGCGCAAGCAATGAAGAAAGATGGGCGGACTGAAGCCAAAATTAGTTTTGCATATTATCGAGGAATTGAATGCAATGAAATTCCTCACATATTTCGTTGCTCGCGAGCGAAATCGCGAAAGGGCTGAAGCCGCAATATTTAAATTATGTTCCATATAGTGAACATATGTTCAGTTTAATGAACAGTGGTTTTATGAGCTTAATGCAGCAATCAATAAATTCCAAATCAAAAATTTTATTGCTTGAAAAATTGCTGGATAAATCAGGTTCTTTTTCTGTTTCAGAATTAGGGCGTTTATCCGGCATCCCAAAAGCAACTGTTTCAGGCATTGTAAATGACTGGGAAAAAGCAGGTTTGGTGCTGGTGGAATACCAAGGCAGAAACAAATTAGCCAAAATTAACCAGAAGTTTTATTTACTGCCTGAACTAAAAAAAATCTTCAGGAAAACAAGCGATTTCCAGCAGCCATTGCTTAGCATGCTTGAATCCTCTAAACTTCTGAAAAACCCAAAAATAAAAGCAGTGATTGTTTTCGGGTCACGCATCAGGAAAGATTTTTCGCACCACTCTGATTTGGATGTTTTAATTGGATTAGAACAAAAGAACAGTGAACTGGAAGAAAAAATCGTGGAAAAATTTGTTAGTGCAACAGCCAGCACAGGCATCAGGTTTTCGCCGGCAATACTTGATAAAAAAGAAATTAAATCCCGTCTGAAAGAAAAAGACTTGTTTTTTCAAAACATTTTATCAGAAGGAAAAATACTGAAAGGAAGGACTTGGATTGAACACCTACAAA
This sequence comes from archaeon, assembly GCA_043819075.1. GTDB lineage: Archaea > Iainarchaeota > Iainarchaeia > Iainarchaeales > 1-14-0-10-31-34 > 1-14-0-10-31-34. Next base: position 6,611 of record JBDRFE010000027.1, read on the forward strand.
CAGCACTTTGATTTGGCTAACGAAAGGTTTCAGGCAGCAGAAGACTTGCTTAAAAAAGAAAAATATCATACAGCAGCACACTTATTTATTAACGCAGCCATAAACTACCATAATGCGTTATGCCAAAAGTTTTTGAATAAAATACCTTCACACAAACCTCACTCTGACATCAGCAGTTATTTCAACGAACTATCACGCTTTTTAGGAGAAGACTCCAAAAAATACCGTGATGCCTATGAATTCCTGATAGCCAACAAAAGCCAGGCAGATTACGGCGTTTACTTTTCTGTTTCAATGGCCAAACAAATTGAACGCAAAGCAAACAAAATCAAGGAAATAGCAGAAATGCACTTGTAACATTTCGCTACTGCCGGGCGAAACCGGCAGCGGGCTGAAGCCAGACTTTTCACACTATATAGGATTAAAATTCCATTTTTCGTGGAATTATAGTCCTTTATAGTAACCTTTTTATGGTTTTTGGCTTATATTTCATTATGATTTCAAAGTATGATTTGCTTTATTCTGTTTTTCTTAATGAAGGATTAACCGCTGCACAATTAGTCAGGAAATTAGGCAAAAGCCAATATGAATATAATAAATTCTATAAACATCTGAAGCAATTAGAAGAAGATGGATTAATTGAAACTAAACAAAACAAATACTTTCTTAAAAAAATTGAAAAAACAAAAGAATTCATCAAAGTAATTGACTTTTCTGTTAAAAACAATATTGATTACCATGAATTGTTTTTGGAAAAAACAATTGAATTCATTGAATTAGGATTAAAGAAAAATATTTTATTTGATTTGCCTTTTGATAACAAAACTGTTTCAAAAATCTCAACTTTTTTAGCAAAGCATGGCTTTCTCTTAATTGAGTCAAGAAAACCTTTTACTGCAAGAATTGTTTATTCTGATTTTTTAGAGAAAGTTGTGAAATTATTTAAAGGAAAAACTAAAATAAAGTGCAAAAAGATTTTTGAAGATGTTAATGAAAAAAAACTGAATTCCCAGATTGAAAAGGAATTTTCTGCTTACAAAAAATCATCTAAAAAAATACTTATTGATGATGAAGTCAGATTTATTCACAGAAGTCTTTCTCTTGAAGGAAACACTTTAACTTTGTCTGAAACAGAAAAACTGATTAAAGAAAACATTCCGCCTAAAACAAGAACTTTTAAGGAAATGCAGGAAACAATGGATTACAAGAAAGCATTAGACAGGTTTATTCAAGATAAAAGTGAATTAGAGTTGCAGAAAGTTTTGGAATTCCATGAAACTGCAATGAATTCTCTTGAAGCAGGAAAAGGAAAAATAAGAAAACAAAACGTTAAAATCAAAGGAAATCCAGATTTTAAGACAGCTGACTGGAAAGAAATTCCGGGAAAACTAAATGAGTTGTTTGCTTTTTATAAACAAAATGTTTACAAAAAATTAAAAGCATTTGAGGTAGTTGAACTTGCTTCTTATTTTCATAATGAATTCCAGAGAATTCATCCGTTCATTGACGGCAATTCAAGAACAGCAAGAGCATTATTTGCCCACGTTTTAATTCTGAAAGGTTTTCCTTTGATTGCCTTTCCTTCGGGATTTGTAGAACAATACTTGGCCTTAACTAAATTATCAAAAGAAAGAGAAGACAAGCATTTTGAATTGTTCATGAAACAATTGGTTTTGCATTCATTAAAGCAGACAAACCAGAAACTGAAATACAGTTAATTCTCAGATTCAATTAACTTTTTAAAGTAAGAAAAACAATATTAAAGCATGAAGAAATTGTTTTTGATCACAATAATTGGATTAGTTATATTGTTTAGCGGTTGCACTCAAACTAATCCAAATCAGGAACAAAAAGAAAGCGTAAAAGAAATATTAATTAGTAATGTGTGCAAAGAAACTCTGTGCGCTCCAACCTATCTGTTTGAATGCGAGAATGGTTTTGCATCTAGTGATAGTTGCAAGGATAGTTTTAGTTTTGGATATGACACACAAGGAAACATAATAAGTCAATGTGGTGGATATATTGGCGGTTGTCAAATTAAAACAGATTATGATATAGGAAATTGTAATACAAAAAAGAATCTTTGTGATTAAGTCATTAACTCATCTGTTAGCACTAAATTTTGCCGTAAAATTTTAGAATAACTTTTAATTATGTAATTATTGTTTCATCTTTCGGTCAAGTTGGGCAGGCTGAAGCCAAAATTAGTTTTGCATATTATCTAGGAATTGAATGCAATGAAATAATTGCATTAAAATATTCATAAAAAAAGAATAAAGCATTACCGGATTACCAGTAATACTTGTGGTCTACAGTGTAAGTCACTTTTTTGCTTCCGTTTGCAGGAACCTTCACTTTAAATTCTATTTCACTTGAACTTTTTTTATTGAATTCATCGCTTTTGGCTGTTATTGTCCAGCTAGAACCAACATACTCGTGAATCACTACTTCAATTTCAGTGTCTTTGTGGTTCCTTAACTCAATATCATAGCTGTTCCTGTACCATCCCTTGCCTAAATTCACTGATTCTGTTTCAGTTCTTTCCCCAACAACATCAAAAGCATCACCTAAATACAAATTGACTTCCTCGTCTTTTGAGGTGTGGTCAATGCTGTCTTCTCCTACAAACTGCAACTGCTTTTCTGAGTCTTCTTTGTATACTCTTACTGTTCCTTTAGGCAAAGGAAGGCCTAAACCTTGTTCTTCTGAGTTCCTGAAATTCAGTTTAACTAAAACCTTTGTTCCCTGGGTTCTTCCGTCATAATAAAAAACTTTTTTTACTGGAACATTCTCTGAAGCAAGCAAAGAAATCTGTTTTACCTGGTTATTCATTACATCTGTTTCTCTTTCCAAAGTATACATATGGTATTCAAATAACGCTTCTTCTGCAAAAGCTCCTGCTGTTGCTTTTTCTTCTGCATACGAATAATCATACATTTCGTTGTACCGGTAATCTGAAACTCTATGCACATCTCCTGCCACTAGCTTAAGCCTTGTGTTAGGATAAGCTGTACCGCTTTTGTTGTCAATGCTCACCCATCCGGTGAAATCCATCCTTGAATCATCTGAATTGACTTTTGCAATGTATTCTGAGTGCCATTGTATTCCATCAGTCAAATAAGAAGTTTGAGTGCTTCTGCTGCCTTCCTTTGAGGCATAAACTTTCCAGATTAAGGTAGGCTTAACCCATAAGTTTTCTGGAAGTTTGGGGAAAACTATTTTTGAAGGATTTAAGATTACAACTCCAGAAGAAGTTTCCAAAACCATTCCATCAGAATAGCTTAAAAGTTTTCCAGTGTATTCTTCAACTTTGTCTCCTTCCTGGCTTAAAACAGTTATTTCCTTGTCAAGGTACTTTTCTAATAGTTTGGCTCTTGAAACCAAATCATATTCATAGTTCTGCTCTAAAACAATAGTGTCAGAATAATCCAAATCCTGAAACAAGACACTTGTAGGGTCAATTTTTGCTGCTACGTCCATGAACTTAACTAAATTCACTCCTTTCTTCAAAAACAAGATTCTAATGTCTTTCACTAAAGCAAAGTTCTGATTATAAACAGTTAATTCAGTTCCGTCTTTTGTTTCACTTAATTCCTCTGAAGCAAATTTTGCTATAGCAATTTCAGGTTTCTCCGCTGAAACAATATAAACTACATCCTTAATGTTTACATTTGGAATGTCAATTCTTTTTCCTCCTGTCTGATCCTGTTTTATTGTGCTGGGGGGAAAAGCTAAAACCAAAACAAAAACAGTTAAAACAACCGCAATAACTCCTAACTCAAATTTATTCAATCACATCACCCGTCAATCATTCAATCTTCAATTAAAGAATAGATATTATCGGGCTTTCACATATTTAAGGATTGCGTTTTGATTAGGAAAAAAATATTAAAAAAAAGCAACATAAGAAACAGTTAAATTAAGTTTGCAGTATTTTTTGTTTTATGGAATTTGAATTCAGCGGAAACAAAATTGAATTTGAAAGAGAACTTTCAAACCTAGACAAACTCGTAATAAAATTCACTAAAATTCTTTACAGGCTGAAAATAGATTATGTTATTATTTCAGGTTACATTGCTATTTTGTTTGGCAGAAGCAGGAACACCGAAGATGTTGACTTGTTCATTGAAGAAATGCCTTTAAAAAAATTTTTACGGTTCTGGAATGAACTTAGTATTGAAGGATTTGAATGTCTTAATACATCAAATCCAAAAGAAGCATATTCTGATTATTTGAAAGAAAAGCTTGCAGTAAGGTTTGCAGTTAAAGGAACTTTTATCCCAAACTTTGAATTAAAGTTTCCGAAAACAAAATACAATATTTATTCTCTGAATAACAAAATTGAAGTAACTCTGAATAAAGAAAAACTAATGACTTCAGAAATTGAACTTCAAATAGCGTTTAAATTAAGCTTGGGAAGCGAAAAAGATTTTGAAGATGCAAGGCATTTATATAAAGTTTTTAAAGAACATTTGGATATAAATTTATTGAAAAGGCAGATTAATGAATTAAAAGTTGAAAAGCAAGCGGAGAAAATATTATGGAAAAAGGATTAAAACTCACAAAAAAAGACTTGAAAGAACTTGAAGAAGAAAAGAAAAGAAACTTAAAGCAACGCATGGAATTTGTTGACTTGTATGCAGAATGGCTGAAAAAAACACCAAACAAGGTTTGGAGCAATCAGCAAAACAAACTATTAAATCAGCAGTAAGTTCAATACACTTTAATAACGTTTTTAAAGAAACAAAAACAATAATGTGTTAAATGGCTAAAATATTTATTTTTGCAGGAGAGCATCCTG
>JBDRFE010000028.1:0-2921 GCA_043819075.1 archaeon
TTTTTTCATTCTTTCAATGTCTTCTTCTTTTAGTTTTTCTGATGCAACAATAGAGATTTTCTGGCTTTTTCCTGTTCCAAGGTCTTTTGCTGTTACATGAACTATTCCGTTTGCATCAATGTCAAAAGTCACTTCAATTTGAGGGATTCCTCTTGGTGCAGGCGGGATTCCAACTAATTGAAATCTTCCTCGTGCTTTGTTTCCTTCTGCCATTGCTCTTTCTCCTTGTAATACATTAATGTCTACTGCTGTCTGGTTGTCTGCTGCAGTAGAAAAAATCTGTGATTTTTTTGTCGGAATAGTTGTGTTTCTTTCAATTAATTTAGTGAAAACACTTCCAAGTGTTTCTATTCCAAGGCTTAAAGGAGTTACATCTAACAGCAGGATGTCTTTTACTTCTCCTGATAAAACTCCTGCCTGGACTGCTGCGCCCATTGCAACGCATTCCATTGGGTCAACCCCTCTTTCAACTTTTTTTCCGACAATTTTTTCAACAAATTCCTCTATTATCGGCATTCTTGTTGGCCCTCCGACTAAAATTATTCTGTGAATGTCTGCCGGAGTAAGTTTTGCGTCAGCTAATGCCTGGTTAACAGGTTTTTCGCATCTATTAACTATTGGTTTTACAAGCTCTTCTAATTTTGCCCTGTTTAATTTCATTACTAAATGCTTTGGCCCTTCGGCTGTTGCAGTAATATATGGCAGGTTAATTTCTGTTTCAATTACATTGCTTAATTCTATTTTAGCTCTTTCAGCTGCTTCGTTAAGCCTTTGCAAAGCCATTTTGTCTTTTGTTAAGTCAACGCCATCTGTTTTCTTGAATTCTTTTATAATGTATTCTTGGACTTTTTCATCCATATCCCTTCCGCCTAATTGAGTGTCGCCTGAAGTGGATTTTACTTCAAAGACTCCTTCACCGAATTCCATTACAGTAACATCTAATGTTCCTCCGCCGAAATCAAATACAAGAATTTTTTGGTCTTTTTCTTTTTTGTCTAACCCGTATGCAAGCGATGCTGCAGTTGGCTCGTTCACTATTCTGATTACTTCTAATCCAGCTATTTTTCCTGCGTCTTTTGTTGCCTGTCTTTGGTTGTCGTCAAAGTAAGCCGGAACAGTTATTACTGCTTTTTCTATTTTTTCCCCTAAAAAGCTTTCAGCATCTTTTTTTATTTTTTGGAGGATAAAAGCTGAAATCTGTTGTGGAGTGAATTCTTTTCCCCTTACATTGTATTTGAAGTTGGTTCCCATTTTTCTTTTTGCACCAGTAATTGTTCCTTCATGGTTGCTTACAGCCTGCCTTTTGGCTGGTTCTCCGACAAGCATTTGATTGTCTTTAGTGAAAGCCACAATTGAAGGAAAAGCTTTTCCGTAAACGCTTGCGCCTTCAGCTGAAGGAATTATTTTTGGTTTTCCTCCCTCTAATACTGCTGCTGCACTATTTGATGTTCCTAAGTCTATTCCGATTACTTTACCCATAATATCACCTTTTTGAATTCAGTTAGCATAAACCTGAAATTTCATTCTCCTTGAATTTGTTTCAGCCTTTTTTTCCAGAAAAGGCGGTTTTGGTTTTAAGTCTTCTGGGATTTCGTCAGGTATTTCTTCAAAGTCGTCGTCAAAATCCTCTGAACTAATTTCCTGTAATTCGTTTTCATCCATTTTTATCACCTTATAAAAATCAAATCCCGGTTTTTTTTGTTTTTTTAATCCAAGTATTATTTTTCTCCTTGTTCTCCGGATTTTTTGTTTTTTTTTAATTCCTGTATTATTTTTTTTTACAGTTCTTTTTCCTTTTTTATTTTCATTCCTCTTTTTCTGTTTCTTCTGTTTTGTTTTCCTTTTCTTCTTGTTTTATTTCTGTTTTTTCAAGTAAATTTATTTTCACTTTAGAGTGCCTTAACGCCCTGTCTTTGAGCAAAAATCCTTTCTGGAATTCTTCTGACACAATATTGTCTTCTTTTTCTGAATTATTCTCTTTCATTAAGCATTCATGGAATTCTGGGTTGAATTTTTTTCCAATGCATTCAATTTCTTTTAAGCCGTATTTTCCTAAAACTGAGTTCAGCTGTTTTTCAATTAATTCAACTCCTTTTTTCACTTCCTCTTTTCCGTTTTTTTTGGCTGCGTGAATTGAGTCAAGCACCGGAAGCAATTCAGCTATTAATCCTGCATTGCTTAATTCAATAAAATGTTTTCTGTCTTTTTCTTCTCTTTTCCTGAAGTTCTCGAATTCTGCCTGGACTCTTTTAACTAAGTCAGTTAATTCCTCTATTTTAGCTTGTTTTTCATCCAAAGGCTTTTCATCTGGTTTGCCTGCTTTTTCACGATTTTCAGCCGCCTGTGTTGGCTGTTTGCCTTCCTGTTTATTCTTTCCTATGTGTTCTTCTTCTAAAGGTTTTTTGTGTCCAAACAAAACAATCACTGTCTAAGAAAGTTAATCAATGATTAAACTCTTTAGTCAAAATATTTTTAAACCTTTTGCAGAACACTATTCTTATGGAAGAAGAAAAAGAGAGTGAACAGACTGTTAACAGAAAGCCTGTTGCTGTATCTACTAGTAGTAGTAGACACAGGTTCCAGATTGTAATCAGGAGGGTTGAACAGCCTTTTTCTGACAGAGTAGACGAAGAATTCAACTGGTTATTGCAGTGTTTAGGCTTTTTTGAGCCTATTGATAAAGGTAAAACTGCTGCTTGTGTGTTCAAGGAACTAGTCAAAGCCGCTGAACAAGAAGGAGGCAAATCCTTGACTTCAACTGAATTAGCTGAAAGGATTGGAATGAGCCGTGGAGCGGTAATTAATCATTTAAACAATCTTTTAAGGTCTGGCTTAATCTTGAGGGACGGCAGCAAATACATGGCCAGAAGCAGGTCAATGTTTAGGACAATAAAAGAAATCCAGGATGAAATTGATTTAGT
>JBDRFE010000029.1:0-61160 GCA_043819075.1 archaeon
GTCTGGTTTAATTCTGTTTTAAGGGAATTAATTTCAGTTAAATCGTTGCCTTGTTTTTCTTCTGCCTGCTGAACACAGCCAAAAACAGCAATTAATACAATTAACACAAAAAAAAGTTTTTTCATGAAATAATTTAGTTCAAACAAGTATATATTTTTTGGCTTATCCTGCGCCCCCGCCTCCACCGCCTCCTCCGCCCCCGCCGCCGGAAAATCCTCCGGAGCTGGAAGTTGCAGTAGAAGAAGCAAACGCTGAAGAAAAGTTTGTCATAGCAGAAGCAAAGCTTGAAGCAGAAAATGCATGAGATGAAGCAACAAATATTGCACCATTATATTCTCCTTTATAATTTACAAAAACATGGTTCATTGCTTTTTCAACTTTTTTTGCAACACCCAAAGGAATTGAATACACTAAAAATTTTTCCCACAAAGGAATTGCAGTTGGCGGCATGTTCTTTAAATTGCTGAAGTCTTCTAAAAACTTTTTCAAATTCATCCATTTAGCAAAATGTTCTGCGCCTTTTTTTGTCCTGTTAGGCAGTGCATCGGGAAAAACGCCTCCGGCAAGAAGCAATGCAGTCAAGACAATCAATGGCGCAACAAAAGGTGCAATAAAAAAAGAAATTCCTGCAATAACAATTGTTCCAATAACGTATTGAATTATTCCGTTCTTGTTTGAAAAAAATTCCATTTCTTTTGCATTATTTTTCACTTCATTCTGCCATGCTTTAACAAACTGCTGGGTTTTATACGGCTGGCTCTGCAAAAAACTGGTTAACTCTGATAAAAGCAGTTCTTTTGGAGTTGAATCTTTTTTGAATTTAGGAAACAATATTCCTTCAAATTTTCCTTTTGCTGCCTCGCAAAGCAAGTCCAAAACCATTTTTTCGCTGAAAGCCGGTCCTTTAGTTGAATCATTTTTGATGTGAATCTTGTATTCTCCTTTGTCTAAAAAAGCAGGTTTTCTTATTTCTTCTATTCTGAGTTTTCCTTTTAAGCACAAATCAAGTATTTCTGCTGTAATCTGGTTGAAGTCAGGCTTTTTGCTCCACTGGTGCATTAAAGCATTAACTATTGCAGGGCTGTAATCAAACGGAATATCTCTTTCATAAATTGCATTGTATTCAATTTCTGGTTCTCTTCCGAAAAAATGCCATACTAATGCAAACAAAATAATCTGAAGCAAAATTAATGCCATTGGAATTATGCCTGCGTTGAATAAAAGCAATGCGCCAAAGATGATTTCAAGAAAAAATAATCCAATGATTATTTTTATGAAAGTGTTTCTAATGAAAACCAGTATGACTGCAAGAATAATGAATAAAGGGCTGAACACAAAACCAAACAAAAAACTTTCCTGCAGGCTTTTCACTTCAGAGTCCATGCTGTTTTTCTTGTAGTTTTTTTCTTCGTCAATTATTGACTGCAACCCGTCATAGTTTCTTGTTAAAGCATTTTGTTTTGACAAAAGCAGTTCAACAGGAAAAGCAATTCTTATTTCAACAAAATCATTGCTTCCTAAACCAAAAACCTGGAACAATATTTTCTTGTTTTCAATTAAGCCAATTTTTCCGTTCAGCTGCGGATGTCCCCAGACAAAAACGTTGTTTGCATCCTGAACTTCAGCAGGAAGCTCTATCCATCCGTATAATTCGTTTAATGGAACCCCCCAGCCTTCTCCCCAGACTTTCCAGTTTAATTCAGCTACATCATTAAAAGCGGTTATTGCTTTTTTTAAAGAGTATTTTATTGTAAAAGTTTTTTTCTCATTCTCTGCAGAATAATACCATTTAATTCTTGTATAATTTCCTATATCGCTTATTTCTGTCCGGAGTTCTTTTGTTCCTTCAAATACTTGGATGTTGCTTACTTCCCATTGGCCTTTTGGAATATCCCTGAAAGCAAAAGTGTAAGCTCCTGTAAAATCAAAGGTAATAATTTCTTCTGCCTGAATTAATGCATCTGGCTGGATTTTTAAGAAAACTTCTGCTTTTGGAAGGTAATAGCTTTTAGCTGAAGCAAAAGAAACCAGCATTAAAACAAAAAACAGAAACAAAATTTTTTTGTCCATAGAGAAAATAACTGCGGTTTTTAATTTAATTCTTGCGGTTTAATTGCATACTTTTTTATTCCAGTTTTTCCTATTATTGTTGTGTTTAATTTAAAGCCTGATTTAGAGAAATTCCTTGTTATTTTAATTATTGTTAATTTTCTTGTTATTGTTTTTCCTTTATTTCAGTTTCCTCTCCCCCAAAATCTTTACCCTGATTCAGCCCAGCATTACACCATGATTGAATTAATAAAAGAAGATTTTAAGTGGGTTAACTATAATCCTGGCTATAGGAAAGCATTTCATTTAATGAGTGCTGTTGTTTCAAATTTCACTTCAGTTGGCATTGCAATGGCTTTAGTCACATCATTTTTTGTTGCTTTGCTGATTTTTTTCTCTTTTAAGCTGGCTTTGCTTTTATCCAATGACAGGCTTGTTTCATTGTTCACTGCATTGCTTGTTTCAGGAATAACTATTGTTTCTGATGTTGGCTCAATTCCAAGCCCTGTTCCCCAGACAATTGGCTTGAGCTTGGGGATTATTTCCATGTATTATTTTTTTAAGGAAGACTGGAAGGCAACAGGAATAGCAATCGGATTGTATGCTTTAACCCATACTTCTTTTCTTTATTTTATTGCCTTGATGGCTTTGGCTTCAGTTACAGAGTTATTCAAAGACAATAAACTAAATAAACTTGTTACTTTTGCAAAATCTTTTTCTGTTGTTTTAGTTGTGGTTGTTTTAACTGCTTTTCTTTCGCTTTCTGCCAAGATTTCTTTTTTTGATGTTTCCCCAAAAATAGCCATTTTAGGGCATGTTTCCCCTTTAAGTTTTCTTGATGTAACAGCCCCTTTTGGGATTATTCTTGTGGCTTTTTTCAGTGTTTTTTATTTCAGGAAAAAAATTTTTGAGGAATTAAACCATTTTATTGTGTTTTTGTGGCTTGTTTCTCCGATTTTGTTTTCCCAGATTTACTGGCTGGAGCTTCAATGGTTTCCAACCCAAAGAACATTAATTTTTATGCTGTTTCCTCTGGCGTTTTTTTCTGCAGAGGCGGTGTCGTTAATTAAAAACAAAAAAATCCTTTTTGTTCTTTCAGCGGTTTTTCTCCTTTTTTCTTTTTTCAGCCATTTTTATTTTTATGAAGAAATGCCAAAAAATGATTTCAAGAAAGTTGTTGGAAAAGAAGACTTGGAAGTGATAAATTTTTTGAAGGAAAAGCCTTTGGACGAAATTGTTGTGGCAGAAAACAAGTATAGCTATATGATTATTTTAAGCCACAAAAAACTGTCTTCCCAGAGGAATTTCTGGTTTATTTTAGTTGAAAAAAACATGAACAAACTTCTTGACTTGCATGATATAAAATATTTTTTGATAGACAAAGACAATTTTGAAAACTTTGAAGTAATTGAAGGGCTGGAAAAAGAATTTGAAAACAAAGAATTTGTTTTACTTAAGGTAAAAAAAGAAGTGAAACCTGTGAAAACAGACAGACTGGAGGATTATGTTGTTGCGTTAGTTGCTTTTTGGGATCCAATCCGCACAACACAGAGCCTGGAGCCAAAATTCTTTAAAATAACCGCAACAGACACAAAAGAAGAAGTCTGTATTCTGGTTTATGATGGGTTAAATGTTTCTCCATGTCCGGAAAAAATTGACTTTGAAGTGAGCGGAAAAAAAGAAACATTAGTTGAGCTAATGAATTCTTTTAACAAGGAGTACTTTTACTTGAAAGCAGCTTATTTTATCAGAAAAAAAGAACTTCAAGTTCATCCGGATGAAATTGATTTTTTGGGGGAAGGCCCTTATCACATAACTTATTTAGCTCATACTTATTCCTGGGTAGGTGGACCAGAGTACTCTAAGCCAAATCTTTTGATTGGAAAGTTTTTTTGGGATATCGGGCTTAACAGGTAAACCAGTTTTTGTCTTTTAATTTTTCAGGCAAACCTTGGGATAAAACCCGGTTTTCTTCTTGTTTTTTCCCTGAACTTTTTTGGAAGCTCTCTTGCTTTTTTCATTATTTTTGTTATTTTCTTTGGTTCAGTTGCTTTTTCTATTGCTTTCCTGTAAGGAAACCTTCCATAAATTCCTTCTCTTCCATGATATAATGACAGGACTTTTTCTCTTGGAAAACCCATTCTGACAGCAATTTTTGCGCTCATTAAATCAGCAATTAATTCTTCTGCCTGATTCGGGGTTAAATGAATTTCTCTTGAAAACTCAAAAACATTTCTTGTCGGATCATGGCATATTTCGTGCATTAAAGTTTTCATGCCTTCCCATGAAGGAATGTTTCCGTGAAAAAAATGGTCTGCTGGAATTTCAATTAATCTTCCTTCCGGAACAACTTTAAGCAAACCGCCTTGCCTTACAAGCCTGATGTTTTGCTTGTGTTCGCCTAAAACCTCTGAAGCAATAAAATGTTTTCCAATCTGAAAAACAGTTCTTGAAAGAGAATCTTTTGGATAAAAGTTTATGGGAACTGTCTCTAAATTAGTTAAAGCCCTTTCAAATGCTTCTCTTAAAACAGAATTGTTTTCATGTTTAATCATTTCTTGTACTGCTGCCTGCATTTTTTTCCTGAAATAATTCAGGGTCCTAACTCTTTCTCTGCTCAAGATTTTTGCCATGCTCTCAGTATAAAAAAGTGTTAAAGTTTATTTAATCTTTCCGCTATTTTTATTCAAAAACTGTTTCGTCTTCTTTTTTCCAAGAAGGTTCCACAATGCACAAGATTTCAAGCTGTTTTTTCCCTGTGTTCTTAATCCACTGAACAGCATTTGGAGGAATGTAAACTACATCGCCTTTTTCTACTTCTCTTTTTTCTTTGTCAACAAACATTAATCCTTTTCCTTCTAAAATAAAATAAACTTCACTGCTTTTGAGCGTGTGTTTTGTGCTTGTTTTTCCCACAACAACTCTTGCGTGCGCCAAACTATAATTTAATTCCATTTTCTCTTTTAATGCATTAAAATATTCCCTTAAAATTGAATGGTCGCCTGCAGTGAATTCTTTTAAGTCTTTAAACTTTCTTACAAACATTTTATTTCAGCCCCTTTAAGTATTTAATCAAACAAATTCCGCCTATTTTTAATAGGTGGTTTAACGCAGTGGAATTTGTAACGTCAAAAACCACCACGCCACTGGTCTTTGACCAGTAGTTTTTGACATTTCCTTTCAAACACATTTTATTTCAGCCTCGCCTGAATTTTTTCGCTGGTTAATTCCTTTAAAGCATCTGAGGCAATCCATTTAGCGCTCTTTGAATTAATTTTCTTAATCTTTTTCCCCCATGCAATGGCTTTTTTGTTTAGTTTTTTGTTTCTTTTGCCGATCTGCCTTAAAGCCCAGTTAACAGCTTTTTTAACAAAATTCCTTTCATCAGCTGAATGCTTTTTTATGAGAGGAAAAAATTTTTCAAATTCCTTGTCTTTTGCTTTCTTGTCATGAACAGATAAACAAGCCATTAACACAAAGCCGGCTCTTTTCACAAACTCTTCTTTTCTTTCACTCCATTCACTTGCTTTCTTCCAGGCAAACTCTGTTTTGTCAAACAAGTTTGAACAAACCTGGTCGCATACATCCCATGAATCAAATTCTTTTACCCAGTCTTCTAACTGTTTTTCTGTTGTTTTTCCTGTTTCATCCACATATCCTGCCATAATTCTTGCTTCATGGACTCCGGTTTTCCATAAAGCTAAAGCAAGTTCGTGGCTGAACCCGTGTTTTTTTGCGAGCTCTCTTACAACGTAAACGCTTACCCCAAAAGCTTTTTCTGTTTTAATGCCGAATCTAGCCATTCCTTTTCGGTTTTTTTCGTTTCCGCGCTTTTTTAGTTCACGCAGAATTCCTTTTATTTTACCATCCATAGTGTTTTGCCTGGCTGTAGCCAAAAGCTTTTGTTGCAGGAATTATTCCCTTGAAAATAAATCCTGGCTTTTGGATTAACAGCCTTAAAACCATTGTTATTTTTTCTATTGCAGAAACCTCGCCTACATTTTCCGGCAAAAATCCTGCAATAAAATCAAGTTCTTTGTCAGAAAAATCGTATAATGCTGTCCTTCCCTTAAGTATTTCAGAATAATCTGGGAACTCTTTTTTCCATAATCTTTCGTATTCACTGAGAGTTTCTTTTGAGAAATCATTTTTTTCCACTGCTTTTTTTACAACCTGTGCGGCAAACTTTCCGGAAGTCAACCCCAAAGAGGTTCCTCCTTCAAACATAGGGGAAGTGAATCCAGCTGCATCGCCGACAAGAATTAACCCTGAATCAAATGTTTTTTGCATTGGCCCTGAACAAGGGATTAACCCGCCAAAAGTTTTCACCACAATTTTGTTTTCCCATTTCATTTCTTTAATGAATTCATCCAAGAAAAATTTTGCCTTGTTTTTCTGGTTGGTAACTAATCCGACATTAGCCCTTCCGCCTGATTTTGGAATCATCCATAAGTATCCGTCAGGTGCAAGTTTTGGCCACAAAAAAAAGTCAAGATAGCCTGTTTCCGGAATATCCTTTAATTCATACTGCATCCCAATAACACTTTCAAACCTTTTATTGAGATTTAGTTTTGCTGAAAGAAAAGAGGCAGAGCCTGTTGCATCAATTAAAATTTTTGCATTGAATTCAGTTTTGTCAGAGCATTTTACTTTCCAGAAATTGTTTTGCCTTACTGCATCAGTTACTTTAGAGTTAAGCCTTTTTTGTGCACCATTTTTTTCTGCTTCCCCTGCAATCCATTGTTCGAATTTGTGTTTTTCAAGGACAAAGCCTTTTTCTTTTACATAAAAGCTTTTTTTGCCGGGAAAAATAACTCTTACTCCGTTAACTTCTTTTGAAATAACTTCTTTGGGAAAATTCATTCCAAGCCTTTGTATGGCTAATTCAGAAAGGCATTCCCCGCAATGAACTGGCTTCCCAATTGTCTTGTGTTCTTCCAGAAGCAGTGTTTTTAATCCAAATTTGGCTGAATAAAGCGCGGCAGAACATCCTGCTGGCCCTGCACCGATTACAATCACGTCAAATTCTTGCATTGAACCACTTTAGGCCGCCCCTAATAAACCTTTTTTTCAGTTAAGTTATTAAATAATTGAGCAATCCTTTTTTATTGTTTTTTTAATTTATTCCTGCTTAATTATTGTATGAAAGCACTTTTATTGTTAAGCGGGGGCATTGACAGCCCTGTGGCAGGTTTTCTTGCAAAACAAAAAGCAGAAGTTTTTTGCCTTCATTTTTCTTCAGTGAAAATAACAGGCACTGCGGCAAAAGAAAAATCAAAAAAGATAGCGGAAAAGCTTGGAGCAGAATTTTTTTGCATAGATTTTTCTGATGCACTGCAGGAAATAGTGAAAAAAACAGACAGAAAGCTTTATTTTGTTTTAATGAAAAGGCTTATGCTTAAAACAGCTGAAAGAATCTGCGAGAAAAAAGGCTTTGATTTGATTGTTACAGGCGAAAACTTAGGCCAGGTTTCTTCTCAGACCTTGCAGAATCTTGTGTCAATTTCTTTTGGAGTAAAAAAGCCGGTTGCAAGGCCTTTGTTGTGTTTTGACAAACAGGAAATAATTGACCTGTCAAAAAAGCTTGGCTTTTATGAATTATCGTCTGGCCCTGAAACATGTGATGTGCTTGGACCAAAACATCCTGCAACAAAGTCGTTTCAGGCAATGGTTTCAGCAGAAGAAAAAAAAGCCGGTTTTGAGGAAATAACAGAAAAACTGCTTTTATCTTTTGAAAAACAAACAAAAACCCAGAAAACCACTGAATAAAAAACAAAGATTTATTAATCAAAGAACAATATTTATATCATTATTTTAGTTTTTGGAGGGATAATATGAGTGATTTCACAAAAAAAGGAAGCATTGTCTTTGGATTAATAATGTTCGCTATTGGAGTGGCATGGGTTGTTAAACCAATGGCAGCTAACTGGGGTGCACTCTCAGTAGTGTGGTTTGGCGTAGGTGCATTAGCTTTCAGCTTGTCTAAATTCAGCAAGTGAATCCTTTTTTTCATGTGTTTTTCCAGAAAATCCTTAATTATGTATAAGTATCTTGCTTGTTTTAACTTTTTCCCATCATTTTTTTTTTATGCAGGAAAAAGTTTTCGCGGAGCATTTTGGTAAAACTTTGGAAAAAGTTTTTGTTTTAAGGTCATCTTCTGAGATTCACTTAAAAACCTATTTTGTCAGGCAGTTTTTCCTGAAAAAATTAATTTCCAACCTAAAGCAGTGCCTGAAAAACAACGGGTTAAAGCTTGTTGTTTCAGCCAGATTTTCAGGCATAATTGTGTGTAGGACAGGCGATAACGCCAAAGCAATTCCTTTAATGAAAAAAGTTTTTGGAATCCATTCTTTTTCTCTTGCAGAACAGCATGTTTTTTCTTCCCTTGAAGAACTGAAAAAAATCTTTCTTTTGTTTGCGCAAAAAAACCTTTTTGAAGGAGATGTTTTTGCCTTAAGGATTTCAAGGAACGGAAAACACTCTTTTTCTTCAAATGATGTTGCAGTTGAATGCGGACAGGAAATAATGGATTCAATTAATGGCCTGAAAGTCAATCTTTCAAAGCCTTCTAAAAAGATTTTCGCTGATATCATTGGAAAAAAGGTTTTTCTTTACACGGAAAAATTTGCCGGAGCAAAAGGAATTCCGGTTGGAGTTGAAGGAAAAACAGGCCTGTTGATGGATGGAATTAAAGAGGAATTAGTTTCAGCTTTTTTGATGATGAAAAGAGGCTGCAGTATTTTTCCTGTAATAAAAAAAATGACTCCAGAAATAAAAAAGAACTTAAACCTGCTTTCTGAATGGAATTCTTTTACTGACTTCAAGCCAATCCTTTTATCTGAAATAAAAAAAGAAAAAGCTTTTTTGTCAGCCCTTGTTTCAGCAAAAAAAGAAACACAATTAATTGAAATAACTGAACTGCAGGAAAAAACCGGGTTTGTTGTTTTTTTCCCGCTGGCTTTTTTTCCGCCGGAATCCTTTGACGAAATACTTTTGGCGGTGAATGCATGAAAATTGCATTAATTTCTGACACTCATTTAGGCTTTGGAGAAAAAACCCAGAGAAAAGATGAAGCGCTGGAAAACGCCTTGGAAGCTTTTTCTCTTGCATTAGAAAATAATCCTGATTTAATTTTAATGCCAGGCGACTTATTTGATTCAAAGATTCCTTCAATTGAGTCCTGGTATGATGCATTTGAATTGTTCAGTGTTTCAAGGAATGCAAAAACGCCTTCAATAAAAATTTTAAGGGAAGGAAAAGAGTTAAGGTTTACAGGAATACCGGTTATTGCAATTCATGGCACGCATGAATTAAGGTCAAGGGATTTCAAGAACCCTGTTCAGGTGCTGGAAAGCGCTGGATTTCTTTTTTACCTTCATTCAGGTTATTTGATTGCAGAAAAGGATTCAGAAAAAATTGCTGTTCACGGTTTTGGAGGGGTTCCGGAAAAAAAAGCGCTTGATGTGTTAAGGCTTTTGAATCCAAAGCCCTTTGAAGGCATGAAAAACTTTTTTTTATTGCATCAGTCAATAAAAGAATTCCTTCCGACAGAAGATGAAATGAGTGTTTCAATTTCTTTGTCAAACCTGCCAAAAGGATTTGATTTGATTATTAACGGCCATTTGCACTGGAATTCCGAGACAAATTTTGAGGGGGGAAAATTATTGATCCCTGGCTCAACTATTGTTACTCAAATGAAAAACCTTGAGTCAAAAAAGCCGAAAGGAATTGTTTTGATTGATTCTGGTTCAATGAATGTTTCTTTCCTTCCTTTAAAAAAGCAGAGAAGGCTTTTTTATGAAAAAATTTCTTTTGATAATGCATTTGAAAACGAAATTCTTTCAAAACTTAAAGAAAGAATCCTTTTTTTTATTTCAGAAAACCGCTCTGGCTTAATTCCTTTGATCAGGATTAAATTAAACGGAACCCTTGCAAAAGGCCTGTTGCAGGGAGACATTGATTTAAACAAGGTTTTAAATGAATTTTCAGGCAGGGCAATTTTTTCTGTTGACAAAAACTTTTCTTCTGTTTCTTTCAGGAAAAGAATTCAGGAATTAAGGGAACTGCATAAAACAAAGAAATCTGTTTCTTCTCTTGGAATTGAATTGCTTGAAAAAAATTTAAGTGAAACTGCTTTTGACAAAAATTTTGACATAAGAAGATTTTTTGAACTGCTTTGCGAGGAAGACCCTGACAAAGCAGTTTCATTTCTTTTAGACACTGCCTTTTAAGAAAAGGCAAGTTGCCAAAACCATTTATTTTGCTTTCAGCAATTCTTCCACTGCTTCCGGATTGCTTAGAGTTGAAATATTTCCTGTATCCTGACCTAAAACTTTTGCTTTAATGACTCTTCTCATTATTTTTCCGCTTCTTGTTTTTGGCAGGTCTTCTACAAACAATATTTCATCAGGCCTTGCAAGCTTTCCTATTTCTTTTGCTACATGTTCTGCTAATTCTTTTCTTAATGCATCAGAGATTTCAGCTCCTTTTTTGAGGATAACAAAAGCTGTAATGCTTTCTCCTTTGATTTCATGCGGTTTGCCGATTACTGCTGCTTCTGCAACTAATGGGTGTGACACTAAAGCTGACTCTATTTCAGAGTTGCCTATTCTGTGGCCTGAAACCTTTAATACATCTGAATCCCTTCCTTGAACCCAAAAGTATCCTTGTTTGTCTGCTCTTGCAACATCTCCAGCCAAATAAACATTTTTGTACATGCTCCAATAAGTTTCCTTGTATTTTTTTGGATTCTTGTATATCCCTCTTAGCATTGCAGGCCAGGGCTTTAACAACACTAATTCTCCGCCTGCATCAACTATTGCTTTTCCTTTTTTGTCAAAAACATTTGCTTTAATGCCTGGAAAAGGTTTTGTTGCAGAGCCTGGCTTTAATGGAGTAATTGGCAGCGGAGTAATGCAAAAGTTTCCTGTTTCTGTCTGCCACCATGTGTCCATTATCTGGCATTTTTCTTTTCCGATGAATTTGTAGTACCACATCCATGCTTCTGGATTAATTGGTTCTCCTACACTTCCTAATAACCTTAATGAATCTAGTGAATGTTTTTGCACCCATTCTTCTCCAAAATGCATGAACATTCTGATTGCAGTAGGAGAAGTGTATAAAACTGTTACTTTATGCCTGTCAATTATTTCCCACCACCTGTCTGGGTTAGGGAAATCTGGGGCTCCTTCATACATTACTGAAGTAACGCCTAAAATCAGGGGAGCATAAACAATATAGCTGTGGCCTGTAATCCATCCAATGTCTGCAGCACACCACCATACATCGTTTTCTTTTAAGTCAAAAACCCATTTAAGTGTAATTCCTGTTCCAACAGCATATCCTCCGTGGCAGTGAATTATTCCTTTTGGCTTGCCTGTTGTGCCTGAAGTATATAAAATGAATAAAGTGTCATTTGCATCCATTAACTCTGTTTTGCATTCCCCTTCTTCTTTTTCTGTTATTTCATGCCACCATAAATCCTTTTCATTCCACTGGATTTGTTCTCCTGTTCTCTTGAAGACAATGCAGTGTTCAACGCTTGGAGCCTCTTTTAATGCTTCATCTGCCTGTGATTTTAATGCAATTGTTTTTCCTTTCCTGTAAAAACTGTCGCAGGTAATAACCAGTTTTGCTTCTCCGTCGTTTATTCTTTCCCTGAAAGCCATTGCACTGAATCCAGAGAAAACAACTGAATGAATTGCGCCGATTTTAGCGCAGGCAAGCATTGCAATTGGCAGCTCTGGAATCATTGGCATGTAAATTCCGATTCTGTCGCCTTTTTTTACCCCTAATTTTTTCATTGCATTAGCTAATTTGTTTACCTGAATGTATAACTCTTTGTAGCTTATTTTTTTTATTTCTTCTTGGGGTTCGCCTTCCCAGATAAAAGCAGTTTTTTCTTTGTCTTTATGCCTGTCTAATGCATCAAAAACAATATTGTATTTTGCTCCCACAAACCATTTAGCGTAATTGTTTTTCCATTCAAGCACTTTTTTATAGGGCTTTTTCCATTCAACTATTTCTTTTGCTGCTTCCTTCCAGAACCACTCAGTTTTTCCTGCTTTTTCCAGCAATTCATCGTAATTTTTTATTTTGTTTTTTTTCATCCACTGCATTACATTAGAGTTTTCCACTAATTCTTTTGAGGGCTTAAAAACCCTTTTTTCTTTTAACAGCACTTCAAGATTTTCCATTCAATTCACCTCTTGGCTTTTCCTTTAAACAAAGAATAATCGTATAATGCTTTTAATGCCCTTGCAGCGCCTTTCGGAAAACTGAATGTCGGCACAAACTCTTTTTCCATTAAAATTTTTTGTTTTTCAGTGTACTTTCCGCTTGCAGAAACAACAATTAACGGCTTTAACTGTTTTTTATGGAATTCACTTATTATTTCAATAATTTTTTCATCTATTTTTGGCGGAGGAAACAATACTATTACCAGAATCATGTCAACGTTTTTGTCTTTTAATGCGGCTTCAATTGCTGTTTTATACATTTCTGTTGTTGCATCGCCTGTTAAGTCAATTATTTCTTTTAGTTCAGCAAAAGCCGGGGCAACATTCCTTATTTTTTCAAGGCTTTTGTCATTCATTTTTGCCAGCTCCAAGCCGTTTTCTGTTATTGCATCAGCTGTTAAAACTGCATAGCCTCCTCCGTCAGTTATTATCTGGACTTTTTTTCCTTTTGTTAAAGGCTCGTTGGCTAAAACTCTTGCATAATTAAATAATTGTAAAAAACTTTTTGCCTGAATCAAATGGCATTGCCTGAAAGCTGCTTCAACAACTCTTGTTTCCCCTGCAATTGAACCAGTATGTGAGACAGCAGCTTTTTTTCCTTGCTCACTTACCCCGCCTTTTAGTATTACTATTGGAGTGTTTTTGTTTGCTTTTTTTGCTGTTTCCAAAAACTTTCTCCCGTTTTTCAGCCCTTCAATGTACAAGCAGATTACTTTAGTTTCTTTGTCTTTATCCAAGTACTCTATTAAGTCAGTTACATCCACATCTAATGCATTCCCGAAAGAAATGAATTTGTTTATTCCATAGCCTTTCATTGCAGCATAATCTATTAGAGTGCTTCCAACTGCACCGGATTGTGAAGCAAAAGAAATTCTTCCATCTTGTGGCCTTTCAAGCCTTTCTCTTGGAAGAAACAAAGTGTCAATTCCCTGTTTTATATGTGTAATGCCTAAACAGTTTGGCCCAAGCACTTTCATTTCAGGAAATTTTTTCATTGCATTAAATAGTTCTTTTGTTGTTTTTTCGTTGCCTATTTCGTTGAAGCCGGAAGAAACAATTATTGCTGCCTTAACTTTTTTTTCACCGCAGTCAATTATTGTTCTTGGAACAATCACTGCGGGAACAGCAATTACAGCCAAATCTGTTTCAGGCATGTCTTTAACTGAATTAAAGCATTTTAATCCCAGAATTTTTTTTGAATGAGGGTTAACCGGAAAAATTTTTCCCTTGAATCCTGCTTTAATCATGTTTTTCAGGATTACATGGCCTGTTTTGTTTTTTTCTTCTGATGCCCCGATTACTGCAACAGTTTCAGGGTAAAAAAAATAATCCATTGAATTCATTTTCTCACTTAATAGCTTCTCTGTTTCACCCATAATTCGTATTCTTTGTTGATTTCATCAAACTTAATGAATGCAATGCACGGCAGCCTGTATGAATGAAGTTTTTTTACTTGTTCTGAAACAAGCTTTTTTTTTGTCTTGATTGTTTTTACAAGCAATAATGATTCTGTTTCATTCACGGTTTTGCCCTCCCATTTATAGCAGGAAGAAATTGCAGGAATAATGTTTGCGCAGGCAACAAGCCTTTTTTCCACTAAAGCGTTTGCAATCTTTTCTGCTTCTTTTTTGTTTTTGCAGGGAATGTAACCCAAAACAATCTCACTCATTTTTTCTCCAGCTAAAATTAGGCAAAAGAAATTTAAAATACTAACTGTGTTCTTATTTTGGCCTTGTTTTCCTGAGTTTTATTCTTTTCTCTCCAATTGACCTTCTTAATGCAGTTCTTGCTTCATCCATTGTTTCAGTCGGTCTTCTTTTTCTAAGCTTTTTTTGCCTTGCCCTGTCAGGGGAAGTGTCCCAGCCTTTAATTAATTTTATTTGCGGGAACGCTTTTCTCAAAAAAAACCTTGCCCTGTTTTCAAGCAGGTCTGCAATGTTTTTTCCTGCGAATGTTTTAACACTCAAATCTATTGGATGAAATGAAACCATTGTTGCAGTTTTAGTTTTTTCGTCTACACTATAATTAATCCGCCCGAATTCTCTTCCAATAATCCTGCCTGCCCTGCTTTCCAGTTCTTTTAATCCTTTTTCTATTTCGCGGTTTGAAAGAAAAGTGCCTGAATTAATTCCTTGGTCAACAATAAAAGAAACAAAAAACCTGTCTTTTTTTCTTTCAGCCCCAAAAGAAGTTAAAACCCTTATTCCAAGCGTTTTTTTTCTTTCCATAAAAGGATTAGGCGTTACTGGAATTTAATTCTTTTCTGCAAGCAAAAGCCTTTTATTTTTGAAAAGCCTATTATTGAATCATGTGGATTGCAAAAATGAAGTTCTGGCACAAGAACTCCCTTACAATTGAAGCAGCAAAAAAATTCAATGTAACAATTTTAGCTTTTCCGTTAAACACTGTAGTGGATGAAAAAACAGCTTATCTTACTGCAGGGCATTTAATTATAGGGGAAAAAAAGAACAAGGAAAAATATTTTGAGTTTGTAAAAAAACAGGCTAAATACAAAAACCTTGAAATTGAAGGAGATTTTGTTGTTTACTCTTATGAAGCCCCGATAAAAGAAACTCATTTGCAGATGTATTTTACCCCGGAAATTTTTTTCATAAAACCAGTGACAGTAAAGCCAGACGGCTTTGAATACATTGAATTCGGCTCCTGGGACAAAAAAAACCTTACAAAATTCCTGAAGACAGTGAAAAAATGGCTGAAAATATATGATTTCAGCATAAAAAAAGAAAAAGTAACAGACATTTATTTGCCTCATTTAATGCCAAAACTCACAGACAAGCAGAAAACCGCTGTATCTGCAGCATATCAGCAGGGCTATTATGATTACCCGAAAAAAACAAACATTGAAAAGCTTGCAAAAACAATGAAGCTGTCCCCTTCGACTTTCCAGGAACACTTGCGCAAAGCAGAAGAAAAATTAATGCCCTTTATTTTAGAAAACACTCTGGGAAAATAAATTTTCTTCAAATAAAACCCCTCTAAACCCGTTATTTATCGGCTTTAAACCTCTTTGTTTAACCCCTTGTGCAACGGGTAAATGCCTAATAAGATTAAACGCTGCTATTATGTATACAAGGTGTTTGGTGGTTGTATGAGTAAAGCAGTTCCTTTGAGATTGATTGAAGCAAAAAACTTTGAAGTAACAGTTGATCCAAGGACTTTAGAGTACAGGACAAGAAAAGAAACAGTTAAAGAATATTTTGACTGGGTTTTTTTAGTTGAATCCTTGAAAGCAAAATATTATGGTTTTATGGTATTAGATGGTGTTGTTGTTTTTTCTGGATTAATTTTTAATCCGACTTTACTGGTTTTTTTGCTGCCTTTGCTGCCTTTGACTTTAAAAGCGCAGTTTGACTTTGGCGATAAATTAGATGACAAGGAAACCTGGGAATCAAAGTTTGTTTCAAGAGTTGACGGAGTCGGAGCTGACTGAATTCTGGAGATGAAAGGAGGCTGATGTTATGGCTTTGAAAATGATCAGAGGGCATTCAACTGACATGAATATTGACCCTCATGTTCTTCCAAGAGAGCAGAGGGATGAAGTCGGAAGAAAATATTTTTCTTACAAGACCTCTGAAATATATTATTGGGTTTTGTTCTGGCTTCTTTCTTTGAGTTTTATTTTCTTTTTATGGAAAGCTTTGTCTGAGGTTTTTTTTGTTGTTGTTGCCGGAATACTTTTTTATTTCATGATTAGAGTGCATTTCAGTTACTTAAAGAGCTGGAGCAGGTGGAATAAATATGCAAGAAAAAATGTTGTCATAATGGACCCGGAAAAACAGATTCATGTTATTACCGGCCCAAAAATGCCGTGGTGTTCTCTGAAAGGAGTGAGAAGAGGCATTTAATTCAGGCAAACGTATTTTATTTTCCTGAATCAATATATTAAGCGGTGAGATTTGTTCAAGTAATCCCCTGAAGTGATTTGAATGGCTGAATGGTTTTCAATGGAATCCATAAGGAAAATTAACCCGTTCCATATGCCTGCATTTCAGAGATACACTTGTGTTGAAGTAAAAAAAAGATTCGGCTTAAGGCTTGACGGAGCATGTTCGTTTCATTCAAAAAACGTTGAAATTTTGTTCAACAAAAAACAGTTTAATTCTGCAGGAAAAAAGCTTTTAGAAAAAGTAATTAATGACCCGAAACTTGTTTCAGATGAAAACAAAAAATTAGTTAAGTATGCAAAAAAATACAGAAAAACAGCCGACAAGATTCTGAAAACTGATTTAAGAAAAATTTCTGACAGCCAGCTTGCATTGTTTGCAGAAGAATACGCTGAAAACTATCTTAATTCGCACAAGAACGGCGGGCACATGCTGCAATTGACAGAATTTGAGAACGAGTTTTATTCCAAATTCATCCAGTCAATCCTTGGAAAAAAAATCAGGAGATACAATTTAAATGAATCTTTGGCTGAAGCATTCACTTTGGCTTCAACTCCGGAAAAACTAACCAACATTCAAAAACAGGAAATTGAATTGCTTGAGTTGTATCTTGAACTTCTTAAAAAGCCTGAACTCCTTAACTTGTTCAGGAAAAAATCAGTTAAAGAAATTGAAGAAAAGTTAAGCAAAGTTTCCCCGGCTTTTTCAAAAAAATTAAGCAATCATCACTCTAAATGGCTCTGGCTTCCTTTCATGTATGAAGGCCCTGCCTGGGAAAAAACCTATTTTATTGAAGTCCTTTCCTCTATGGCAAGACAGTACCTTACAAAAGAAGAAGCTGAATTAAAGAAATCAGAGCCAAAAAACATGATTAAGAAAGCCGTTGCTTTCAGAAAAAAACTTCCTCTGGATAACAAAGAAAAAATGTTTTTTAAAATTCTTTTTGAGTCAGTGTACTTAAAAAGCTTCAGGAAAGACATAATGTATTTTGGCTGTTATACTGCAGAAAAACTTTTTTCTGAAATAGGAAAAAGGTTAGGGCTTTCGTTAAACCAGGTGAGAAACTTCATGCCAGAAGAAATAAAACAGGCTGTATTGCACAAAAAATTTTCTGTGAAAGAACTGAATGACAGGCTTGACTTTACAGTCATTAAATGGATTAACTCAAAAGAAGAAGTCCTTTCAGGAAAAAAAGCAAGAAATTTTTTTAATAAAGTTTTTAAGTCAATGAAAATAAAGAAAGTAAGCAGGCTGAAAGGAAGCACCGCAGTTCCAGGCTTTGTTAAAGGAAAAGTGAAAATAGTCAATCATCCGAACGAAATTTATAAGATGAACCAAGGAGACGTAATGGTTTCGCATTCAACTAACCCGAATCTTGTTCCGGCAATGAAGAAAGCCGGTGCAATAATAACTGATGTAGGAGGAGTCACATGCCATGCAGCAATTGTTTCACGAGAACTGAACATTCCATGTGTTATTGGTACAAAACAGGCAACAAGAATCCTAAAAGACGGAGAAACAGTTGAAGTTGATGCTTCTCGTGGAATAATCAAGAGGCTGAAAAAATGAAGAAATTAGACTGGTTTGTTGCAGAAGAGATTCCAAGGACTCATTTTCATTTGCTTGAGCCTGTTTACGAGTACTGGGGCAAAGAAATGAAAAAAGACATTGGAATGATAATTGATGTTTTGTCTGTTTACAGGAACGGAAACGTCTTTTTTTGCTGGCCAAGAAAACAGTTCAGTTCAGCCGGAAAAAAAACTTTTGAAAAAACACTTAAAAACCCTGAATGGATGATTAAAATAAATTTTCTTCTGGAAAAAACTGCAGGAAAACTGATTGAAAGCTCGAAAAAAATGGAGAAAAAGGATTTTTCTGTGATGACAAACAAAGAGCTTGAAAAAGTTTTTTCCAGCCACATGAAAATTCATTTCAAGTGCCATGCCCTTGGAATGCTTGCAACAATGATTGAATGGGATCACGAGCTTATTTCAAATTACCTGAAAAATTATTTAAGCCAAAGAATCAGTGAAAAAAAGCTTTCTTTAAAGGTTGCAGAAACGTTCAGCCTGCTTACAACCCCTCTTGATGAATCCTTTCAGTTAAAACACGAAAAAGAAATAATAAGAATTGCTTTAAATGTGCTGAATGACGAAAAAACAAAAAAACTTTTTCTTGAAAACGAACCATGCAAAATCATTGAATTGCTTCCTTTAACAAACAAAAAAATTGGCGAAGAACTTGAAGCCAATTACAGGAATTTCAGGTGGCTTCCCTTCATGTATATTGGCCCTGCATGGGAAAAAGATTATTTTATTCAGCAGATTAAGGGCTTGATTAAATCTGGAGAAAACCTTTCCCTAATTTTGGAGAAAATGGATAACAGAATTAATGAAGTAAAAAGAAAACAAATAGAATTAACTGAAAAACTTTCAGTTGATGAAAAACACAATAAGTTATTCGGTATTTCAAGGCAGATGATTTACTTGAAGGGATTAAGAAAGGATTCCCTCTATTATTCGTTTTTTTCTTATGAGCCTTTTTTGAAGGAACTTGGCAGAAGGCTTGGGCTTTCACTGAACCAGTTAAGATGCATGTGGCCAAGCGAGTTCAAAAAAGCAATCCTGAAAAGAGATTTTGATTCAAATGAATTAAATGAAAGGTTTAAGTTCAGCGTTTATGCCTGTGTTGATGGAAAAAGCAAGACATTAACCGGAAAAAAAGCTGAAGCTTATGCCAGGCAGGCTCCTGATCCAAAAGAATACAAGATTTCAGAATTAGAGGGAAGTACTGCTGTTCCGGGAATGGTTAAAGGCACTGCAAAAATAATTAACCTTCCAGAAGACATGAATAAAATGAACCAAGGGGATGTTCTTGTTTCTCATGCAACCAATCCAAATTTGGTGCCTGCAATGAAAAAGGCTTCTGCAATTATTACAGATATTGGCGGGGTAACTTGTCATGCCGCCATAGTAAGCAGGGAATTAAACATTCCTTGCGTGATTGGCACAAAAATTGCGACAAAAGTAATCAAAGACGGAGACTTATTGGATGTTAATGCCAACCATGGAATAATTAAAATACTGAAAAAGGAAGTGAAAAAATGAATTTTGTTCTGCCGTTTAAGAAATTAAGCAGGAAAAGCGTTTCGGTTGCAGGAGGAAAAGGCGCTCAATTAGGTGAAATGTTTAATTCAAAAATTCCAGTGCCAAACGGCTTTGTTGTGTCGGCGGAATCATTTGATTTTTTCTTAAAAGAAAATAACCTGAATCCATTCATCGAATCAGAATTAAAAAAAGTTAACCAGAAAAAAACTGATTCAGTTAACACTGCCTCAGAAAAAATAAGAAAAGAAATTTCAAGGGCAAAAATGCCGAAAGAAACAGAAAAAGAAATACTCAAAGAATTCACTGAATTAAAAGCAAATTATGTTGCTGTAAGAAGTTCTGCCACAGCAGAAGACGCAAAAAACGCTTCTTGGGCAGGAGAACTTGAATCCTACACCCATATTACAAAAAAAGATTTATTGAATTCAGTCAAAAAGTGCTGGAGTTCCTTGTTCACCCCAAGAGCAATTTTTTACAGGAAAGAAAAAAAACTCAAGGGAAAAATTTCTGTCGGAGTTGTAATACAAAAAATGGTTGAATCAGATTCAAGCGGTGTCGTGTTTACAGTTAACCCTGTAACAAAAAACAAAAATGAAATAGTTATTGAAGCAGCTTTTGGCTTGGGTGAAAGCGTTGTTTCCGGTGCAGTTACGCCAGACAAATACCTTGTGAATAAAACTGAAATGTTTATTGAAAACATTGAAGTAAACAAACAGGAGCACATGCTTGCATTAAAGAACGGGAAAACAACCAAGATTCAGGTAAAAAAATCTGAGCAGGAAAACCAGAAGCTTTCAGGAAAACAGATAATGGAGTTAGCTGAATTATGCAAAAAAATTGAATCGCATTATAATTTTCCCCAGGACATTGAATTCGCTTTAGAAAAACAAAAATTGTTTATTTTGCAGTCAAGGCCGATTACAACTTTATAAGTATTTGAGTTTTTTCAGTTCTTTGACTAATTCCGGAACTGAAGTGAACAGGATTCCTTTCATTCCGGCTTTTTGCGCTCCGTGGACGTTTTCTTCTGAGTCGTCAACAAAAACACAGTTTGAAGCCTTTACTCCTAATTCTTTTAATAAAATCTTGTAAATTTTTGCATCAGGTTTCCGGACGCCATATTTTCCTGATAACACTTTCACGTCAAATATTTCGTCCCAGCCGAATTTTTTTTCATGAGCCAGATATGCATCCCAGTTGTTGTTGGAACAGATTGCAATCAAATGATGGTTCTTTAATTCTTTCAAAAGTTCTTTCATTCCTTTTATTTCAGTTAATTCTTGTGTAAAAAATTCTCCTTTTGTTATTACCCCTCCCATGTCAAATGCAACAGCTGTTGTCTTATAAAATTTCCTTAATTTTCTTCCAAGAATGACTAAAAAAGAGGAAAAAATGTATGAGGCAATTAAGACAATAATTAATTCCGGCAGGCTCTGCACATTAAGCTTGTCGTAAGCATAAAATAAAATGATTATCAGGAAAGTAAGAAGTATTCTTACATCAGAGTACCTGAATAAAGTCCTTAACTGCATGTAAACCCAAAGAATTATGTTTAATCCTTATTTTAAGTTTTGCCCGTTGAATGCTTTAAAAACAGTTTTTAAGGCAGAAACTATTAAATAAAAAGAAAACACAACTGTTTGTGAAGTGTTGTGATGCCGGGTAAATTGCCTAAAAGAAGGGGAAGGGAAATCAGGAGAACAAATTTTGCTCTAAATAAAGAAGTTGCAAGACAAAAAGCCGCAGGCTCAGCAAACCGTGCAATTGTTCAGGGAAGAAAACCAAAGAGAAAAAAGGATAAAGTTTATCCAAAGGCATTTGGCGTTGAAAAACATGTTGTTTCAGCCGGAAGGCGCATAATAGGAATAACAGAGAATTCTTTAGGAAATAGAATTCACTGGTATACTGACAGAAGAATTAAAAAAGGAAAAATTGCCGACAGGAAAAAGAAATAAAATTTTAAGGCAGAAAGTCTTTGGATTTAATTTTTTGAGGCAAATACTTTTCTGTTATGAATCTGATCCCTTTTTTGCTTAAGGCTTCTAATTCAAGTTTTATTGCTTTTTCTTTCATTAAATCAAATTCATCCTGCCATTCTTTTTTCTTAAACCAGTCATAGCCTTTCATTTCATTTAATCTTTTTACATCAAGCTTGTTTAATTTAATTGTAACTTCTTTTGGAATCTTGAATGTTTCTACATCGCTTACTGTCAATCCAATATATTTTGTGTCTGGTGTTGCAAGTTTTTCTTCTGAATAACTCAAAGAAATTGAACCCTGTTTTATTACAGAATAAATATACATTCCCCATGGGTCTGCATCCATTAAAGCAAAAACAGGCAGTTTATGTTCTTTATTTAATCTTTGCACAAACCTTCTTTCTGCTCTTGAAGGCTGGCCTCTTCCAGTAATAATAATGCATTTGTTTTTCTGCCAGAACTTGTCTTCGTTAAACCTTTTCCATACAGCATCTTTTTCAATGAATAAAACGTATTCTGCATCCAAGTCCTTTATTTCAATTTTTTCCGGCTCTACATTAGATGGAACTCCCCAGCCCCCAGAACCCATTTTAGCCAAATCAATTGTGTCTTTTCCGTCTTTTATTTTCATGTAACCTGAAATAACTCCTTTGCTTGAAGCAGCTAAATGCAGTTCTTCTCTTAACAAATTCAGGGATGATTCAATGTCTTCAATGATTGGATCTGATTCGCCTTGGTTTTCAAAAGTGTTTTCTTCTGTTCCTTCAATTGTATGCTTTAAAGCATAATACAAGTCTCTTATAGAAATTGTTGCTTCCTGTTCAATTACTTTCTTTAATTCTGAGGTAATAAGCATTGTCTGCATGAATTTTCTTGTGTGAGCTGTATTCAAAAACTGTCTTGTGCTTTTCTTGTCGCCTAACTTGATTGTTTTTGTTTTCTTGTCAAAGAAAACGTTGTTTAAGCTTCTTACCGGAAGCTCGTATGAAGGGTCTTCTCCTTTGTCTATTTGTTTTGAAATATCAATTCCGACTTCTTTTAGTTTCTGAATTACTTCCTTGTCTTTTGACATAATCTTTCACCTAGTCTGTTTCTTCTTCTTTCTCAACTTTTTTCAGGCCTTTTATTTTCTGGCTTTTCCCTGTATTTTTTCCTTCAGCTTTTTCAGCTTTTTTTGCTTCTTTTTCCATTTCTTTTTCAACTTCTTCGTCGCTTAACTCTGTTTTTTCTTTTTGTTCATCTATTTTAAGCCTTTTCAATACAATGTTCAAAAGCTTTTTTTCTATTTCTTTGTTGTCTTTTTTTGTGAGTTCACTTAAAGCGTTTGCAACTTCTATTGCATACTTCATGTACATTCTTTTTTTTGCTTCTTTTTCTTTTTCCCTTTTTTTTCCAATAATATGCCTTGCAATTCTTCTCCCTGAATCCATTAAAGCTAATCTCATTTCTTCAAGTATTTCAGCTTCATCTGAAATTGCCTGTTTTCCTGCTGAAGTGTAAGGAATGTGCACTGAAATCATGTTAATAAAAACAGTTAAAGGCGCTTCATCAATGTTTTGTATCCCGTATCTTTTCCAGTCAATTGTCTGAACAGCTTTTGTTATTGCACAGCCTCCTGAATCAAATAATAACGGAGCTTTGTTTGCAAAACGCATTACCTCCATTTTTTTGAGGTTTTCTTCTTCTGAGTTGTTTCCGTTTCCAAGAGCCCTTCCGGCGTTTCCCCCGAATGCAACTGCAACTTCTACTTGAAATGGAAAGCCCCCACTATAAACCTGGGCTTTTCTTGTGATTACTTTAAGGAATTCAGGCTGGACAATTGACTTCAATGAAGCTTCAATTTGTTCTTCTCCTATAGGGCTTAATCCATCTGTTGTCGGGGCAATAAAATTAATTGACTTGAATGCCTTTATCACTTCTTCTGAGTCATTCCACTCCATTTTTTTCGGATCCATGTTCATGTCAAATGAAACCGTTTTAGTTATTTCTTCTATTGCTTTATCTCCCATTCTGTCAAAAGAATTCTTTAAAAAAGAGCTTACTTTTCTTCCATCAGAGTATTTTGCCATTGTAACTAATTCGTCTACTGTAACTCCTTTTGGATGAGGCTGCATTTCTTTTGGTGCATCAGGAATTTTATCTGAAGTCCTCTTAAATAATGTTTTTTGGCCCATTGGGTCAATTAAGCTTATTTGTGCATGAGGGTTGGCTATTGCAGTCCTTCTGATGTATTCTAATGGCCCTTGCTCTGAAATCCTGTATAAAACATCTTTTACTTTTGCTTTTATTGCAAGGCCTTTGAATGGTTTGTCTATTTCTTTGAAGTTCTCTATTTTTGGCGTGTTTTTTTTCTGGTCAATTGTTAACTCCAGTGAAAAAGCTTTTCCTTTTCCTGTTCCAGAAATTACCTGAACAGGCTTTCCTGTTGTTGTCTGGGAATACATTGTTGCTCCTGCTGCACCAATTCCCTGCTGGCCTCTTGACTGCACCATTCTGTGGAATTTTGTTCCTGCAAGCAACTGGCCTAAAGCTTTGCCTACTGTGTCTTTTGTTAATCCAGGGCCATTGTCTTTGATTGTTATTTCATAATATTCTGTTCCTAATTCCTGTATTTTTATTTCTATTTCTGGAAGAATGTTTGCTGACTCGCACGCATCTAAAGAATTATGCAAACAAATTGCTCCATAGCCTCCAACAAAGTTTTCATCTTTTTCAACAGAATAATCGTAAACATATTCGTTTTCTTCCGGAATTCTTTCTTCTATTTCACTTATTTGCAGCAAACCTAAATCTCCTCCAATAAACCTTGCCGCTTCTTCGGAAATTCTTGCTTCATTTATTTTTAATGAAACCATTTTTTCGTAGCTGACTGTTTGCTGTCCTCTTTTGTTTATTGCCCATTTGAGTTTTGGTTCAATTACTGCTTCAATGCCCCCAAGTTCCATCGGAAAAAAGTTTAATGGAGAATTTTTTTGGTTAGTATAAAATTCTATTCTGTAGTTTTTCCCAAAGCTTGCTTTTTTTCCTGCTACAATTCTTTCTTCAGCTTCTTTTTCACTGGAACTGTAAGAATAGCCTAAACCTGATAAAAGATATTGGATTCCAATAGAAAGTTCTTCACTGGCTGTGGCTAAGACAATTTTCTCTTTTAAATTAAAATCTCCATTTAAGAGTTTCCTAAAAATCTTTGTTGAGGGATAGCCATCTCCTACTAAATATGCAAACAAGAATTCTTTTGCAAATTCTTCTGAAACACTAAAAACAATGCTGGGAATTCTTTTTTTTCTTGCTCCAAAACCACATTTAAAAATCTTCGTTAAAATAAAAGCGACAGTTTTTGATGGTATTTCAACATTTACTGCTGTTCTGTGGGCTTTCCTTTGAATTGGTTTTAAACCAAAGATTTTTTCTGTTAAGAACGCACAATATTCAATTAGTTCTTTTTCATGTGCTCCAAAAGATAAAGTAGAGCTTGCCATGGTTTTTCGTGTGCTTCCTTCAGCAATATATAAACCCAAAAATCGCATTAGTTCTTTTGTTAAAATCATTTTTGTATTTAATTTATATTTGCAATGCCTTGCTCCAATCCTGCATTCATAAAAAAGTTTTATTTCTTCATCGTTCAATATTTTTAACAGTCTAATAGGAAGCCTGTCACATTTCATATAATTTCTGTAGAAATCGTAGTGCCTTTGTTTTGGCGTCAGTTGTGACTTTATTTTGTTTTTCAGTTTTTCATTTTGATAAAGGAGTTTTTTTACTCCGAAAACACTAAATTCCCCTAATTTTTCATCAGACAGTTTTAATGCTTCTTCTAGAAGATTGATTTCTTTTTTTGTCTCTTCAATCCAAGACTTTCTTGGCACTACAAGATAATCCCCTGTATTCAGTTCCTCTGCTTTCATTTCAGTAACTTTCCCTTCTCTTAAACTGAATAGCCCATGATGTTTTGTTGCTTCGACTGTCCTGTTTCCAACTGTTTTTATTTTGAATATTTTTTCTCCTGCTTTCATTTTGTGTCTGTGAATCGATTTTACTGGTTTAAAATTTAATTTGTTTGTTTGCCTGTCGAAACACAAAACTTCAAACTTTTTAAAATCACGCAATGATTCAACGTCTTGTTTTTGGGAGTATTCAAAACCATTTTCTTCCATTAAACCATTAACTATTCTTCCTATTCTTTCAATTTTTACTTCTCCGTTTTCTCTTATTGCTGTCGGAGTATCAGTTGTAACGCTGTTAGTAGTATATTCGTGGATTATTGTTGTCAGAGTCCTTATTTTTCCTGTTAATCCAAGCATCTGCTTGTTTTTTTTGAAGAATTCTGCAACAGAATGTTCTTTGAATTCTTTTGCAAGAGTTTCAGCAGTGATTTCTTTTGATTTTGCCTCTGTTTTTTCTGCTAAAGCTTCTTTCGGGGCAGTTTCAGGTTTAACTGCTGATGTTTCTTTTGCTTTGTTTTCTGCCATTAAATCACTTTCAGATTTCAATTTCTTTTTCTTTTTCATGCAAAAATGCTTCTGCAGTTGAATGTGATGCGCCTTCCAACAGCATTTCAACTGCTTTTTTTGCTTTTTGTATTCCCTCTGGGTTGCCTATGATGCAGATTGTTTTTCCGTAAACTGAAATAAAAGTTGAAGTTTTTTCCTCTATGTCTTTTCTTGTTTTTCCTTTTTGTCCTATTACTCTTCCTTTTTTTTGCTGGATTACTTTGTCGTTTTTCCCAATCATTTCTTTTAAGTCAATTATTTCAAGAAAGTAATTTTCTTCTTTTAACAAAAAGGCGTGTTCTGGTGAAAATCCCCTGCCAATTGCTTTAATTATGTTAAGTGAAATATAAAAATCTAATGCATTTTCTCCTTCAACATCAACTTCTCCTGAAGCAGAATTCACTTCAATTTTTGTCTGAGTGCGTTTTTCAACCTCTTTTCTTGTTTCCCCGTTTTTGCCTATTAAGACTGCAATCCTGTCTTTTGGTATTTTTAAGTATTCCTGCATCAAAACAACCTGAAATATTAAATAAAATAGAGCTAAAAAACTTTTTTTCCTCTATAAATTAGTGTTTGGAAAGCTTTTTATTTTAATTTGAGTTCCTTTTTAAGCCAGTTTTTGCTTCCATTTCCTTATCTCTTTTCTTAAATCTTCTTCTGTTTTTTCAAGCCCTTTTTTTGAAAAATAATTTGTTGTATTCCTTAAATCCCTTTCCAAAAACTCCTGGGCTTTCGGATGGCTTTTAAGTACTGCCTGCCCTACATCAATTACAATTAATTTTTCTTTTCCGTTCTCTGTTTTTACCAGAATATTGTATTCGCTTAAGTCAGCGTGAATTAATCCAGCCAAATAAAAGCTTCTTGCAATGAATTCTGCTGCCTGTTCAAAAGCATTTTCAAGGTCTTTCACGCCAATTTCTTTTAATGTTTTTGATGCAATCCCTTTTTCTCCAATGAATTCCATTACAAGGACATTGTTTTTGAATCCAATGGGAAAAGGCACTGAAGCATTTGCTTTTGATAGTTTCTCTAAATTCTTGAATTCTTTTTTAGTCCATTCTTTTACAATTTCTTTTTTTTCTTTTGGAACATTCTTGAAGCGTTTGTCTCCTTCAATGTATTCATTCATTTTATGGAAATCTGATGTACTTGTCTTATAGATTTTTACTGCACGAAAGTTTCCGGCCCTGTCTCTTGCCCTGAAAACATGGGCTTCTTTTCCGGTTGAAACAACAAATTCAATCCTGTCAATCAATCCTGCTGTTGCAGTTTTATGAATTGAATTCATTGTATCTTCATCAAAGACTTTGTCAAAAGTTTTTGACTGCTTTTTTTCAGGAAACCTTTTCTGTTTTTCTTCTGTTTCTTCCTGGTCTTTCATTTTGAATCAGTCTTCTAGCGGAAGATTATTTAAAAGGCCTTTTTTTCTTAAATGGTTTGTCTGGACTTTAACATATCTCCAGATAATGTCTGCTTTAATCGGCTGAAAATCCCATAATTTGACTATAATTAAATCGCCTTCCCTTATCCAGACTCTTTTCCTTAATTTTCCCGGAATCCTGCAGACTCTTTCCACTCCATCTTCGCACGCTGCCTTGATTTTGTCTGAGCCAAGCAATTGAATTGCAATCCCAAACATTTCCAGTTCCTTTCTTTTAGGCATTCTAATCCTGCTGACTAATTCTTCTTCACTTAATTGTTCTCTCTGTTGTCTCATTTGTTTTCCTCCGGCAAAAAATAAATCTGTAAATGGGGAACCTTGTTTATTTTTATCACGTTTTTTTCTTCTGCAATTTTTTCTTTTAATGCAACGCCAACGCTTTTTTTTCCCACAAGGTTAACTGAATCAGCTTTTTTGATTAATTGAATTAATTTTTTTTCATCAATTTTTTCTTTTCCATAGAATTCTGGTTTTACTGTAAAGCCTGTTTTTTTGTCAAGAATTTTTCCGCTTAATTCACTGTCGCATGCTGCAAGAATTTTTTGTTCCCTGATTGAGTGAATTTTGTGAAAAATAGTTTATCCCTCTACAATTGTTTTATTGAGGTTACTGCACCACAGGCCTCGCATTTCATCATTTTAATGTTCTGCCTTTCAATGAATTTTGTGTCAGGCTTGCCGCATTCCTTGCATAAAACAAAATTTTTGATGTAATTCTCTACTGTTGTTTTTATCTGGGCTTCAGAAAATTTTCCTATTATTCCGATTTTTCCTTCGCTTGAAGAAGTCGGCACACCCAATTCTTTTGTAATGAATTTAAGCAAATGGTTTTCCTCTCTTTTAATTAATTTCAGCAGAGCAGGAATGTTTTTTATGACTGTGTTTGTTCCCTGAATATGGCTTTGTATTTCAGGCATCTGGAACCTTTCCTTTGTTTTTGTCTGCTCCGGAAGGCTTAAATACAGCCTGTCAAGCATTTTTTCGTATTCCATTTGATTCACTTAACTATTTAAATAAAAAAAGTATATTAATACTTTTGTAAAGCACTTGCTTTAAAGGATGGTTTTTGAATGGATGTCATGTCTGTGCTTGTTTCTTTAGTGAACTCTTATGGTTTGATGGGCATTTTTGTTGCTT
This sequence comes from archaeon, assembly GCA_043819075.1. Classification (GTDB taxonomy): domain Archaea; phylum Iainarchaeota; class Iainarchaeia; order Iainarchaeales; family 1-14-0-10-31-34; genus 1-14-0-10-31-34. Next base: position 28,346 of record JBDRFE010000029.1, read on the forward strand.
CACTGATTGCAAATGCAACTCTTTTTCTTGTAGTGCCAATTGATGCAGTAATCCTGTTAATTGCTTCAACTAAAATATTTAATCCATTTCTTCTGGCTTTTTTTGCTGCTTTAGGCGCTGCAATAGGCGAAAGCACTGGCTATTTTGTGGGAAGAGGCGGAAGAAGCGTGGTGGAAAAAAAATACCATAATCAGTTAGACAAAGTGGATGATATCGCAAAAAAACTTTCTCAGTGGGGTTTTGGCTTTATTGTGTTAATGTCTTTTGTGCCTTTTGCTTTTGACTTGATTTCAATTATTGCCGGAATGCTTGAGTATGACTTAAAAAAATTTTATCCAGCTGTTTTTGTCGGAAGATTTTTCCGTTACTCTATTATTGCTTTTTTTGGCGTTTCAATACTAGATTTTTTTCTTTCTTTTTTCTAAACCAAAACCCCTAAAGCATAGCATAATCCAAGCATTAAAAACATTATTATTGTCTGTAACGGCAGGGCAGGCAATGCATTCCCGACATTTTTTGAACTGTAATGGACGGTTAACCCTAATCCAACCAAAGAACCCCATAAAATTATTGCAGGTGAAACCAAATTGAACGGGAAAACAAAGTATTTGCTTGTTTCAGTTAAAACGCTTACTGCAAAAACCAATGGAATTACCATGTCTCCTGTTCCTAACTCAAAATTGTGTTCTTTTGTCGGCAAGGCAAAAGTAAAAGCAAGGTTTTTTTTTGTAATAGATTTTGCAAGTACAACCATGTGTTTTGTATAAAAAACTGCAATAATATCATATCCTGCTAAAATGATTAAGAAAAGCATTACTGGAATTAACCCAAAATTGTATCCAATTAATGGCCCTGCGCCTGCTGCAGCAATAACTGAAGCAATATTCCTCAACAAAACGTTTTTTCTGAAAATTAATCTAGTTGCAACAAGAAGCACTGCAAGAGCCAGTGCAATTAACCCGAGTTCTTCTGGCAGGACAAACCCAAAAACAATTAAAGAAGTCAAGAACACTAAAAGCGATTCAACGAATATGAAAAGCAGGTCTCCTTTATAGAATTTTAATACAATAAGCAGAATTGCAGTTGAAACAAGAATGTAACCAAACAATCCAACTGAATTAATCGGGTCATCCGGATTGTCATTAACTATTCCTTCTCTTTGGATTCCAGATGAAACAAGGTTTAATCCGACATATAACCCTAAAATCTGTGTCACCAAAAAAAGTGCAACAAGCTGAAGCAAAAGATTTTTGTTCACACAATTTAATATAAAAGAAAAGAAATTAAATGAATTGCATTTATTTCGCGTAAATGTTGTCGTGGTGGTCAAAATCAAGGAATAAAATAAATTTTTTGTTTTTATCGTATTTAAAGGTTAAAACAAAGCTTTTGTCTATATGGACTCTTTTTTCTTCCTTGAAATCATGCCGTAAATTCTTGTAATGCTCTATTGTGGTTTCATCAGAGTTAATTATTTGCTTTACTTTTTTGTAAATTATTTCTGTTTTTTTTGGGTCTTTTCTTTTAAGTTTTTGAATTATGCCTTTAAGTTTTTTTGTAAAGTCATAATCAAAAGGCATTCTTTTTCACATTCCAAATAATTTGTCTAATTCTTTGTCGCTCATTTTCCTGTAACCGTATTTTTTGAAATGCTCTTCCTCGATTTTAAGGATTTTTTTAATATAACTGTCTTTGACTTCTTTTTCAACTTCGTTTTCTCCGTAGGCTTCAACAAACTTGTTGAGTGCCTCGCTTTTGTCTTTTAATTCGTATTTTGCTTTCACTACGGCCAGAACTTTGTTGGTGTAACTGTTCAAGGAAACTCTTGCGTCAACCATAAATACACCTCGTATACACTTTATATGCATTTAATGTGCATTAAGTTATTTAAGCTTTGTTATTGTTCTACCGGAGAAATGAACCCGTGCTTTTTTTCGTAGATTTCGCCTTTTCTTTTTAAATCAGAGATTATTTCGTTTACTTTGTCTTTTTCTAAGCCAAGTATTTTTGCTTCTTCTATGACTTCAATTATTGGAACTAAATCCTGTTCTTTTGCTTTCTGCCTTATAATGTTCAATACATTTCTCATTGCAGTCATTTTAGAGTGTGTTGTGCCGATGTTAATTATATCCATGTCAATTCTTCCTGTCTCTGGGTCGGTTACTACATCCTGCAGTGAATTCTTTAACAGCCTGATAGCTCTTTCTGCGTCAGCTTTGTCCACTGAATCGCTTAACCTTACCCTAGCGCTTGCCTCGCTTAATCTTATTAATCCTTCTAACTGCCTGTGTGTTGCGGCATAGCTTCCTTCTTTTTTTCCCATTTCCCTTAAATTCAGGTAAAATTCACTTAAGGCTTTTATTGCGTCATCGCTTAAAACCGGAGAAATTTTCTGCCTTGCAAAAGAAATATATTTTTTCATCAACCATGTTTCAATTAACGGAGTAATTAATGCTTTTAATTCCTGCATTTCTTTTGAATCTTTTCTTCCGGTTCTTTTTCCCTGTAAAATCATTTCTCCTGCTTTATGTGTTTTTAAAATGCTTGCAGTTATTTCTTCGTCTTTTACCCTGTCAAGTACATCTCTTATCATAAAAAATAAGTCAAACCTTGAAATCAGGGTTGAAGGCAAATCAATCTGTTTTATGAACGGCTCATACGGGTCAAACCTTGAAAATTTTGGGTTGGCTGCAGCAAGAATTGATGTTTCTGTTTTAAACCTTGTTACAATTCCTGCTTTTGCAACTGAAACCATTTGCTGTTCCATTGCCTCATGCATTGCACTCCTGTCATCTCTTTCCATTTTATCGAATTCATCAATGTTTGCTAAACCGCCTGAAGCAAGAACTAATGCTCCTGCTTTTAGTGTCCAGCCTCCTTCGCCGAAATCGTCTTTGACTGCAGAAGCAGTTATTCCGACTCCAGTTGAAGTTTTTCCTGCAATGTAAATTGATTTTGGTGCAATATTGTTGACTGCCATTAAAATCTGTGATTTTGCAACACCAGGGTCTCCTACAAGCAGTACATGAATATTTCCTCTTACAATTGCTTTTCCGGGAAGGGTTTTTTTTACTCCCCCGAATAACTGCAGTACAATTGCTTCTTTTACTTTTTCGTGGCCGTAAATTGCCGGTGCAATGCTTTGAGTCAGCATTTCATAAATTTTCGGGTTTTCCGCAAGCTCTTTTATTTTTGTTTCCTCTTCTTTTGATATTTCCACTTCCTCGAATTCTCTTGCGGTTTCTTCTAAATGAATTACTTCCAAGTATCTCATGAAAACAAGTTTTTTGTCTTTTGGCGCCCTTAACCTTAAAATTCCTGTAATCCTTGTCCTGTCTCCTGCAGAAGCCTTGTTAACCAAATCATTTGTTGCATTTAATTCAAGGTTCACTGCCTGCTCTGAGCCTCTTAAAAATTCTAATGGTTCCTGTATTTCAATTTTCTGGCTGTCAATGAAATCGCTTGAATTTGGCAGTAACCTGAATTCCCTGTGCTTGCATTCACATATTGCAGGAGATGTGGGAACAGTTCCTGACTGATGTATTTTGTATGTGTTGCCGCAGCTCCTGCATTCCCATTTAGCTACTTTTAATCTTGGCAGAACATCTGTTATCTGCCTTATTACTCCTTCAACTGAAATCAGTTTTCCTAAATGCTGTGACCCGATGTCCCTTAACAATGGCTGGCTGTCTTTTGGCAGGTTAAAAACCCTTATGAATGGATTAAAGTTTTCTGAGTCAAGAACCGGAATGTCAATGCTTTTCACTGCAATTTCTGCTGCTTCAATCAAATAATCAGGGTTGTCAAGCAATGAATCAGCTAACTCAAAATCAAATTCTTCTAATTCCTTGAAATCTATTTCCAAAGACTTTTTTTCAGGGTAAACTGCTGCAAGCTTTTCAATATTTTTTTTGTACTGCTGGGAAAAAAACTGCTCGAATTTTGAGACAAAAGGATTTTCTTCTGCTTCAAAGACTGTTTCAGTTTTTTCTTCCATTACCCAACACCAAATAAATTCTGTTTTTATGTTGCTTTAAATCTTTACAGGGCTTACTGCCGCTGAAAAAAAATAGGTATTGGGATAATGTGAACTTTTTTTTTGCTATAATGATTACTCCTTGAAAAGATATAATCATTCACAGTTAGTTTTCCGAACCCACGGGTTTTTGCCTGAGTAAATTCACTGCCAAAAGAAGCAATGCAGTGTTTTCAATGAAACTGCGGCCTTTTTTTAGGAGAATTCAAAGAAAACAGTTAAAAAAACTAAGTTAAGTGAATAATATAAAGGAAACCGGTTTAAAAAAAGCGCAAAAACAGGGGAAAAAGTTTGAATAAATAACCGGCAGCCTGGCTTGGAAAAGCTTTAAATAGTTATTTTGTGTTTGTCTTTAAGTTTTGGGTTAAAAAAAGGAAGTTTTTACAGGGGATTTTTTTTATGGCAGAATATTTTAAGTCAATCAGGAAAAGAAACAATAAAGTTGTTGCTTTTGACAAGGAAAAAATTGCTCAGGCAATTTTTAAGGCAGCTCAAAGTGTTGGCGGAAGCGACATAGAAACAGCCAGAAAGCTTGCAGACAAAGTTGTTTTTGTTTTAAGAATAAAATTTGATTCTGAAACAGATGTTCCTTCAGTTGAACAGGTACAGGACATAGTTGAAAAGGTTTTAGTTGAAGAAGGCCATGTAAAAACAGCCAAAGCATTCATTCTGTACAGAGAACAGCATGCAAGAATAAGGGAAATGAAGGATACCTTCATTGATGTAGAGCATGTAATAGATGAATACCTTAACCAGAATGACTGGAGAGTAAAAGAAAACTCTAATGAAGCATACTCTTTTTCCGGGCTGTTATTGCATACTGCTGGAAAAGTTATTGCAAGTTACGCTCTAACGCAAATTTATCCAAAAGAAGTAAGCGAAGCATACAAAAAAGGACACATGCATATTCATGACTTAAGCCATGGATTCATTGGATACTGTGCAGGCTGGTCGCTGAAAGACTTATTGGTTAAAGGTTTTGGCGGAGTGGCAAACAAGGTTGACGCAAAACCCGCAAAACACTTGGATGTTGTTGTTCATCAGATGGTGAATTTTATCGGCTGCCTGCAGATGGAGTTTGCAGGAGCACAGGCTTTTTCTTCTGTTGACACCTTGCTTGCGCCTTTTGTTAGGTCAGACAATTTAACTTACAGGCAGACAAAACAATGCATGCAGGAATTAGTTTATTCTTTAAACATTCCAAGCAGATGGGGCTGTTTCAGCGAGGACACAGAGATTTTAACTGAAAACGGATGGAAACCTGGAAAAGATTTAGAAGAAGGAGAAGTTATTGCAACATTTAATATGGAAAAAGATGAAATTCAATACCTGCCTGTATTGAAAATGACTAAAGACCATTTCAAGGGAAAAATGTATAACCTGAAAAACAGGATAACCGACCAGTTAATCACCCCAAACCACAGGGTGTTAAGAAGAATCCATAATTTTGAGGAAGGAAAATCCCAATCAAAGTATGTTTTAGAAGAAGCACAAAAACTGAAAACAAAAATTCCTTTGATTCCTTTAGGTGGAACTTTCAAAGGAAAGGAAATGGACAAGAATCTTGTTAAGTCTCTTGCTTGGATTACCTCTGAAGGAAGCTTATGCAGGAATGAAAGAATTGCAATTTACCAGTCAGAAGAAATGAATCCAGAAAACTGCAACGAAATAAGAGATTGTTTAGATGAACTTGAAATTCCTTTTGATGAAATGCCAAGGCAGTCAGGTTTTACAGGAAAAATGAATTGTGTTAGATTCAGGTTAAACAGGCCTGAATCAAGAAAAATCCATGAAGAATTTTTCCCAAATTATGTGAAAGTCATTCCGAAAAGTTTAAGGAATATTTCTACAGAACTTGCAAGAGAGTTTATAGGCACTTACATGAAAGGAGACGGACATGTGCCAGAAAACAAGATTTACACTAAAAAGAAAGAAGATGCTGATTTCTTGCAGGAAATGATAGTGAAAAGCGGATGGGGAAGCACTCTCTACAAAAACAAAAATGGCATTTATGTTGTCAGGGTAATAAAACACGATTTCACTCAAATAAGTTCAATAACAGAAGTTGATTATGATGGAATTGTCTGGTGTCCTACTACAACCAATAAAACAGTTGTTGCAAGAAGAAACGGGAAAGTTTTTTTGAGCGGAAACTCACAGTATCCTTTCTCTAATTTAACTTTTGACTGGACTGTTCCGGAAGACCTGAAAAAAGACAAGGCAATTGTCGGCGGAAAAGAAATGAGTTTTTCTTATGGTGACTGCCAGAAAGAAATGGATATGATTAATAAATCTTTTTTAGAGGTAATGCAGGAAGGGGATGCAAGCGGAAGAATTTTTACTTTTCCTATTCCAACATACAATCTTACAAAAGACTTTAACTGGGATTCAGAGAACGCTGAATTATTGTTTGAAGTAACAGCCAAATACGGCATTCCGTATTTCCAGAATTATGTTGGCTCTGACTTGGATCCAAAAAGCATTCGCTCAATGTGTTGCAGACTTTCCATGGATACAAACCAGTTAATTAACAGGCCAGGAGGAATGTGGGGCCCAGGAGATGCAACTGGAAGCATTGGAGTAATAACAATTAATTTGAACAGATTAGGCTTTGAATCAAAAACAAAAGAAGAATTTTTTGAGAGACTGGCTTATTACATGAATCTGGCTAAAATTGCTTTGGAACTCAAAAGAGAAATAATTGACAAAAATCTTGAAAATAATTTAATGCCTTACACTAAAGCTTATCTTGGAACATTCAACAACCATTTTTCTACTATCGGCTTGTGTGGAATGAATGAAGCCTGCGTTAACTTTCTTGGAAAAGACATTGCTTCCCTTGAAGGAAAAAATTTTGCAATAGAAGTTTTAACTTTTATGAGGAATAAGTGCTTTGAATTCCAGAAAGAAACACAAAACCTTTACAATTTAGAGGCAACGCCAGCTGAATCAGCGTCATACCGTTTAGCAAAACTTGACAAAGAATTTCATCCGGAAATTTTTACTGCAGGAAAAGAAACTCCTTATTTAACTAATTCATCCCAGCTGCCGGTTGATTTTACAGATGATGCAATTACAGCAATAATGCATCAGAATGACTTACAGCCGTTATACACTGGTGGAACAATTTTTCATACTTTTTTGGGGGAAAAAATAAGTTCAGGCAAAGCCTGCAAGCAGTTAGTGAAAAAAATTGCTGAAAACACTAAACTGCCTTATTATTCTATTACTCCAACGTTTAGTATTTGTCCAGTTCATGGTTATGTTAAAGGAGAGCATTTCACTTGCCCTGTGGCGGTTTCGTCCGCCAGTGACGACGCAGGGCATAAAGCCCAGCTGAACGAAAAAGAAATTGCAAAGGAGGCAATAATATGACTAAATGCAATGCAAACTGTGAAACCTATTCAAGAATAGTGGGTTATTTCAGGCCGGTGCAGAACTGGAATATAGGAAAAAGAGAGGAATTTAAGGACAGACTAGAATACACTGAAAAAAAATCAATGAACACCCAGTTCAAGAGCGCGGAAAAACCCAAGTGCTGATTTTTTTCTTTTTTTTCTTATTTTTTTGGTGTTAAATTGATTTTAAAAGGATTGCAGAAAACAACTTTAATTGATTTTCCCGGAAAAATTGCATGCACTGTATTTACTGCTGGGTGCAATTTTCACTGCGGTTTCTGCCAGAACCCTGATTTAATTAAAATTAATTCATCTCTTCCAGAGCTTCCTGAAAAAGAATTCTTTTCTTTTTTAGAGTCAAGAAAAAAATGGCTGCAGGGAGTCTGCATTACAGGAGGCGAGCCAACACTGCATAAAGACCTTCCGGAATTCTGTGAAAAAATAAAAAAAGCCGGGTTTGAAGTAAAACTAGATTCAAACGGAAGCAATCCATTAATGTTAAAAGAATTAATTGAAAAAAAACTGGTTGACTTTATTGCAATGGACATCAAGACTTCAAAAGAAAAATATTCTGAACTCTGTGAAACACAAGTTGATTTAGATAAAATAAATTCAAGCATTGAATTAATTAAAAACTCTGGCATTGACTATGAATTCCGTTGCACTGTTTTACCTGAATTTTTTTCAAGAGAAGACGCTTTAAAGACTGGTGAATGGCTTAAAGGCAGTAAAATCTTTGTATTACAGCAGTTCCGCAATAATCTTCCAATGGTTAACCCTGTTTTTTCAAAAAAAGAGCCTTTCACCGAAAAACAGCTGCTTGAGCTGAAAAAAACCCTTGAACCATTTTTTGATAAGGTTGAAATAAAGAATATCTGACTATTGAATAGCTTTTTAATTGTTTAACTTTCTAAGTTATATACTTTTTTTTCTCTTTAATTTTTTTTGATTGTATTTTAGGTGATAAAATCAAGAACACATATTATGTTACAACTCCGTTGTATTATGTTAACGACAAACCTCATATCGGCTCTGCTTACACTACTATTGCAGCTGATGTCCTTGCAAGATTTCACAGGATTAAAGGAGAAAAAGTTTTTTTTCTCACTGGAACAGACGAGCACGGGGAAAAAGTTGCCAAAGCCGCAGCAGAAAAAGGAAAAGAGCCAAAACAGTTTTTGGATGAATTAATTCCTTTTTACAAGGAAGCATGGCAGAAGCTTAACATCTCTTATGATTTTTTTATCCGCACAACAGATTTAATGCATGAAAAAGCTGTTCTAAAGTTTTTCAAGAAAATCTATGACAACGGAGACATTTATTTAGGGGAATACGAAGGCTATTATTGTGTTCCATGCGAAACCTATTACTCTAAAACACAGTTAAAAGAAGAAAAATTCTGTCCAAGCTGCGGAAAAGAAACACAGCTAATGAGAGAAGAATCTTATTTTTTCAGGCTAAGCAAATACCAGCAGGCATTATTAGGTTACATTGAAAGCGATGAAGTTGTATTGCCTGAACCAAGAAAAAACGAAATAATTAATTTCATTAAACAAGGCTTAACCGATTTATCTATTTCAAGGACTTCAATTAAATGGGGGATTCCTGTTCCATTAAACAAAAAGCATGTAATTTATGTCTGGTTTGACGCCTTGCTGAATTATATTACTGCAATAGGCTATGGAAGCAATTCAAAGCAATTCAAAACCATCTGGCCTGCAGACGTGCATTTAATGGGAAAAGAAATTGTAAGGTTTCATGCAGTTATCTGGCCTGCAATGCTTCTTTCAGCTGGACTGCCTTTGCCAAAAAAAGTTTTCGGCCACGGCTGGCTTACAGTTGAAGGACAAAAAATGTCTAAATCAAAAGGCAACGTAATTGACCCGATACAGGTTTCAGAAAAATATTCTGTTGATGCATTGCGTTATTTTTTGTTAAGAGAAATTCCTTTTGGCTCTGACGGGGATTACTCAGAAAAAGCCTTGGTGCAGAGAATTAATTCAGAGTTAGCTGATTCTTTAGGAAACTTATTGAACAGGACAATTGTAATGATTGAAAAATATTTTGATGGAAAAATTCCCAAAGCATTCAATATTTCCAAACAAGAAAAAGAGTTAAGGGATTTAACTTTAAGCAAGGCAGAGGAAACAGGTAAATTAATTGATGCGCTTGAACTGCATAAAGCCCTGGCTTCTGTCTGGGAAATAATTGACGCATCCAATAAATTCATTAATGATTCAAAGCCATGGGAACTCGCAAAATCAGGCGAAAAAGAAAAATTAGCTAATGTCCTTTACTCTCTTTCAGAGTCTTTAAGGATTACAAGCATTTTATTGTTTCCTTTCATGCCTGAAACCTCTAAAAAAATCCAGAAACAGTTGGGGGTAAGTTCTTTTCAGTTTGATGAAGCATTAAAATGGAATTTAATTAAAGAAAACACTCTTACAGGCACGCCAGAAATCTTGTTCAAAAAAATTGAGGAACAGAAAAATTAGGTTAATTTTTTTTCAAAATTTATTGTTTTTGGAATTTGGTCGCCTATTATCCCGTCTTGTGTATTCATTCTTTTAAGTTTTTTTGCAAGTTCTTTTTCAGATTTAACCCCGTATTGCTGGAAAGTTCTTTTCGGGTCAGTTACTTTCATTCCTGCAGATAAAAATAATAATGCACTGGTTTTTTTTGAAGTTGAAAATTTAACTATTTTTAAGCCTGCTGATCGTGCCATGTCAAAATGAGTTTCAAGCGCTATTCTTCCAAGGCCGTGGCCACGAAACTTTGGTTCAACAGCTCTAACAAAAAAACCCAGAGAGGCTCCTCCGGCATTAACCAGCCCTTTTTTTGTCCAAAGGAAAAAGGTTTGAAATCCGTGTTCATAAATCGCGTGAATGAATATTTTTTTCCCTGCCCTGAAAACTCTTACTTTTTCTAAAGGAGACTTAGAACGCTGTTCAAGTCTGGTTATGATTGACTTTTCAAGCATCCTTTTCCTGCCTGCACGAAACCAGCCTTTTCTGGAAGATGTTTCTGGCTGAACTATTTTTGCTTTAGGTTTTTTGCTAGGCATTTTTACCGCAATATTATTTTAACAGATACCTTATTTTTAAAGATATTCAAAAAAACAGATGAAGAACTGGCTGATTAGGCAGTAACTGCTATTTTTTCTTTTGGGGCGGTTTCTTCAATCATTCTTGATTCAAATTTCAGCAAATCATTAACCAGTTTGCTTTTTGTGTTTAATTTAAAGAGTTTTGTTTTTCCATAGACTCTTGTCACCTTAACCAGCCCTAATTCCTCTGCTTTATGCCAGTGATTGAAAAAAGATGCCTTGCTTATCCCTGCTAATTCCTGCAGTTCTTTTTTAGAGTAATCTTCCCCTATGTTGTCAATCAAAGCATCCAAAATTCTGATAAATGGAGTGTTTCCAAAAAACCTAACCAAGTTTGTTGTGTTTTCCATACAACATTTGTCGAAAGAAAAGGTTTATATTATAATACTTTCAAAGTCTTTTTAAATGGACAAATGTGGTTTGGTTAAAGCCAAGCTTTTATTTAAGCTGGCAAGAAGAAGGAACTGGGGCAACAGCCACACAGCTTTCGATAACCTGAAAAAAGGTTTTAAGCCAAAAGACCATGGCTTAGTCAAAGAAGTTGCAGAGAATTTAATTAAAGAAAACTTTTTGTTCAAGAAGCCCACAGGCTATGGGCTTCATGTTTCACTTAACCATGAAAAAGCCCTGCAAATAAAAAAAATTATTAATGATTTCCTGGGAGTAAAAGTTGATTAGCCTTTATTCACTTGGCTTTTTCCTTATAACTTTAACGTTTTCCCCGTATTTCATGTACTCTACTTCGTCTCCTGAAGCCAGTCCCTTTAATTCTGATGGAAGCTCTGAAGTAAAAGTTGCATAAGAAAGTGTATCCATTAACTGCAGAGAAGAACCCATTAATGCAACAACTTGTGCGTTTCCTTTTTCAATTATTGGAACTTCTGCATCAGCTGAAGTAGGCTGCAATAAGCCTTTTTTTGTGTTTTGGAAGACGCCTGTTGCAACAATTCTTGCTTTAGTTGAACCGTGTTTCCCTGGCTTTGATTTGTCAATTGAACTAATCTTGCACACTATATCGTCAATCAATACATAACCGTTTTCTTTTAACTGGCTTATTTTAACAAATTTTTTTTCCAATGAAACACCCCTGTCTTTTGCTTAAAAATCCTTTAAATCAATATCTTAATAATTTTATGCCGCCATTTAAGTTAATGCATTATTATAATGCTTTCGAGGCTTTTAAATGTTTTTGGATGGATTTTTTGGGAAAAAAGAGTCAGCTAAAAACATTGCAGTTTTCGTTGACGGCCCAAATATTTTAAGAAAAGAACTTAATGTTGACTTGGATGAAATAAAGAAATCCCTTGAAAAATTCGGAAAAATAAAGATAGGGAAAGTTTTTTTGAACCAATATGCTTCAGACAAATTAGTGGAAGCAGTCGTTAATCAGGGCTTTGAATCAATTATCACTGTAGGGGACGTTGATGTTTATATGGCAGTTGATGCAACAGAAACAATCTTCAATAACTCAATTCAGTTGATTGCTTTTGTAACAAGGGATTCAGATTTCCTGCCGGTTTTAGTGAAAGCAAAAAGATACGGCAAAGACACAATAGTTGTTTTGGCTGAAGAAGCTTCTGCTGCGGCATTAAAGAATACAGCAGACCATGTAATTGTATTAGGAAAAAAAAGGTGAATTCATGAAACTGGTTGAAGGAAGAATCGTGGAACAGGCAGTTGAATTACAGCAAAACACTTTCAGCGACAGGATGATTGACTTAATCAAGACAAAATTCAGCGGTTACGTTAATATTACGATTGAAGGCTTTGACGGATTAGAAGAAGGAACACTGATTTTCAGGGAAGGAAAAATAATTGCCTCTGCATATGAATACTTAAAATATGATGTGACAGTTAACGGTGACTCAGCTATTGCACAAACCTTTAATGCAGGTTCAGCTAAATTCGGGGTATTTGATGTAATTTCATTTCGTTCAACTGACGCAGAATTAACTATTGCAGTCAACCCAAAAATAAGGATTGACATTGATGTGTCCCCGAATGACATAAAAAAACTGTCTCATTCTTCTTTCAACTCTTCTTATGCAAGGAAAGTGCTTTCAATGATAATGAAGACTTCAAGCAAGAAATCAGAGATAATGAAGAAATTAGGCTTGAGTTCAATGGGTTAAAAGCAATAAAAAGCAATAAAAACATTATTGCGAATCCTTTTATTTTATACAGGAATTAAAATGAAATCAAAAGTTAAATTTCTTGCGCAAAAACTGCTTGGACTGGATTCAACTGAAGTGCCAAAAACACAGCTGAATGCAATCACTGAAATGCTTTCAAAACACAAATTCAACACAAACGTTGAAGATTTAAAGAAATTGCTTTCAATCCTGAAAAAAAAGCATTTGGTTGACCACATATGCATTGCAAGCAAAAATGGGTCAGTTATTGCTTCAACTGCAAACGGCAACGGCTTAAAAGAAGCAATAATTGGCACAGCAATGTTTAATTACATTAAATCAGAAATCCCTAAATCTGAAACAGTTTTAATTAAATCAGATGACTGGTACATGTTAATGCCGTATAAAAACAAGGTTTTTATTGTAAGGGCTCCGGCAAGCCTTTCAACAATTGAATTCAATGCTTTAGCAAAAGAGGTAGAAGACAAGCTGTCAAAAGGAAAAAGCTTTTAATAACAAACAATTTCTTTTAATTATACTTAATTAATTTCAGAGGATTTTTTTTATGGGAACAGTTTATGCTCTTGCTTCAGGAAAAGGCGGAGTGGGGAAAAGCCTGGCTTATGATGAATTTGTTAGCTTGTCTAATGGTTCTGTTATTCAAATAGGTCCATACATAGACAAACTGATTGAAGAAAGAAAAGAAGAAGTCAAACAATTAATCTGTAAGACGACTGAAGGAAAAGAAGAAATATTTGAAGTGCTGCAGCCTTCCACAGACTTAATTCTGGACACTGTTGAATTTAATGCTGAAAAACAGGAAATTATTTCTGAAATAAATCTTCCAGTTGCCTTGATGAGAAAGCCGGCTCCAAAAAAATTAATTAAAGTTGAGTGTGCAGCAGGAAGCATTTCTGTTACTCCAGAGCACAAATTCATTGTGATGAGAAAAGGAAAGCTTGAAAAATTAAGGGCAGATGAAATAAAAGAAAAAAAAGATTATCTTGTATTGCTGAACCAGTGCAATTCTTTTGAATTCCTTGAAGAAAAGATTTCAGCTGAAGCTGCTGAATTGTTAGGTTATGTCACTGGAGACGGATACATGGAAGGCTATAAAATCCATGTTTTTTGTTCAGATAACAGCCTTCTTCCAAAAATAAGAGAAAACTTTATGGCTGTTTTTGGTTCATATAAAGAAAATGTTTCAAGAAACTTGCACAGAATTTCTTTTTTCAGAACAGGAACAGTGAAAGAATTGTATGAAAAATGTGGAGTAAAAATTTCAACTGCAGGAAGCAAGGAAGTCCCATCAGAATTATTTAACTCTTCAAATAATTCAGTGGCGGCTTTTTTGAGGGCGCTGTTTGACTGTGACGGTTCAGCCCACGTTTCCAGAAGGCAGATAGAATTTGATTCAAAAAGCAAAAAACTTGTTTTTCAGGTTGCATCCCTTTTAAGGACAAGATTTGGGATACTATCCCAGATAAAGCCAACATTCAAAATTGCCAGAAACGGAAAAATGAAGGAAAAAGGAGAATACTGGAGAATGCATTTAACAGGAAACAACGCAGCAAAGTTTGCTGAATTTATCGGGTTCAACGATTCGGGAAAACAAGCAAGAATGATGGAACAGCTTAACAGCAGTAAAGCAGTAAACACAAACATTGACGTTTATCCTGTCGGAAAAATATTGAAACAAATCAGGCAAGAATCAAACATTTCTGCGCCAGCAATCGCAAAGACAATGAATTGTTCAAAGCAGATGATTTACGAATATGAATGGGAATATTACGCTTTATCAAAAGAAAAAGTAAAAAATTACATTAATGCATTTGAATCTCTTGGGGTTGAAAGCAAAATATTGAATTGGCTTAAATATTTAGTTAACTCTAATCTTGAATTCAGAAGAATTGAGAAAGCCAATGAATTTGAATACTATCATCCTTTTGTTTACGATTTTCAGGTTTCAGATAAAGGAGGCCATTTTACTCATGCAACCGGAATAATAGTTTCAAATACAACTATTACAGCAAACCTTGGGATTGCATTGGCTCAAAAAGGAAAAAGAGTTTTATTGGTTGACGCAGACATTGCAATGGCAAACTTAAGCCTGTTATTAGGAATGCAGTCTTCTCCGATTACTTTGCATGACGTTTTATTAGGCGAGAGTTCGTTGCAGGATGCAATCTATGACGGTCCAGGCGGAGTATCTTTTGTTCCATCTGGTTTAAGCTTTGAAAGCTATAGAAGAGTTGATTCAGCTAGATTAGCCGGAGTAATTGCTTCAGTTAAAGACGATTTTGACTACATTTTATTGGATGCGCCTGCAGGAATTGAAACAAACGTCATGTCAGCCTTAAGCGCTTCAGATAATGTTATTTTAATTACAATGCCTATTTCTCCTTCAATTGCAGATGTATTAAAAACAAAAATTGTTGCTGAAAGGCTTGGAGCAAAGCCAATTGGCTTGATAGTTAATTTTGTGAGAGGCGAAAGAGGGGAAGTCATGCCAGAAGACATAATGAAAATGCTTGAACTGCCAATTTATGGTTTGGTTCCATACGACGAAGACATTAGAAAGTCTTTTATGCGCGAAAAAATAATGCCCACAATTTTATTTAAGCCAAACTCTAAAGGAGTTGAAGCAATAAACCTTGTGGCAGAAAAACTTACAGGAGTTTCAACTGTAATCAGAATGAAAAAAAAGGGGCCCATAACAAGATTTTTAAACAAGTTGTTTTCTATCTTTAAAAGGAAACCAAAACAGGAAAAACAATTAAAGGAAAGAATACAGGAAAAAAAAGAAGAAGAAAGCTATGAGGATTTGCCTGAAATAAGCGAGGAAAGCATTGAAATAGGGCAAGAGTGATTTTATGACAAGCAGACCATTTGATTTATTGAATGATTCAGTTGGAAAAGAAGTATTAGTTGTAACAAAAGGAAATTTAAGTTTCAGGGGCACACTAAAAGCCTTTGACATTCACATGAACGTAGTATTAGAGAACGCAGAAGAATTAGTTGACGGCGAAGCAAAGAAAAAATACGGCAAACTCATCATCCGCGGCGACACAGTAATCTTTATTTCACCTTAATTTTAAAGCAAGCCAATCTGTTTTCATTTCATCAAATAATATTTAATCATTTCACTTATTTAATGTTTTTATCCAATACTTTTTTCTGCAACCAAATGGGCTCTTAGATCAGTGGCAACATCCCAGAAAAAACAAAGGCAAAAATGCTTCGAATGATTGAAGAAAATGCTTCATTAAACAATATTTCAAAACAAACAGGGCTGGCAAAAACAACGATTTATTATTATTCAAGAAAAATTATTGGAAAAAAGTATTTTGAACCAGAATTTGAACTGGAATACTCTGAAACTGAAGGAGAAATTGCAGGCATTTTTGCAGGTGACGGAAGCCAGTTTCATGATTCAGAAAGAGGCAGTTATCAGGTTAATGTTCATTTTGGAAAAACAGATTATGTCTTTTATGTAAAGGATTTGTTTGAAAAATATTTCAACAAAAAGTTCAGGTTGCAACAGGAAAGCAGAGGGCGAAGCAGGTTATGCACTCAATCAAAGAAAATTTTTTGCCATTTCAAGAATTATCTGGAATATGATTCAAGGGTTAAGCACTCAACTGTTAAATTAAAATCACTGAATTTCCCTGAAAAATTCCTGATTGGTTTTTTGAGAGGCTTTCTTGATACCGACGGCACAATATCGCTGTGTTCTGACAGGCCAATGAGAATAGTTTACACTACAACTTCAAAAGAGCTTGCCAGTCAATTAAAAACTATTTTAAGGAAATTTGATATTGATTGCGGAGGATATACTGCTAAACGTTTAAATTTAAAAGATTTGCATCAAGTTTATATTTTGGCAAGATCTAATGAACAGTTTTTGCAAAAAGTGAAACCATTTAAAAGGAAAAGGCTTGGGCCTCTAGTGTATCGGTAACATATGCCCTTGGCATGGGCAAGACGCCGGGTTCGATTCCCGGGAGGTCCACTTACATTATTTTTTCTCTTTTCAGAAATCTTTATATTTTATAACAACCCTAATTGATAGGATTGATTAAAAAATGGCTGACAAAGAAACACTGTATTCAAGCATTAAGAAACTGCTTTCACTGAATGTATCAGAAGACGAAATAATAATGAATTTAGAGGAAGTCGGAATAAACAAGCAGGAAGCAAAAAGCCTTTTAAGGGAAGTCAAGGCACAGCAGTCAGCCAAAAAAGAAGAAAAAAAAGAAGAACCAGTTAAAACACAATTCAAGGAAACAAGAAAAGAACTGCAAAAAAAAATCCTGAAAGAAAAAGAATTCATTGAAAAAGAGCCAGAACAGCCAAAGCCAAGAGAAAAACCCAAAGAAGTTTTTTCAAAGCTTCATGCAGGTGAAACAGAGGTATGGGAGAAAGGAATCCTGACAGTAGTTAATGAAAGGCTGGATGAAATAGAAAAAATCAGGGACAACATAGAAGAAATAATTAACGAAAAAATAAAACAAGAACTTGAAAAAGAATCAAAAAAAATTAAAGTGTTATTGGAATCGCAAAGAGAATTGCTGGTTGACAAAATAAATTCTTCTCTTGAAGTGAAATCAAAAGAATTAAGCTCTGGAATCGAGTCAAAGCTCATTGCATTAAAGGAAATAAAGATTTCTCTTTCAGAGACAAACAGGAAAACAGAAGAAAAAGCAAAAGAAGATGAATTAATCCTTGGGGAAATTAAGTCAAAATTGAATGAAGTTGAAGTATCAAAAAAAGGCCTTGTCAAAGCATTAAAGAATGAAATGGAAGACTTAAAGAATGAATCAAAGCAGTTCATGTTTGATTCATCCAAGCAAATAGAAGAGCTTGATGACAGGGTAAACAAAGCCTTGGAGCTTGAATCAAAGATAACTGAAGGCTTAGTGAATACAGCTGAAAAAAAAGTTGAAGAAATAACTGTAAAACAGACTGAACGCATTTCAAGGGAACTTGAAAAAAAACTTAATGCATTCGAGGAATTAACAAGAAAAATTAATCCAAAACAGACAGAAGAAAACATTAGAAAGCTTTCAGCCGACTTTGAAGTAAAGATTTCAAACATTATAAGAGAAAAAGAAGATGAAATGGATGAAGTAATTAAGCTGAAAATAAAGGAAATAGAGGAAATAAAAAAGAAAATGGAACAAGATTCAACTGCAAAAAAGATTGCAGCTGAAATGGAAATGAAAATGGAGGCTTTCAGGATGAACCTTCAGAAAGAAATAGATGAATCCCTGCAGGAAATAGAGAACACTAAAACAGAATTAAAGAAATTTATTGCAGCCCAGCTGGCTGAATCTGCAACAGAATCACAGGGACAACTTGAAAGCCTGTACGAGCAAAGAAGGAAAGAGCTTGACAGCTTTCAGAAACAGATAATAAAAAACACTAATTTAACTGAATTCAAGCAGAAAATAGATGAACTTGATATATTCAAAGACCATTTCATTAAAACCATAAAAAAAAGCCTTGAAGACATGAATGCCCAAAAAGAAGAAATTGAAGTTTTGTTGGAAAAAAGAGAAAAACAAGTAGAAGAAAGAATAAATGAAGTTGACTCTAAACTAAAAGAATTAGATGAATTTGAAAAATCTTTTGCAAAAGAAATGGGATTAAAGTTAGAGCAGATAAGCAGAGCCAAGTCATTAAGACAGGAAGTTCGGGAAATAAGGGCGAGAACGCCTGAAACCAGAACTTCTTCTGCGCCAGAAAAAGAAAAATCGGTTAAAGCAACAAAAACTGCGTTCAAAAGCGGGAAACAAAAAAAGTCTTCTTCTCCCGGCAGAGGAATACGTTAAAAGGCTGTTAACTCTATCAAGCTGAAAGCGAAGATATTGCTTCGTTGCTCGCGCTCGAAACCGTTAACGCGAAGCATATACGGCTTTACGCCGCAGCCGTCACGTTCGGCTGGTGTACGCGCACCACGTAAAGTGGTGCTAGCACGGCTTTATGCCGTGCGCCGTCACACTCGCACGGAAGCGAGTCGGTGCTCGCGGGCGAAACCGCGATGGACCTGGGCGGAATCGAACCGCCAGTCTTCTGCACGTCAAGCAGACGTCATGCCACTAGACTACAGGTCCAAAACCCTTTCCAAAGGGTTTAACGAAATGCACAGGGCAAGCCTGTGCTGCTTTTTTAAATTAACAAAAATATGGCTTAAAATCTTGTGTTAGGTAAGCTTTTTAAATTTTAGATAATTTACTGCACACAGAACAGATTTTTCCAGAGCTTGGGGCGCCGCATATTCCGCATGAACCTTCTTTTTGTTTTGTTTTAATCAATGGCTTTAAGTTTTCAAAGCTTGAAAGAATTGAATAAAATGTTCCAGGAAACTTGTTTTCCATTTCATTTAACATTGACCTGAAAGCATTTCTTTTAGCCTGCCAGGAAAAAGGGCAGCAGTTTTCACTGAAATGATTTATTTCATTTAAGCTGGCGAAAGCAATAACCTCTTTTTCCGGAGTCAAATACAACGGCTTAATCCTTGGAACAAGATTTTTTCCGCCCTCGGTTTTTGCCCCAAGCATCGCCATTCTCGTAAAATCGTTGTCAAAAAAATTCATTGAAATGCTTTGAATTTCGTCATCCAAGTTATGGCCTGTTGCAAGTTTTGTTGCATTTAATTCCATTGCCCCTGTGTTTAATAGTTTTCTTCTGAATGGCCCGCAAAAAGAACAAGTTGAACCCAAGGTTTTTTTTCTGCCTGTTTTCTTCATTACTTCAGTCATTTGTGTTCCAAGCTTTTCCTTGAATGAAAGGATTTTGAATTCAATGTTTTTTTCGTTTAAGGTTTTTATTGCAGCCTTAATTGCTTTGTCCCTGTAATTTGGTATTCCTTCATCAATCAGCAAAGCCTTTATTGTCTGTGGCTTTGAATAAAATTTGTGCATTAAATGCAGTAAAACCATTGAATCTTTTCCGCCTGAAACCCCTATTGCAATAACATCGTTTTTGTCAAGTAATTCATATTTTCTTATTGTTTTCCTGAACCTTTGCTCGAAAAAATGATTAAAGTGTGTGCTGCAAAAATTGTGCGGCCCGTAAGCTAAAAAAAATTTTGCTGTACTATTGCATCTGTCGCATTTAGCCATATAAGGACAGCATAAACACAACCTTTAAAACCTCTTGCGTTAAAAAATTATTATTAAAGGTAAAATTTAACCTGATTTTATTTTGTGTTTTTTTGTTGAAAGTGATTTAATGTCTTACACTAAAGCAGTAAAAGAAACATTCCAGAAAGAGTATTCCGGAGAAAAAGGGCCATATGACTATAACAGGCTGTACAAGGAAAGGCTGATTGAATTCAGAAAAGAAAAACAGTCTATTGTAAGGCTGGAAAAACCCACTAATATTCCTAGGGCAAGAACTTTAGGCTATAAAGCAAAAAAAGGAATTTTTGTTGTAAGAGCCAGAATCAGAAAAGGTTCTGGAACAAAAACAAGGCCGGTTAAAGGAAGAAGGCCTAAAAGAATGGGTTTTATTAAATTAACCAGAAGAAAAAGCATTCAGGCAATGGCTGAAATAAGGGCTTCGGCAAAATACCCTAATTGTGAGGTCTTAAACTCTTATTGGGTTGGAGAAGACGGAAAAAACAAGTACTTTGAAATAATTTTAGTTGACGTTAATGCCCCTGAAATAAAGTCAGATAAGGACTTAAAATGGCTTGCAGAAAAACAGCACGATGGAAGAGCTGAAAGAGGATTGACTTCTGCAGGAAAAAAATCCCGCGGAATGAAATCAAAGAGAAAAAACACTCATAAAAACAGGCCAAGCAGAAGAAGCAACCAAAGGCAAGGATAATTAAAGTTTTTTACCTATTTTTTTGTTATGCAGGACATTGTTTTTTATTCAAGTGAATTTAATTTAAGCGAGTTAGCTGAAAAACAAAAACTTTTAGGCAACACTGAAGTTGTTTTGTGCAGGAATTTTTCTGACAAAGAATTAAATGAATTAAAAGAAAAACTAAAACAATCTTTTCCGGTAAAATTTTTTTCCTGTTATTTAATGCTGAAAAACGATTCAAGGGAATTAAACAGCTTCAAGAACAAAACAGATTTCATTGCAGTTTTAGGGGGAAACCCCTGCATAAACAATTTTGCTGTTTCAAGCAAAAAAATTGATTTTTTAATCAGGCCCTGTGCTGAAGGAAGGCTTGTATTTGATACAGCTCTTGCAAGGCTTTCAAAAGAAAATAACACTAAAATAATTATTCCTTTTTCGCAGTTTCTTGGCGCAGATTCCCATAAAAGAATTTCTTTAACCAAAAATTATGCTTTTATGCTGAAAATAGCAAAAAAGTTTAAATTAATTCCAGAGATAGTTTCTTTTGCGCATTCAGTTAATGAACTGCGTTCAGTGGAAGAACTTCTGGAATTCAAGAAATTCCTTGAAAAAAAGTATGTGAAGGCAAGTGAATGAACAAAAAAAAATCTGTTAATCCTATTCCGTTGTCTTTGAGGGACAGGAAAAGGTATTTGGTTTTTCAGTTAATTTCAGATAAAAGCTTTCAGGAAAAAAGCATTGCAGTTGCGTTAAAAAATCATTTAACAAGAATGTTCGGCGAACTTGGCTTGGGCAAAATGAATTACCAGTTCATTTTATTCAATGAAAAAACAGGCAAAGGCATAATAAAATGCAGGCACACTGCAGTAGAAGACTTAAAAGCAGGGATTTTGCTGTTAAAAGAAATCAACGGAGTCAAAGTAATTCCAAGAACACTCAAAACTTCAGGGACTGTAAAGAAAGCCAAATCTTTTGCCTGAAGCACCTTTTATAAAACTATTTGTATTTAAATAGTTAAGAAGGAAAAAGAAGTTTTGAAAAGTTTTGATAAAACTTTTTGAAAAGTTTTAGGTGATTGGATTGTATCCTGGTTCTAAGGTTTCAAGTGCAGCATACGACAGGGCTGCAACAATGTTTTCCCCTGACGGAAGATTATATCAAGTAGAGTATGCGTCAAAAATAGTTGAACAAGGCACTTTAGGAATTGGCTTTGTGTACGATAAAGGAGTTTTATTTGGCGCAGACAAAAAGATTTCAAGTTCTTTGCTGCTGCCGAATTCAATTGAAAAACTCTTCAGCATTGACGACCACATTTCTGCTATTTCTTCTGGTTTAGTGGGAGACGCAAGAAGATTAGTTCAGATTGCAAGGCAGGAAAGCCAGGAAAACAAGGCTTATTACGGGGAGCCAATTCATGTTGAAACTTTAGTTAAAAAAATTGCTGCAATAATGCAGGTTTTCACGCAATACGGGGGCATGAGGCCTTTTGGCGTGAGTTTTATTTTCGGGGGCATTGACCCTAATGGAGAAAAAAAATTATTTGAAGCAGAACCATCTGGTGCATTAGCTGAATACAAGGCTGTTGCAATAGGAAAAAACAAGAAAGAGGCTACAAAAGTATTGGAGACAGGGTTTAAAGATGGAATGAATAAGAAAGATGCAGTGAATTTAATGGTTAAGGCTGTAAAAGCAAGTGTGCTTGAAAACGAGAAATTTGATGTAAACAAGCTTGATTTTGCTTTTGTTGAACAGGGAATTTCATTTACAAGGCTTTCAGCAGAAGAATTAATTAACCTGACTTCAAACAAAAAATAATGCTTTCAGCTTTTGTTTGGTTTCACAGCACTTTCTAGGAAAAAGGTTTTTTTATGGTTAAAGTCAGCGAAGCAATAATTGCAAGATACGAGAAAGACGGGGAAAAATTTGAGGTATTGGTTGACTCAAACCTTTCAATGGAATTAAAGAAAGGAAAAAAAGTTAATTTTAATGAATTGCTTGCAATTGACACTGTATTCAAGGATGCAGGCAAAGGCACAGAGGCTTCTCCTGAAGCAATTTCAAAGGCTTTTGGCTCGACTGACATAGAAAAAGTTGTTGAAAAAATAATTAAGGATGGCAGAGTCCAGCTGACAACAGAGCAGAGAAAAAAAATTCTGGAGCAGAGGAAAAGGGAATTAATTGATTTTATTTCAAGGAATGCAATTAATCCCCAGACTAAAACACCTCATCCTCCGCAGAGAATTGAAAACGTTTTAGAGGAAGCAAAAATTCATGTTGATCCAACGAAATCAGTTCAAGAGCAGTTGCCTGAAATAATGCATAAAATAAAAATGCTTATCCCGATTTCATTGGAAAAAATCAGGATTGCGTTCAAGATTCCAGCAGAATACGCTGGAAAAGCAAATCACTTATTGCACAAGTATGAGTTAAAGCAAGAGGAATGGACTGCAGATGGTTCTTTAGTGGTGGTATTAGAACTGCCTTCTGGTGCAAAAGAAGATTTATTGAATGAATTAGGGCATTTAACCAAGGGAAACATTGAATCAAAAATACTTTAAAAAATTGTGTTTTTAGGAGGGAATTCCATGAAAAAAATAGTTGTTCCAGGGGAACTTGTAACTGAACAGAGAAAAAGGACAGGCGAGCATGTTTTTGCGTTTAACGGAAAAATTTACTCTGATGTTGTTGGCATGACTGACAGCGAATCAGACACTGCTTTTGTTGTGCCATTAAAAGGCTTTTATGTGCCAAAAAAAGATGACATTGTAATTGGCTTGATTGTAAGCGAATTATTTTCAGGCTTTTTGGTTGACATTAATTCTTTTTATTTGTCTTTTCTTTCAAAAGAGTATTTAAGGGAGCCGTTAAAAAGAGGCTCTGTTGTTTCTGTAAGGATTTCAAAAGTCAATGAATTAAATGAAGCAGATGTAACTGATGCAAGGGTTTTTTATGGCGGGGAAATTTTTTCAATTCTGTCAATTAAAGTTCCCAGAATAATAGGAAAGAATGCTTCAATGCTTGAAATACTTAAAAGAGGGACAAACAGCAATTTTGTTGTCGGAAGAAACGGGCGCATTTGGGCTAAAGGCGGAAACACAAAGCTCCTTTTCAGGGCAATAAAAAAAATAGAGCAGGAAGCTCATACATCAAATTTAACCAACAAGATGTCTGATTTCCTGGTAAAAGAAAAAAATAATGTTTAATTTTGAAGGTGAAATAAAGTGACAAAAGAAGAAAAAAAAGTTTATGTAAATAAAAAAGGATTGCGCCTTGACGGAAGAAAAACAGATGAGACAAGGCCGATAACAATTAAGGCAGGAGTATTAAAGAACGCAAAAGGTTCCTGTTACCTTACCTGGGGGCAGAACAAGGTTTTAGTTTCAGTTAACGGGCCGAATGAAGTGCTTCCAAAACACATGTCTGACCCATTGAAAGCAATAATTAAATTCAATTACCGAATGGCTGCTTTCTCTGTTCCAGACAGGAAAAACCCAAAGCCTGGAAGAAGGGATATAGAGATTTCAAAGGTATGCGGTGAAGCATTAGAGAAAGCAATTTTTGTTGAAAAATACCCTAATTCCCAGATAGAGGTTTGGGCGCAGATTTTGGACAGCAATGCAGGCTCTAGGGCTGCAGCATTAACTGCTGCTTCAGTTGCATTAGCTGATGCAGGAATTCCGATGAGGGATTTGGTTACTTCTGTTGCAGTCGGCAGGGTTGACGGAAAAATTGTTCTGGATTTGAATAAAGAAGAAGAAGATGCACCTGATGCAGTTGACATGCCTGTTGCATTGCTTTCAAATTCAAAAGAAATTGTTTTGCTTCAGATGGATGGCTTGTTTTCAAAAAAAGAATGGGAAGAAGCATTTGAGGTTGCAGCAAAAGGCATTGATGAAATAAAAAAATTGCAGGTGAATGCATTAAGGGAACAATTTGAAAACACTTTTTCGGATGAAAAAGCAAATGAACTTAATCCAGAGAAAATTACTGAAAAAACAATATCAGATGAAACAAAAACAGGGGTGCAGTAAAATGCATAAAGACATATTGCTTGAATTCAGGGCAGAAAAAGTTTTGAACAGCTTAAAGGAATCAAAAAGATTGGATGGAAGAAAATTAGATGAATACAGGAAGATTTCAGTTGAAAAAAACCTTTACCAGAATGCAGAAGGCTCTGCAAAAGTTTTTTTGGGTGACACTGAAGTTGTTGCCGGAATAAAATTCATTGCAGGAAAACCTTATCCTGATACACCAGACGAAGGAACAATTTCTGTTGGAGCAGAACTGCTTCCATTGGCTTCGCCTTATTTTGAGTCAGGCCCTCCTTCATCTGAGTCAATTGAATTGTCAAGGATTGTTGACCGCGGCATAAGAGAATCAAAGGCAGTTGATTTCAAGAAATTATGCCTTGAAGAAGGAGAAACAGTTTTTGTTGTTTTTGTTGACATTTATGCAGTCAACTTTGACGGAAACCTGTTTGATGCTTCAGCTATTGCTGCAATTTCTGCTTTAAATGAAGCAAAAATTCCTAAAGTAGAAGACGGAAAAATAGTGAAAGACGAGTTTTCAGGAAAACTAAAACTGAAAAGAAAGCCTTTGCTGAGTACTTTTGCTAAAATAGGTAACACTCTTGTTGTTGACCCTGACTTACTGGAAGAAACTGCAATGCAGGCAAGGTTTTCTGTTGCAACAACAGAAGACAATTATATTTCTGCGTTCCAGAAAGGCCTGTCAGGTTCAATAAAAAAAGAAGACGTTGACTCTGCAATAGACACTGCATTCAGTGCAGCAAAAGAAATAAGGAAACTAATCTGAGGGATAAAATGACTACAAAAAAAGTTTATTCAGCCGGAAGATTTGGTTCAAGATACGGGGTTGGAATAAGGAAAAGGGTTGTAAAAGTTGAATTAAAGCAGAAAGAAAAACATAAATGCCCTTTATGCGGTTTAGGCGCATTAAAAAGGCAGGCTGCAGGAATTTATTTGTGCCCTAAATGCGGGAAAGCGTTTGCCGGAGGAGCTTATACACCTGAAACAATGACTGGTTCTTTGATAAAAAAAATGGTTTCACAGAAACAGTTTTCTGCCCGAGAATTTGAAAAACTTGACAGGGAAATTGATTTGAAAGAAGAAGAACCTGAAAAAAAAGAGGAAAAAAAGGAATCAGGGAAAGAGAAATTTCTTTCAAAAGCAAAAACTGTTTTAGGCATGAATAAACCTAAAAAAGAAGAAAAAGATTAAAGGGGGAATACAGTTTGAAGAAAAGCGAAGGAAAATACCAGTGCCAGAAATGCGGGGAAAAATTTGATGAACTGCCTAAAGGGGTTTTCAGGTGCCCTGCATGCGCATACAAGATAATAATGAAGTTAAGCCAGCCTGTGTTAAGGAAGATAAAGGCAGAATAGGTTTTTTTAATGGAATTAGAAAACTATTCTTTTTTTCTTGATGCAAGCATTGATTTTGGCTCAAAAAAGAATGCAGAGTTTGCATTAAAGGCAATAGCACAGGATGTACTGAATTCAAGGGCAAGAAGCATTACAAGCATTACCCTTAAAAAGAATATTTTTTTAATTAATATTAAGGCAAGAGACAAGACGGCTTTAAGGGCTTCATTTAATTCTGTTTTGAAGCCGTTGATTGTATTCAATGAATTAAGTTTTGGAGGTAAAATCAATGGATGAACAAAAAATTGACCAGGAAAGAATTGACTTTGAAAGGCAGAGGAACCAGTTAATGCAGTTGTCTTCACAAAAGCAGCAGTTGCAGTTCCAGGACAAATTATTAAAAGAGACACTGGACGAAGTTTCAAAAACAAAAGAAGAAAAAGTTTACAAGGCAGTGGGAAATATTTTGATTCTTTCTCCTGTAAGCGAAGTGAAAAAAGAAATTGAAAAACAGCTTGAATCAATTAAGTTAAGGCTTGATACAGTTAAGAAACAGGAAGACATTTCAGTTGACAAAATGAATAAATTAAAGAACAGGATTGAATCAAAAAACAAGAAAGAAGAATAATTCAATAGCAGTTCAGTTTTTCATTTCATGCATTCTTCGTGGCATGCAATCCATGAACTGAATTCGTTTTCTGAATTCATTTTTTCGTCGCATGATTCACTGCAGTAAATATTTTTTTCTTTCAGTGAACTGAATTCTTTTACTGCATTTCCTTCAATTCCTGTATTCATGAATACAATGAAAATGCTTGTTGCAATAAAAGCCATTGCAAAAAGCAATGCAAGTGTCTTATGTTTTTGCTCCATTTAATTCCCTCCTGTTACCTGATTGCAATAAACACACTCGTTTGATTCAGTGATATACCAGCCTTCCCCTAATTCACTGTTTCCCTTGAAATAAATATGAAGGTTTCCTTTTTCATCGCAGAACGCATCCTTGTTTTCTCCTGTGAACTTATAGCAGGGTTTTTGGTTTAATTCAAGCAACAGGTTTCCTGTACTGCTCAAGTAAATCACTGAAAAAAATCCTGCAATAAAACCCAAAGCTAATGCAAGGAAAGTAAATTTTATCGGAATCCCGCTTTTGTTTTTAAAAAACATTTTTTTTTCTCCTTTAAATGTCAAAAGTAAAGAAAACATATGCTAGTGCAGCTGAAACAACAATTATTGCTGCTCCAATTCCCCATGGCACAAGATTTTCTTCTTTTTTGCAGTCAGGGTCGTTTTCACAGCTTTCATCGCATACATCATCTTTTTCTTCACTGCATGAATTTAATTCTATTTCAGCTGTATTCGAGTAATTGCTTGTTTTTCCGTCAATTGAAGCCCTGATTCTGTAAGAATACTTGTTTCCTTTTTCAACTCCACTGTCTTCAAAAGAGTTTTCTGTGGCTGTTGCAATTTGTTCAAAGGATGCATCATTTATTTTTCTTTGGATTATATAATAATCTGGTTTAGGTGAAGTGTGGTTCCATTGCAGTGAAACATTGTTTCCATCCATTGAAGCAGTCAATCCTGTTGGAGCCTGAACGCTTACAGGTCCTTTTGTTGTTGCTTCAACTTCACTTGAATAACTGCTTGTGTTTCCGCTGTTATCTGTTGCAGTTAATGCAATAAAATATTTTATTGAACCGCTTAACCCTGTAATGGTAAGGCTTGTTTCATTCTTTAATGCGGTTTCATCAAAGTCATAGTTTCTTGGGTTTCTTCCAAAATAAACAGTGTATTTTTTTAAATCTGGTTCAGTGTTTGGAGTCCATTCAACTGTAATGCTGTTTTCTGTTGTTCTCATAACATTTAATCCAATTGGTTTTGCTGGTGCAGTTACATCGCTTGAATCACAGCTTTCATTACAGTTTCCTTCTTCTTCATCTAAACAACTATTGCATTTAGTGCAGTAAGTAGAAGAATTTTTTTCAGAGTAAGTCCATGTTCCTGTGTTACAGGAGCAACTGCTGTTGCATGTAACGCTTCTGGTTCCATATTTTTGGTTAGTGTAATCGCAGTTTCCTCTGGCATTGGATGAATAGCATTCTGCATCTAATTCGCATTCTTCTCCTGTTTCGCGTATTCCGTTGCCACACACTGGCACTGAACTTTTGTTGTTTACTTGAATCATAATATAATCGTCGTCAGTGTTTCCAGCTAAATCCTCTGCAATGGCTTTGATTGTGTGTGAACCATTTGAAACACTAGAGGAACTCCAAGAGTATTCGTAAGAAGAAGTAGTGTCATTTGCTTTTAGCACATCATCAACATAAAATCTTACTTCTTTTATTCCGGTTTCATTGTCTGTTGCATCAGCTGAAATATTTACTGTTCCGCTTACTATCTGGCTTTCTTGTGGCTGGGTTATTGTTACTGTTGGATTAACTGAATCTGTTTCAGCTGTAATTACAATTGATTTATCCGAAAAAGCTGTTCTGTTATTGCTGTCAGTTACAGTAACCCTTAAAACAGCTGTTCCTGCTGTAGTACAGCTAACTGAAGGATTCTGAATTGTTGTGCTTGTTAAACTGCATCCCGTCGGATTGGTTGTTATCTGCCAAGAAAAACTTGTTGAGCCAATAAAATATTGTGGCACTGCATTCAGTGAAACTGCCTGATTCCTTAAAGCAGTTGATGGCCCAGTAATGCTTACTCCTAATTTTGGATAAGCTTTTGCTGTAGCAGAAGAACCACTGCATCCAATTGAATTGCATGCCTTAACTGAATAAGAATGTTCTATTGCATTAGTTGTTCCAGCTGAAGTTGCATGAGTAACAGAATTTGTTGTTGAATTAAGTGTTCCTGTTCCAACTGGGTTTGTTGTGCTCCAAGTTATTTCATAGCTTGTTGCTCCTGAAACAGAACTCCAGTTAACTGTTGTTTCTCCTGGCTGTGTTCCAGAAGCAGCTGTTAAATTCACCGGAATTGCAGGAATTTCTTGCGGATGGATTAAACTGAAATTCAGTGTACTGCTCTGGTAAGTGTTTGTCGGATTGGCGGTGTTTGTTGCAATTACATAAACAGTGTGTGCTCCGTCTTGTTGTCCTGCAATAGGCCAAGAGTATTCCCAGTATTCTCCTGTTGCCGGAACACTGGAATCAGTTCCTTTTAATACTCCGTCAACATAGAAATCAACTTTTAATAAGTGTGAGTCAGCGTTTGCCCCTAATGTTCCAGCTGAAGTTGCCCTGATTAATAAATCGCTTGCAATTGTCTGGCCTGTGGTTGGATTAATTATTGTCGTGAAAATATTTTGTGTTCTTGCACTTGTTTCACTTGACCACCCACTGCAGCCAGAAGCATTGCATGCCTGCACTGAATAAGTGTAAGTTGTATTGCTCAGTAATCCTGTGTGGTTATAGCTTGTTGAAGTAATATTAGTTGGAATTATTGTGTATGCAGTTGAATCTGTTTTCCATCTTAATTTATAGTAGTCTGCTCCTGTAACTGAATTCCAGTTACTTTTGACAGTAGTGTACCCTGCCGGCAGGATGGCCCAAATGCTTGAAGGAATTCCTGGAATTGGCACTGTGTCAACAATTGAAATTGAAGCAGAATCTGTTGCTGTTCCATTGTATGAATTCATTGTAAGCAAAACATTTATGGTTCCTGTTCCAGTGCATGTGATTGAAGTGTTTTGTGCTGTTGAACTGGCTGTAAAAGTGCAGTTTGCCGGGTTAACTGGAATTGTCCAAGAAAAAGTTATTGGTTCTGCTGCGTAAAGTGGTGTTGAAGTTAATTGAATGACCTGGTTTTTTGGCGCACTTGATGGAGCAGTAATTTCTACTCCTGGTTTAGGGGAACCGCTGATTCCTGAAGAGAATTCACTGCACCCTGATGCATTGCATGCTTTTATTCCATAATAGTGTTCTGCTCCATCGCTTACTGAATGAATTATTGTGTTAGTTGAAGCAGTTAATGTTCCTTTAGTGTAAGGGCTGAATCTAGCCCAGAAAACTTCATAGTATGTTGCTCCGGTTACTGTGTTCCAGTTAATTGTTATCTGCCCTACTCCAGGGCCTGAAACTGCTGTTGCATTTTGCGGTATTCCTGGAATTAATGGAACTGCTGCAGTGGCAATAACTGAATTTTGTGTACAGCTTCTTGAGCTGCAAGTCCATTCAGGGTAATCGCAGGAAGCATATCCTTCTATTCCAGAATTAGATGTCAGGTAATCATATGATTTTCCTGGAACAATATTTGAGTCCTCGTAAAATGTGCCTGAATTGTTTAAGTTAATCCAGGTAGTTGTTCCAGTTTCTCTTCTTTTAAGGTTTCCTGCCTGGCCAGAAATAGTTACTTCAATTTTTCCTGTTGTTGAATTAAATGCAGCGCTTATTCCTGGAACTGTTGCAGTGCATGACTCGCCGCAAGTTGGAGCAGTTCCTTCACACGGAGGGGCTTTTCCTGTTGGAGTCAGTAAATCGGTTGAAGAAATAATTATTGCTGTTACTGCAATTATTGCTATTGCTGCTGCAATAATCAGTTCGTGCTGGCCTTTCATTTTTGTGTTCAATTTCATTGTGCTCCCCTTTTCCTGCTTTCCCCAAAACAAACAAAATTATGTTTAATTCTGTATTATTACTATCTGTTTTTGTATTAAAATATATGCTTTTTTTTTAATTTGAGTTCTTTTTTTCCAGCGGAATATTTAAATAACTTAAATGGTTATTAGTTATCGGTCTTTTAAATGAAGTTCAAGTTAAGCTATTCTTTTCCGGTAATAATTGTTGTCTTTGCATTAGTTTCTGTTTTCTTTCTCTCAGAAATAGAGCCATTCAATTATGTTATTGCGGCAATAGTTTTGGTTATTGCAGGGGTAATGGCTTGGAGGATTTACTATGATTTTTCTTCTTCTCTTCCAAAAAAACAGGAAACAGGTTATGTTCCTTCATCTAAAGTAAGCAGCCTTATAAAAGAATCTCCTAAAGAAAGTAAGATGAAATTAGATGATTTTTTGAAGTCATCTCCAAAAGACTTTGAATCAGAAAAAGATTTTGAATCAGATTTTGAGAAAGAATTCAGCTTTGATTCAGGGAAAAAAGATTCACCTGATCCTTTTTCTGATGACTCTTTTGGCGACCTGAAATACAGGGAAATGAAGAATAAAGCTCTCGATGAATTAAAGAATGTGCTGAAAAAGGATCCATCCAAGAAAAAAAAAGATGAAAAAAACGATTCCTGAATTAATCATTTTTTTTAAGGGTTTTGCGTTTCTTTTT
Source organism: archaeon (assembly GCA_043819075.1). Lineage (GTDB taxonomy): Archaea > Iainarchaeota > Iainarchaeia > Iainarchaeales > 1-14-0-10-31-34 > 1-14-0-10-31-34. The sequence continues at coordinate 59,495 of JBDRFE010000029.1, forward strand.
TTAATTTTTGTTTTTTCCTGTTTAATTGATTTTTTTGCGTTTATTCTTTTATTAATTAGTTGTTTTGTTTTTTAATTCATTTGCTTTTCTGGGTTAAAATATAGTGGATTGCACTGTTTGAGTCAACTGCAATGTTTAGTGTGTCTTTGTTTGGGTTGTTTCCGGTTGAATCGCTTAATAGTGTTGTGTTGCTCCAGCTTGAGTTGCTGTACAATATTTTTGTCCATGCTTTTGTTGAGTTCCATTCAGTGAATAAAAAGATTAAGTCGTTTGAAGAGTTTGAGGTTAAGCTAATGCCTCCTTCGCCTGTCCTGTACGGTGTTTGTCCTGTTTCGCTGTAATAGCCGCTGCAGTTTCCTGCATCAGAGTTAATTTTTTCTGCTGAAAACCAGTTTATTGCATCAGATGATTTTCTGAAGTAGGCGTCTCCTAAGCTTGAGCCAGTGTAATAACAATAGCTTATTCCATAATTTCCGTCTAATGTTTTAATAAAATTTTTTGCTGCATTAGATGGGTTTGGCAGAAAGTTTTCTGAAAGCAGTGAATGAGTTGTTTTATCCAACAAAACAAAGGCTGTTTTTGCTGGCTCTGCATCAGAGTTGTCATCAACTGAATAGTATTGTATTCCAATATTTCCGTCTGTTGAAACTAGAATGCTTTCATTGTATAAATTCAAATCGCCAAAATTCACATCTTTTCTTGGATTAACATCTAACCTATAATAACTTGCATTGCAGTCTACTGCATTTACGTCAACACAGCTTAAATGCAGGTTTGCGTCAAAGTCCTGCCATAAACTATTATTGTCTATTAGGGTTGTTTTTGTTGAATAACCATTGAATACTGTCCTATAAGTAGGATTAGTGGCTGTTGGAGGAGTATAAACTGCATCAACCAGGATTCTTAGCTCGTAAATGCCTTGTTCTGTTATTTTTATTGTCCAGTTTAAATCATAAAATTTTCCTACCAACAAATTTGCATTTGAATCAGGGTTTGTTCCTGCAACTAAACTAATTTTTCCTGTTGCACCAGCATTCTGCCAGTTGTTGCAGGCAATTCCTTCACACCATTGAATAAAAGAGCTTGCAGCACCACAAGTGGATTCATTGCATTTAGTTCTCCCATTTATCATAATATTTTCATCTAATCCAAAAAAATAACCGTCTGCTTTCTGGTCATCAAAATAAATGCTCAAATAAGGATCATCATAGTCAATACCCTGGTCTTTAATTGTTTCTTCTGGAGGCGGTTGGTCACCAAAACTATAACCCAAAAACAATACAATCAATAAAACCATTAAAATTTTTTTCATTGCACTTCACTCCAATAAAAATAATTCAAGTCAAACAAAGAATACATTAAATTTGAGTCCAAAGTTGAATATTCTTCTCCTGAAAACTTCCTGTAAGCATAAGCCAGTTTTCCATCCACTAAGCCTTCATCTAATACAACTGGATTAACACAATTTGTGTTTCCTCTGCAATGCGTTAACTCTATTTCTTTTTCCCATGCAGTTCCATTAAATCCTGTTAAGAAAACATTTTTGTTTGAGTTTGAATCAGAGGAAAACAAGACAATCAATTCATTTCCATTCACTGTTATCACCGGGTCAACTGAGGTTTTGCTTGAAACCAGTTCAGCTGAACTCCATCCACTTGAATACTTC
>JBDRFE010000030.1:0-15393 GCA_043819075.1 archaeon
CTTTTTTCAGAAAAGACTGCAGTTCAACTGAAAGATTAATGAAAGAAGTCCTGACTTTAAGCCCCGGACTGTATTACGCGCAAAACTATATTACTGCCTGCCAGGAAGCCAAAATAAAAGGATTATATTCAGATGACTGGCTAAGCCAGATATGGCTTTTCCTGATAATAGCAGTTTTAGTTGCAGTGGCATACTATTTCATTAAAGTCAAAAAAATAACTATTACAGCAAAAAAGTAAAATAAAAAAAGAGGGCTTTAAGCCCTCTGCATTTGCTTGTATGCAGCCAAATCCAGCAAACCATGCCCTGAAAAATTAAAGGCAATAATTTTTTGTTGTTTTTCTTTTTTTGCCTTTAACGCACAGTCAATTGCTGCATTTATTGCATGAGCTGTTTCTGGTGCAGGAATTATTCCTTCACTGTTGGCAAAAAGTCTTGCCGCTTCAAAAGTTTCTTTTTGGTTGTATGCAACTGCTTTCATAAAACCAAGCTTTTTCAGCAGTGAAAGAGAAGGAGAATCCCCGTGATATCTTAGGCCTCCTGCATGAATTGGCTCTGGAATAAAGTCATAGCCCACAGTATACATTTTAATTAATGGAGTCATTTTTCCTGTGTCGCCAAAATCATACCTGTATTCTCCTTTGGTTAGAGTTGGAACTGCTTTTGGTTCAACTGCAATCACTTCAAAGTCTTCTTTTCCTTTTAGTTTGTCTTTCATAAAAGGATAAACCATTCCTGAAAAATTGCTTCCTCCTCCAACACAGCCAATTAATACATCAGGTTTTTTGTCAATTGATTCAAACTGTTTGATTGTTTCCAAACCAATTATTGTCTGATGCATTAAAACATGGTTTAAGACAGAGCCAATAGAATAAAATGTTTTTTCGTTTGTTGCTGCTTTTTCTATTGCCTCGCTTATTGCAATGCCTAAAGAACCATTAAAGTTCTTTTTTTCTTTCAGCAATTGTTTTCCAATATTAGTGTTTTCTGAAGGAGAAGCAAAAACTTTTGCCCCAAACAAATTCATTAAAATTTCCCTGTAAGGCTTCTGCAAAAAAGAACTTCTCACCATAAAGACTTCTGCTTTTAGTTCATTAAACATTGCTGCCAAAGAAACAGCTGAACCCCATTGCCCTGCACCGGTTTCAGTGGAAACATTTTCAAACCCCTGTTTTTTTCCATAATATGCTTGAGCTAAAGCAGTGTTTGGTTTATGCGAACCAACAGGGCTTAAGTCTTCTCTTTTATAATAGATTTCTATCCCTTTTGGAAGGGAAAGTTTTTTTTCCAGTCTTAAAGCCCTGTATAAAGGCCTTGGCCTGCCCAAAAAAATGTATTGCTCTCTTAATTCTTCTGGAATCCTGATAAAAGATTCTGAACTGAATTCCTGTTTAATGCATTCTTTTGGAAACAAAACTTCAAAGTCTTGTGGCTTTACAGGCTGCATTGTGCCTGGATTCAAAGGAAAAGGAAGTTCTTCAGGCAAATCCGGAAGAATGTTGTAGTAATGTTTTGGCAAATCTTCAACAGGCAATTGGATGACGCCAAAGACTCCTCCCTTCCTCAAAGTTTTTTGTTTTAATTTCTTTTATTTTGTTCATTGTATTACCTCCTATTTTATAGTTTATCCTGAATAATTCAAGAACATGTTTTGTTGTTTTGCAGGGAAAAAGGTTTTCAATTAAAGCCCTTGAAATCACATCTGATTTTGTTGCACTGAACCCTTTTCTTCTGTTCAATAACTTTATTTCATCAGAAAAATAGTCAACCAAAAAACAGGGAATTTTTTTTATTCCAAGAAGCCTGAAAGCTTTTACCCTGTGATGGCCGTCAAGGATTGTAAGACTTGTTTTGTCTATTACCACAGGGAAAAAAAGAGTCTTGTTTTTTCTGATTGAATTAATGATTTTTAAGAGCCTTGAAGGAATTATTTTTTCATGCGGTTTAAGAAGCGAGATTTCAATTAATTTTATTTTGTTCAAGCCAAAGGCTTTCGCTGTTCTGGCAGCTCCCTTCAGAAAAAAATTTTTTTGAGCTATAATTAACTAAAACAGAATCAGAATTAATTTTGCCAAAGTCGCTCAACTCTTTGCATAAAATAACTGGATAAAAAAAAGTATTTAAAGGCATTGCATGAAACAGCAGTTTTTTTAACAGGAAAAGCCTTTATTTTGAACATGAAAAATAAAAAAGAAAAAGGACCGTTAGAAAAGTGGGCTGACTTCTTTTACTCAAACAACAAATTTTCATTCAAAAAACTGGCATTGATTTATTTTTTTCTCGTGATTTTAATTCTTTTACAGGGCATAAATGACTGCGAAGAATCAATTAGTTTTTGTTTAACCCAAATAAAATTAACTCCCTTGTTTTTTGCAGTAGTTTTTGGCTTGCCTTTAATTGCATTGGCTCTCGCTTTCTTTCTGGTTTGGATTGAAAAAAACACTAAAATGAATCCTAAAATTTTTTTGGGAATAATTATTTTTATTCCAATGATAAGTCTTCTAATAGGCGGAACATTATACAGAATAATAAACAAGCAAGATCTCGCGGGAATTTTATTGTTGTGGGGAATTGTGCTGGTTTCGTTTGTAGCTGCATTTCTTTACATAAAAGTGCCTGAATTTATAAGAAAAAAATTCGGCAGAAAGCATTAGTTTTTTTAACAACAAAAGCGTTAATATTGTTGATTAAATGATTCCAGAAGACCAGATTGAAGCTTTAGTTGAAAAATATATTAAGCACGGGCAAACCATTGGAATCGGCTCAAGCGAATTAGGAGTAAAGTTTTTAAAAAAAATGGCTTTAAAAAAAGAAATTGAAAGCCTTGAATTAAAAATTGTTCCGACTTCAGCTGAAATGACTTTAATTTTAAAACAATTAAACTTGGAAATGGGTTCACTTGATGAAAAAGAAGTTGATGTAGCAATAGAGTTCGCTGATTTAGTTGACCACAGCTATAATTATGTTAAAAGGCAGTCAAAAAGTTTTGTCAGGGACAAAATGATTGCACAAAGCGCTGAAACACTTATTATTGTAACAGAAAAAAAGAATTTTGTTTCAAGATTATTCGGGGTTGTGCCATTTGAAGTTTCTCCTTTCTGGTGGAAGAGAACTAAACTTCAGTTAGAAAGCATGGGTGCGGCAAAAGAAAGAAAAACAGGAGAAAGCTTAACTAAAACTGAATCAGGAAACTATATAATTGATGTTTTAACTGATTCAATTCCTTCGCCGGAAGAATTTGAGTATCAGGCAAAAGAAATTCCCGGAGTACTAGAAACAGGATTGTTTGTAGGCTATGCAGACAGAATCATATTATACGATAAAGGCAAAATTGAAGTTAAAAGCAGAATAGGCAAAGAGTAATTTAATCTGCTTCTGTTATTCTTTAAATGCTTTCCATAAAGAAATATTAAATCCAGTATTCGCCGGTGTAGCTCAGCCTGGTTAGAGCGTTTGACTCATAATCAAAAGGTCGAGGGTTCAAATCCCTCCACCGGCATACTTTCTTTTATTTTTTAAAGGAAAGGTTTTGAGAAAGTTGTTCTTAGTTTTTAATGGAATTCTAACTTGATGCCATTTGAAATTATCTTTTAGATTGTTCATAAAGTTCAGTGGCAAGATACTCTCAAAAGCGTTTATAAATCACAAAATCAAGATTTCAATATGAAGTATGTTGAGAATTCTGAAAAAAGAATAAAACTAATTAAAGGAAAACAAAAAGAGTTATTGCATGAAGCAAAGAGTAAAGCAAAATTTAGCTGGTCTGAATTAGCCGCATATCTTAACATTTCTAGCGGATATCTTAGAAATGAGTTAAGAAAAGAAGTTTGGACGTTAAGAGAAGATTTATATAGAAAGTTAGTGAAGTTAGCAGGGCAAAACTATGATACTGAAATAGAAAAAATGCTTGAGAGCAACTGGGGGCAAATAAAAGGTGGCAAAAATAGTTATAGCCAGCCTAAAAAATCTAGGTTATTAATAACAGAACCTAATGAAACTCTCGCAGAATTAATTGGAATAATGCTTGGAGACGGCAACATGTATGAGATGAAAGAAAAAAGCATTTATCAAACAAGAGTATTTGGGCATAAGGTTGATGATTGGGATTACATAACAAAATGGGTGAGTAATATATTTGAAAAGTTGTTTGACATTACTCCTCAAATTAATTACTTAAAAGACGTGCAAGTTGTAATACTATTCAAACAAAGCAAACACTTAAATTTCACTTTAAAACATTTTGGACTGAAACCAGGAAACAAGGTGACAAACAACGCTTCAATACCTCAATGGGTTTTTGATAACAAAAAATATCTTGAAGCTTGTATTAGGGGCCTTATAGACACTGATGGCAGTATATGCCCAAAAACAAAAAGACACAAAACACCTAGTATTTGGTTCTGCAATGCTTCTCCAAATATAAGAAGAGACTTTAATAAAGCCTTAAAAATTTTAGGATACAGTGTTTCTAAATGGGTGGTGAAGAAAAACAGAAACAGTCAAGACTGTTCAATAGGAAATGCTAATGCTGTGTGGAGATACTACAAAGAAATAGGATTTAGCAATCCAAAACATAAAAAAAGATTTGAAATGTTCTGGAAAAAAGCCCCGATGGTCTAGTTCGGTTAAGGATTCTGGCCTCTCAAGCCAGCGACGCGGGTTCAAATCCCGCTCGGGGCATTTTCGCGATTTCGCTAGCCGATTTCGCTCGGCTGTCACGAGGCACGACATAAAGTCGTGCTAGCATGGCTTTACGCCATGCACAGATGTCAACTGGCTGGGCAGTTGCGCGGCAGTTTAGCCAAAGCATCTGCAGCGCCCAGAAGTATTGCAGACTCCTAATGTTCTTCCCTGACTGACACAATAAGCATCACAACAGCCAGGGTCACATATTACAGGGCACTCTGTTTGTGGCAGGCAGCCGTAATCGCAGGTCCTGTCATGGCATAACTGCTCATTAACACAGTAATCTGCTCCCCATGAAGTACAAGAATCATCAACGCATTGAGTTTGGACATCACAACCTAAACTGCAAGTTCTTGTCTGCTGTGTTTGATTTAAATCACAGCTTCCTCCGCCGCAGACACCATCAAGCCATGCAGTGCAAGAATCATTAACACATTGAGTTTGCGGGGCACAACCAAAATTGCATGTTCTAGTCTGGTATAATTGAATTGAACTGCAACCGTTTCCGCCGCAAGAATTATCTGCCCAAGCACTGCAAGAATCATCAATGCATTGTGATTCAATATCACAGCCAGCCGGATTACAGGATCTTGTCTGCTGCATTTGGTCAGAAGAACAGCTTCCTCCGCAAAAAACATTATTCCATGAACCGCAACTGCATGATGCAACTGAAGAAGGAAGAATTTTTCCTGCAATAGGTTTTTGTCCTGTAAAAATGTTTCCTGTAATAACACCAGAAGAATAAGTTAATTTTACTTCAAATTCATAGTTTTCTCCGCTTGAACCAGCAACCCCTGTTATACCTGAAACAGTCGCAATTTGCCCTGCAGGAATAATTACATCTGGTTGAACTCCAATGTCAATTCCATTAACAGTTATTTCAGTTAAAGTAATCGGCTTAGCGTCCAAATTTTGGACAACAAAAACTGCTTCAGTTGGTTCAGTTGTTATTTTCCATTCCTTTAATGAAAGAGGATAAGTTGTATTCCAGTAAATTTTGCTTTGGTTTTCGTTTATTCCAGTGGATAAACCTGAAACGCCTCCAAAAACCCCTACTACAACCAAAGCAATAACTATCAATAACCCAATTAAAACCAGGTATTCAACTGTCCCTTGCCCTTTAACTGAAAACATGCCTGAATATAACATAAAAGTTATTATTTAAAAGAGTTTATTCAATCTTGTCAAAAACCACCAGTCAGAGACTGGTGGTTTGTAACAGTGGTTTTTGACGTTACAAATTCCACTGAATTAAACCACTCATTAAAAATGAGTGGAATTTGTTTAATTAAAATACAGAGGTGGTTTTATTTGGATTTAAAAAAGTTTTTGCTTTCAGGAATTGCTGCAGGAATTGCAATTTGGATTATTAGCTTTGTTTTTGATTCATTGGTTTCAATAGCGTTTCCTTATAATATTCTTGAATTAGGCGGAATGCGAAGCATTGAAGACCCTTTAATGCTGTTATTTTTCCTGAACCCATTTGTATTAAGTTTTGCAATGACAATAGTTTATCCTTTCTTAAAGCTTGAAGGAAATTATTTAAGCAAAGGAAAAACTTTTGGATTATTGGTTTGGCTTGTAGCAGGAATTCCATCAGCGTTTATAGTTTATACTAGCATGACTTATCCAATCGGATTTACAATCAGCTCTTTCATCGGAAGTCTGCTTTACATGCTTGGAGCAGGAATAGTTATTGCAAAATTCATGGAATAAATTCAGGCTAAAAGGTTTGGCGCAAACAATAAAATTAATCCAAGCACAACAAGAATTGCGCCGCCTAAAATCTTGCAGTAAACAGCATACTTTTGCATGAAACTGCTGTTAACTGCAAAAGCCGCAAAACCAAAAATAACCATGTCATCTAACATGAAAAAAAAGTCGTAAACCAGAATATAAAAATAATGCTCAAAAAAAGAGAGATTGCTTAAAACAAGAATCTGCGTAAAAACAGCCGGAATAGCAGAAGAACAGACAAACTCAATTGAATTAACAACAAAAGCCAAAGCAAAAACACCAAAAATTACTGCCAAAGACAAGGGCTGGGAAATTAATTCATTAATTTTATTCATTGTCGTTTTATGAGAACTTTCGTCTCCAACTTTACAGGTTAAATTTCCTTTTGAATCAAAAAATTCTTTGACACTTAAAATTCCTCCGCCTAAAGCAAGTAATCCAATTAAAACAGTTAGAAATCTGATGTAACCTAAAAACAGAAAAACATTAAGCCAGGCAGTCATAAACAAAAAATAAAGCAAACCAGAAGCAAAAACAAAACTGCCAACAACAATCCAGGTTCTCTTCTTGTCCTTTACATTAGCTAAAACTGCAATCAAGTAAACCAAGACCCACATTGCACAAGGATTGAATCCGTCAATCAAGCCCAAAACAACTGCCAGAACAGGAATGGAAAAAGAAGTCAAATTGGTTTTGCCTAAAAAAGGCAAATCAAATTCAGTTAAAGCAGTTGAACTTCTTTCATCTGGTTTAATTGCTTCATTGTTTTGTGCACTGGAAATCGCATCCAAGATTTCCTGTTTTGAATGCACTCCAACCAAAGCCTGGTTTCCGATAAAAGTAGTCGGAGTCCTGATAACAGAAGAATCAATGCCGGTTTTTACAGCCAATTCAAGATACAATTTAGAGCCATCAACAGTTGAAGCATCATTGAAGACAAAAGAAAATTCAGGCAATTCATTTTGGAGTTCAAGAATAATTGGTTTTTGTTCAGCACAATGAGGGCATTCCGGGAGAAAAAAATAATTTACAGTCAAATTGTTTCCTGAAACCTGCTGCTGGTTTGCATCAAAAGGAAAAAAAACAATAAAGCCTCCGAGCAGAACAAGAAAAACAACAAGAAACAAATTAAATTTTGGCTTAAGAAAATTTCTTAAAAAAGAAAGGTCCATGAAAACACTTTAGTCGTTAACTCTTTTAATTTTATTGCCGGAAAAACAATAGTTTCCTCCTTCAATCCTGATTGCTTTGCCTTTAACTATTGCTTCGGCAATCTTTTTTCTTGCGCCAAGAATCAGCCTGTGGAAAGTCGGCTGGGAAATATTCATTTTTTTTGCACAATCATCTTGGTCTAATCCAACTAAATCCTTTAATCTCACAGCCTCAAATTCTTCAACCGAAACAATTACTTCTTCCAGTTCCCTTAATTTGATTCCGGCTGGCTTAAAGTAAGTTATGTCTGGTTCTGAATGAACTCTTCTGAATCTTCTTGGCCTGACCATTTCAATCCTTTATTTCTTTAAGTTTTTCTTCAATTGCTTTCTTTTCGTCTTCAATGTCTTTTAACTCTTCTTGAAGAATTTTTTTTTCTTCTTCATTGGTTAAAGGCCTGCTGAAAGGTTCGTCATAGAAACCAAAGTTTCTGAATCCTCTTCCGAAACCTCTTCTAAAGCCTCTTCCGCATCCTTTTCTGCAATAACCAAAACCTCTTCCTGTTAAAGGGCCTCTTCCAGCAGGTCCAAATCCATTATAGCCAGGCATAATTATTACCTCCTTTAAATTTTTATTTACATTTTCCTTTTTTTCTTCCTGTTTTTGGTCCTTTTCCTTCAGGGCCTTTTCCATCTTTATTCGGCATCATGAATACCTCCATTAAAATTCTGTAATGAATATATATTCATAACACTATTTAAAGGTTTTGGCCTGAAAAATTGCGTTAAAATCTTCTTTACTTAGCTCGCACAGCCTTTTGTCTTCAAAGAAAGCATTTCCTTTTTTCGGAAGAATTTTCCAAATAGAATTAAAGCCTTGTTTTTTTATTTTATCAAAATAGTTTTTTATGTTTTCATAATGCGCCTGAGATTTTTCCTGAAAATCTTTTTCATGCTTAAAGCCTTGTTTCAGTAAAGCGCAGAAAGAATAACTTTTTTTAAAATCGGTTTCTTTTTTCAGTGAAATGAATGGAAACAACTTGCATTGCATTGGCTTTGCTTCATGAATAGTGCATAACCCGTTTTCAAGGAAAACACAGTGTTCTTTTTTCTTTAAAGAAATGTTTGGCAGAACAAAAAAATAATCTGAATCAGAGTGCTTTTCCAGTTTTTCAAGAATTTTTTCCGGAACCACCTGTTTTTTTACTGCAAAAAAGTTTTCTGTTTTTCCTGAAGGAAAAAACTGCAGCATTAACTCACAGTTTTTTTCAATAAACTCTTTTTTGCTTAAACCCAGTTTTTTTGCTATTTTTTCTGCTTCTTTTGGCAGTAAAGTGATATTATACCTTTTACAGCATTCCTGGCAGGCAGAACAAATGCTTTTAATTGATTTCATTAAAAAGTATTTATTGCTTTAGTTCTTTTAATTAAAGCGTTTGCCTCTATAGCTCAGTGGTAGAGTGACTGACTTGTACAACCGTTTCGCCGGTTGGTAACGAAGTACGGGATAAACCCGTACATGCTTCGCAACCGTCACGATCAGTTGGTATGCGGGCACGGCGTAAAACCGTGCTAGCAGGACTGAACGAAGTGAATGTCCTGCACCGTTACTCTCGAGCGGAATCGAGAAATCAGTAGGTCGGGGGTTCAAATCCCCCTAGAGGCTTCCTTCAAAAAAGTAAAGCCCTATTTCATTTTTGTCTTTTTTTGTGGTTTGTCCCAGTAATGGCTTTTGCATTTAGGGCAAACTAAAGGCTTGCCTTTTTTGGTTCTTGCCACCCAAATATGTTTACATCTTTCACATTTGCATCCAAATAATTTAACTTTAGCCATATAATTACTATAATATGCCAAACAGAATTTAAGTGTTTTAGGTTACCACGCACTGCAAAAAAAGCTTCGAATAATTTGTTTTTCACGCCCTAAAGGCTTTTAAAGACAAATCAGGCAAATATTATTAATTGTTTTAATTCACTAATTGTTAAATGAATGAATTTAAAGTGGACGAAGAATTCGGCAGAAAATCATATTCCCTCCAATCAATGGATAAAAAAAAGTTACAGGAAATTGCCGCTGATTTAGGATATAAAATAGACTATGCATGGCATCCTTTATACAGTGAAATATTCGGGGTTAGTAAAAGCAATCCAAAAAATACTTTTTTTCAAGAAAGTCTGATTCTACATGATTTAAATAATGAAGGCCCAATATATGAGAAATTTTTAACAGAAGAAAGAGAAAATCCAGAATTTAAAAAAAAAGCTAAAATGGATTATGAAGAACTGAAAAAGAATGGAGAAACAGATGAATCAATTATGAACAGCCATCAAGATGATGCCCTTGATTATTGGCATGATGGAGAATTAAACAAAATTGCAGACAAAAAAATGTTTAAAAGGTATGGTGGGGTAATTTTTTATAACAAGGAACAAGAAAAAGAATACGAAAAAATGATGGAATGGGGCTATGATTACTTTGCAGAAAGAAACATATTACATTTAAAAACCATTAATTCTAATAAACCAAAAGTTTTATTGTTCCTTGACCATAAAAATTTTGGCTACAACTCTCAAAAAATCAACGAAACTCAATGGAAAAAATACTTAAACATCATGCAAAAAAAACTAGAAAAATCATAAAACTGTTTTTAACTGCTTTTACACCATATTTTTATTGTAAACCAAAAAGCCTGATAGGCTTTGAATAATTTGTTTTCCTAGTCCTAGAGGCTTTGGCCTTTTAGCCAAGGAAAACCAAAAAGTTAAAATAAAAGTTTAAACTTATTGCAAACTATTACAGAAGAGAAATAAGTCCTTTTAAGCAGAAAAAGCCATGTTGTTTCTTTAACTATTTTTTTTATTTTTCTCTTAAAGTTAACTTTATATTTGATTAATACATAAAATACTGTATGAACAAAATACTGTTAATTTTCTTAATAATTACATTAACAATCTCTTTCGGCTGCCTTGAAGAAAAAAACGGAATTGGAAAAGCAGTCAAACTTATTCCTGCCGACAATATAGCCATAGAAAAAACAAGCACAATTCAAAAAGAAACGCATTCAAAATGCAGCAACCAACAATGTATTGAAGTGCAGGGGATAGGAACAAACGAATGCCGGTCAAATTCTGATTGCACTGGCATGAATTTAGATGAAATGTTAAATATGTGTTATGGTTTAACACAACAAGAATGCAATCAATACAAAGTTAAATTTGTTAAAACAATTATAGAAAAATACAAATATTATCACAAAAACTCAAACGAATTATTTAATCAATACGAAAAGGATAACTTATTTATTGAATGGGACAATAATCTTTCTGAAAGCATTGGAAGCCCTGTCGGGGGACATTTTACAGATCCTGTCTATTCTTATCCATTAACCAAAATATACAACACAGATTTCAACAGGGTGCTTGAAGAACTCAAAAAAAAGCACATAATATTTAATTATTTTGTGCACGGAAACCCTACAACAGCAGGCTTTGGGTTAAACTTGAATGAAACAGAATCCGAAAGAAACAAAATTTATACTACAAATGAGGAATTCATAAACTTTGCTTTTGAAAACGGTTCTCCGGCTCTTCTTGTTGACGCAAAAGCCTGTGGAAGCTGGATAATCTGGGACAATAAAGACCAGTTTTGTTGCTGGCCACAGGCAATGACCGGTTCAGGAGTATGGCTTTATATGGATCCTTTTGGTGGCTATGAATACCAGCAAAATTTACAAAAAAAATTAAGTTCAGGAGAAATTGCAGGAAAATCTTTGCTTGAAGTTTCCAGAAGCGAACTATATTTGCATGGAGATATAACAGCGCATTTGCCTGGTAATGGAACAGAAGAACTTTCATGTGGATGGGCTAATAAATTAGGAGTTGATTGTGTTTGCAGCCCTCCAGAAGAAAAAAACAAACTTGGCATAATAATAAAACAAAACGGAATTTACAATAATCCTGAATTAGTCAATTCAATTAATCAGTTCATAGATGCTGTTAAAATAGACACAGGAATTTCTGGAAGTTTATATAAATTCAGTGGAAGTTCTTTTGAAGAACTAGACTCTTTCATTGAAAACTTGTATGACATTTCAAATGTGGCTTATGTGATAATAATTGGGACTGACTTACCTGTAGCTGAAACAATTGAATCGGATGGATTACAGCTTGTGGGTGCACAAGAACTTGGAACAGTAAACAATGTAATAGAAAATGATATTGGCTGCTATGATGTAGCCATTTCATATATACTGCCTCCTTTGCACTACCCTCAAAACTGCAAAAAAGGGGAAACCAATTGTGTTGAAGGGCAGTTATATAAATGCAACGATTATAACTGGGTTTCAACAGGAGAAAATTGTTAATTTATGTTCATAAAAAATAGTTTTAATTTTTCATAAAAACAGGACAAATATACATCTTCCCCCTAGAGGCTTTTCCTGTTTTTTAACACAGCACTGTTTTTATTCTTTTTTGTCTGAGTATTTTTTATGGAAAACAAAGGTGCGCCTAACAAAAGCATTGCATTAATCATTTTAGCCTGCCTTATAGCAGGAATTGCCGGTGCGATGATATTTGAAGCATTTTTTTCTGCAAACAAGGAAAAAATTGCATTTGAAAAAACGGTTTCAGTTCCATTAACAGAAATTTCTTCTTACACTCTGCTACAGAGAATGAATGCAAACGATAACAGCTTTGTAATAGTTGATTCAAGAGACAAAACAGCATATGATTTAGGGCACATTAAGGGAGCAATCTCAATGCCTTTAAGCGAAATTCCTTCACGTTACAAGGAACTGCCTGAAGGCAAAGACATTATAGTGTATTGCTGGAGCAGTGAATGCATGCTTAGCCCGACAGCTTCCTCTAAGCTGGCAGAGCTTGGAGTAAAAAACTTAAAGGAATTAAGGATTGGCTGGTGCGAGTGGAGCGAAAGAGGATTTCCAATTGAAGGAAAAAGATATGTATTAGAAGGAGAATGCTTTGTGCCCCAAAGAAGTTTTAACAACGAAGAAGTTGAAGTAATTAAAATCATTGACGCAAACTATTTGGAGCCATGCACTGCAGATGGAACAGGCTGTTAAAAAAAACTATTTTCTTTTTGAATGCTTTCTGAGAATTTTGTCTAATTCAAGCATTGTCTGCCTTGAATTAACGTCAGTAAAGGGCACTCTTTTTCCGCCAGGGTAAATCAAAGTAAGTTTTCCTGCACGCACAACAGAGGTAAAGCCAAGGGAAGAAAGCTTGTGCAAAGCCTGATTTGAATCCATTGCAGTCATTCTTGAGCCAATTTTGGCAACCCCAGAACCAATTCTGACAAGCTTTTTTCCAGCCATGTGCCTAAGATTTGCAAGCACATGCTTTTTCATTAAAGGCATGAAAAAACAAAGCCCAGTTTTTAATTTAAAGATAACGCACAAATAAGTTAATTTCTGGATAAAAAAAACAGTTTAATGGTTTTCTTAAAAGAAAAACTATTTATACTATAAAACTTTTAATATTGAGAAGGTGATGCAATGGAAGAATCAATTCAGTTTGTAGCAAACATGAATGGCTGGATTTCAATCAAAAAATTAAAGGTAACAGAACAAACTAATCCAAAAAGCGTAATGGAGTTTCTGGCTTCCCTTGGAACAGGATTAGACAGGAAAGTTGAAGAAAATCTGGGAAAAATTGTTGAACTACAGAAACTGGATTCAGCTTTAAATGAAATTCTAAATGAAGCAGGGAAAAGCCCTGAAAAAATCATTCAGGAAGTGAACACAAGAAAAATTAATGCAATAATAAATGAATTAGTTGAAAAACCTCAATGGCGGAAAGGAGAAAAAAAAGAAGTCTCAGAATTTTTAAAAGTTTATGCAATGAAAAAAGCTTTAAAGAACATTAAAATAAGAGTGGATTACTCTGAAATAGAGATTCCGGGAATGAAGAAAGTAAAAAAAGCAAAGGTTTAATTCATGGTATTAGAGTTCTCTGACACAACAATACTGCATGCAGTGCAAAACTTTCATCCAATTCCATTGTATTACATGGATTACTTAATAAGGTTTTTAACTGAATTAGGGTCGCCTTTGTTATGGCTGTTTTTAGTGGCTTTTTTGTATTGGAGAGGAAAAGAAAAAGAATCCTTTCATTTAATGAACTTAATTGTTTTCTCTGTACTGGTTGTCGGAGCAGCAAAAGAATTCTTTCACAAGCCAAGGCCTTCGATTGACGAAGGATTCCGAGTATTAGTGCAAGAAAGATTCGGGGGGTTTGGCTTTCCTTCAGGGCATTCAACTACCATTGCAGCAATATTCGGCTACTACTTGAACAACAAAAACAAGTTAATTGTCGTAGGATTAGGGATTGCAACAATTTTAGTGGCTTATTCAAGGCTTTACTTAGGAGCACATTTTCCTTCAGATGTTGTTGTAGGAGTTGTGTTAGGAATATTAATCGGAATGAGCAACAACAGAGTGCTGAAAAGCCTGGAAAACTATTCTTTTAAGCTAAGCAAAATACAGGACGAAATTCTTATAGGAGTGCTAATTGCAATTGCATTATTGCTTCTTTTTTTGAGCCCAAAATTTGTTTACGGAGGATTATTCTTTGGCTATTACGCTGGATTCTTTTTCTTGAGAGAAATAGATTTCGAGCAGAAAAAAATTTCAAAAAAAGAAGTAACAGAAAAAACAGTTATTGGCTTTATCGGAATGGCTTTGCTGACAGCACCAATAATTTTGCAGCCAGAATTTATTTCAGATTCAGTGCAGTTTGCTTTAATGCTGTTTTTAGGTTTATGGGTTTCACTGATTGTTCCAGTGTTATACGAAAAAACAAGAAAATAAAAAAAAAGAAAAAGTGGATTAAAAGCATCATTTTTTCATAAAAGAAACGTAAATCATGTATAATGCTGACAATCCAACTAATACATAAACTAGTTGAGCCAGAACAGGAATTGAGCCAAAAATGATTTTAACCAAATCCATATTAGCTATTCCGACTAAACCCCAGTTCAGTCCTCCTATAATGACTAAAACCAAGGCAATTACATCCACAATGTTTTTCTCCATAAACCACCCTCCAAAAACCATAACGGCTATAATTTAAACAAAAAACTGCAATATAATGGTTTGCATTCCCAAAAAAAACAGAAAAGGCTTTAAATTCTTCAAACCACTACTTCTTAATCATTTTTTAATGATAAAAAGGAACCCGCCTTTGCATAGTAGTAGTGCGCTCGGCTGTAGTTTTTTGCAAACACTGAAAAAGGTGTTAGGAGTGACAGCTGTACTGAGCAAAGCGAAGTACTGCGTTGTTGCGTCCGATCGAAATCGGACACCGAGAGGTCCCCGGTGCAAATCCGGGAGGCGGGATTATACCGACTGTAATGAGTTAGTGGTTAGCGGTAAGCAGTACGACATATACTCTTCAGAAAAAAGGCTGTCTTCTGCGCTAACCAGTCTCTCAACTTCTTCAATTTTAGATTCAAACAAAGAATTGATTGTAAAATTCATTCATTCAATGAAAGCTCAAGGAATCAAAGCAATACGATTAAAAAAATCTGTTTATATGCTCCGTGACTTAGCCTTAATCCTCAATAAGCCATTTGATTCAGCAGACAAACAAGACATTGAATCTCTTTTATGTGAATTGGAGTCAAGGAATTATTCTGCCTGGACTAAATCTGATTACAAGATTATTCTAAAAAGGTTCTATAAATGGCTTTTAGGTGAAGATGAAGTTTATCCTCGTATCATTAGTTGGATTAAGAATAAAGAGCCAAAAAATGGGATTTTGCCTGAAGAACTGATTACGGAGCAAGAGGTAATTCAATT